>CAZPNW010000082.1:0-17409 GCA_964588175.1 uncultured Planctomycetales bacterium
TCAGAGATGGGGAATACGTATCAATCAGCATGGGATCACTGGTACGGCGAAGGAATTGTTCCCGGTGTTAGCAGGGGTAGGTATCAGGAACGGGAATATCGGGACGCATTGGCAGAATATAGTATGGAATGTGGTTACGAAATTACAGCCTGGGATCACCGAAGAAGCAAAGGTGTTTTTAGGTTTAAGTGATTTAAGTGATACAAAGGAAAAGAAAGTCTGGGACAAGAAAGTGCGTGGATATGACCAGGAACTGACGAACATGCTTGATGCCAAGACGGAAGAAGCGATCGTAGAGACGGTCTATCAATCAGCGAAGGAGCATTTTGAGGTCACCAAAGCCCAGTCTGTGGCTGCAGGCTCGCCTCTTCAAGGAGAATGGACAAAGAAAGACGGCCAATATCGTCCTGTACGCTTAATGGTGCAGGCGAATGACAAATCGGATTTGGTATTGCTTAGGTCGTTAGGCGCGGATGGCGCATTAACCGGCCACTCTGAAACCAGAGAAGCATATGATTTAGACAATAATAAGGTCAATGCGCTTTTATCTCAATCACATGATGTTTTTAATACGATCAATGTTTTAGCCATGGGTGAACCGGCAAACATGCGTGATGCTAATGGCGACCTTACCCAAGCCGGATGGGATTTTATCCGCGCGCAAGTTACTGAAGGTTTAGCCGGCCTTACCAGAGAGCTGATCTTAATGACCATAATCGCGTATGAGCCTATCTGGGCTATCGGCCCGAAAGCCATACGTCCGGCAAAATCATCAGAAGCTGATGAGGTGCAGGCATTCATTAGAAATAAGATACTTTCTCAGATCATTCCTGGTGAAGAAGATAAAATAATCATACAATACGGTGGAAGTATGAGCGCAAAGACTGCCGCAGATCTTATGGCGATGGTCAATGTTGACGGCGGACTTATCGGAGGAGCTTCATTAACTAAAGAAGCAGCATTAACCTTGATCGAGACTATAGTTAAAACTATCCGCAGCCAAAAAGCTGCCGGGACATTTTCCGGCCGTATCCCGGTATTAGGCTTTAATCTGAAAGCTGAAGTGGGTGGGGCGAAAATGGAAGCAGCGTATTTACGCGAGCTGATGGATTTTGCCGTGTTTATTAATAATAATCTTCAGGGTATTGACCTGGAAAATGATATCCGCATCTTTTTCGCGGTTAATGATACTGATATGATACTTTTTGACCGCGCGTTAAAAGGTGAAAATCCGGTTGATCTCTTGGATTTGAGCAAAGAGTCCTTGCCGAAAGGTATGGAGCTGGCAGTATCGATAGATCAGCTTTCTTCCAATAAGCCGGGAGCATATACGTCTGATATTACCGCAGAGGCCCTTAAGCTTGCCGGTGTTAAGAAAGTGGTTATTACTGACGACGTTAATGAAAATGACGCCCGTATTGTCAGGGCAAAAGAGGCAGGGTTGGGGATCGTTAATATTCATCAAGCCCCGTCTCTTAAGCAAAGAAGTTTCTATGTTAATGATACATTTGTTGTTACTGCTCAAGATGCAATGGGATTAAAATACGCGTTAATGGATGCATCGGCCGCCAGCGATGAGGGAGATAAGCCTTTGATCGTTGTTCCCGCGGCGTTAGCGCGGCAAGCGTATATAGATGCCCGGGGCGTCGTTTCAGCTGCTTCACCTTTGAATATCGTCAATGAAGCAGTGATCAAAGAATCTTTCGATAAATTGTTACGTGAACGAGCCGAAGCACGCTTAAATTCACTTTATGGTTTGTCTCAAGAGGAAGCGAGAAAAATAGATCCAATGTTTGCCAGGATCGGTTTTGACGGCACTGCAAACCGTTTAGGGTGGGGTATGATGAACCTGAACTGGTTGTTTGAGAATCCTCAAGCCGTCAATGCTGTTTTAGATGATGCTGAAGCTATTCGTAATAAATATAGCTATGTGATCTTTTGCGGCATGGGCGGTTCGGGGTTATCGGTGCAAACGGTTAAAACCACCTTTGGCGAGAAGGAAGTAAAGATCTACAGCCTCAGGACCACTGATCCGGCGGTAATTGCTGATATGCTCAATGAAATAGCAGCCAAAGAAGGTTCATTAGAAAATGCTCTTGCGAAAACATTGGTCATTCCGATCAGTAAATCCGGGACTACCGAAGAGACGGTTTCTCATAAGAAGTATTTTGAGGACCTGCTGCGGCAATCAGGATTGAATGTCACAAAGCATATGTGGGTTGTCACTGATAAAGGCTCGCCTATGGATACCGGGGATTATGTCCAGAGAGAGATCCAGCTTAACGGTAGGGGAGATATCGGCGGGCGCTATACCGCTCCGACGACAAACATCTTCCTTCTGCCGATGGCGCTGGTGGCGCCTGAAAAGGTCTGGCAGGTTTTAAGTATTGCCCAAAAGATGAATCAGGGTGAAAACGGCGATATGTTCCTTAAACTTGCCGCATTCCTCTATTCCTATGCCAAGAACGAACGTAAAGATAAAATGACCTTGATCGTTCCTGAAGAGATGAAGGATATTTCTATCTGGGCAGAACAGTTATTTGAAGAATCATTGGGTAAAGACGGGAAAGGTGTGACGCTTTTTTACGGAGAGAAGTTAAGCTCTGAGAGTTTATTGCCGACTGATACCAATGATCGTGTTTTTGTCCGTATAAACTTTAAGGGTGAGGAAACAAATTCTGAGTTGGGCGCGTATTTGAAAGATAATAATTATCCTCTGTTTGACATCAATGTTGAAGATAAAGATTCTATCGGCGGTATAATGCTTGGTTTCCAAAGAACAGTGGCCTCGATCGCGTATTTGTGGGATATCTGTTTTGTTGACCAGCCGGCGGTAGAAGGGTATAAAAAAGGGACCCGTGAAGTTATGTCCCAGTTAGCTCCGGGAGCAAAGGTTTCTGTTCCCGCTGAATGGAAGTATTCTACGTTTAATGCTTTGAAGGTATATTACGGCCCGCTTCTGGCAACTCATCATATCGGTGAAAGAGAGCTGAATGCTGAGTTGGAGAACTTGGGGGCTGATATCAATAACGCGCCTGCGGTCTATGCGGCAATCATTAATCTCCTTAAGAGCAGACCGGGTTTTGAGGCGCTTGAGTTTATGTCCTACGGGAGAATGACTACCGGGTTGAGGGAAGTATTGGATTCTGCCCGGTATGATATCTTTACCAGCGGCTTAAAAATGGCTTCAAAGTTAGGCGAGGGCCCGGATAAGAACCATTCTTTCCATCAGAATATCGAAGCCGGAAGAGAAATGTTCTTGTCGACTTATTTTATGCCTATGCAGGTAGATCAGCCAAGCGCTCTTGAATATTCAGAGAATCTCATCAAAGCGCAGACCATAGGTACTGTGAAGGCGTTGGTTGCTAAAAACCGTAAAGCGGTGCTTATTACCGCGGATACGACAACGGATGGTGCTGTAAATGATATGCAGCAATTCTTTGCTCAGGTGCAGAAGTTCTTAAGTGGTCCTGCTTCCCCAGCGCAAGCGGGTGCGGCAGTGGTCACGTCTGAAGAGGATGAGGATAAACCTTTAATACCCCGGTTTAGCTCATCGGCTATTACTTCATATGCTGAATTTGTTACGAAGAACCCCATTAAGTTCGGTACTTCCGGCTGGCGTTTTGATGAAAGCCAGTATATGAAAGACGGCGTGTTCATGCAGGAATGGTTCTTAAATGATTTTTACGCAACCGTAACTGCTGCTGCCGAACAGATCCGCCTGCAAGAGGCAGGAAATCCGGGCAGAAAAGGCGTGCTTATCAGCGGCGATACCCGTGCGACCGGTCCGTATACCAATTTGGATCTCAGCAGAATGGCGGCCGAGAAACTCGCGTCGCTGGGGATCGAAGTTTATTTTGTCGATCATTATTCTCCTTTGCCGGTTATTTCAGTGTTGATCGGAAGGCTCAAGACAGCGGGCTCATTGTATTTTACCGCATCACATAATCCCGGCCGCGGTTACCAGATCACCAAAGACGACGGGTCGGTTGTTGAAATCAATAATAACGGCCTGAAGTTTAATCCCGCGCATTCCGGGCCTGCGCAAGAAGAGATCACCGATCCTTTGCAGAAGAACATCAATGTCCTGCGGGAAACAAAACACGATAATCCGTTTGATCAAAATCGTCATGGCCGTAATATTGCGACCCTGGGCATGGACAAAGTAGCTCCTCTCTATATAGAGGCATTACAGGAAATAATCGATTTCAGGGCGATAGCTTCGGCATTCGAAAAAGGAGTGCTCGATTACGTTGTTATAGATCCAAAGCATGGTTCAGCTACCGAATATTACCGTGCCATTATGAATTCTATTGGGTTAAAGGAAGGCGTGCAGTATGAGATCATTAACGCTGAACCTGATCCGAGCTTTTCGCAATGGGATCCTGAAACAGGTGTAACAAAACCTGACAGGCCTGAGCCGGCAGCAGAATATTCAAAGCATTTGATTTTCCGCGTCAATGAGTTAAGGGCGCAAGGGAAAAAGGCGATCGCGATCTCTGCTGACCCGGACGCGGATAGGAATGGCGTGGTTTCCGCGGAAGGTAATTTTATCGATCCCAATATGACCTTTGCCGTTGAAGCTCAGTATTTGGTGCAGCAAAGATTTATTCAATGGCTCACCCATAACCAGGGCAGAAAAGATGTCGCCGCTTTGTTGGCTAAATCAGGCGTAGCTATTAATGATCTGGATTCTTTTATTGATAAAGATGCTACCTATCAAAAACTCATTGCTTTGATCAAGCTTTTTGTCAAAGAAGAAAACATTGCCCTTGCTACTACGATACCTACTTCTCATATGATGAAAGCTATCGCTGAGCGTTGGTTCTGTCCGTTGTACGTGACCAAGGTTGGTTTTAAATGGTTCAATCAATACCTCCTGGCTGATTCTAATACTCCTGCGGTTATCGCGGGAGAGGAATCACAAGGCCTCAATATTAAGAGTCAGGAGAAAGATCCGAAGTATGTAGTATTGGAAAAAGATGCTTTAGTTGCCGGTTTTAAGATGGTTGAGATCAACGCTGTTTCTCAAGCTACTCCTGAGCAGTTGGCCGGGAAATTGCAGGCAGAGATCGGCTTTTTTGCCTATAATAGGGGAGGTGTTGACCTGCGGGCTAAAACGTCGCTTGATAAGATACCTGAGTTGAAGGCGCAGTTGAAGGCGCAGTTGGATGAATTGAAGGGAAAGCTTCTCGATGGTTCGATCACTGAGCTAGGAGGTAAGAAAATAGCCGAATCTATTTTTGCTGACGGTTACAAGGTGGTTTTTACCGATGGTTCTTGGCTGTGTATCCGCTTCTCCGGGACTGAACCTGTGGTTCGTCTCTATACGGAAGCAATCGGCAAGACGATTTCTGCTGCTGATAAGGTGCGTCAGAAGGTGCATGAGATCGGCGAGCAGTTATTGGAGCTTAAAGCTGCCAATTCCAGCTCTTCGACCGAAGCGCAAAGCGCGGATTCCGTGTATAAGAGCGTGGTTCTTGAAGGTTTGTCGGCAGTGCAAAGCATCGCGGGCAGATGGTTTCCTCATGTCAGCGACGCTTATTTAAACCGTCAGACCAATCTCTATTCTTTTTACCATAACCTACTGCGGGCTTTGGAAATGCGTGAATCAGGCGGGGCTGAGCCGGTAGTTAAGAATGACGGCGCGTCTTTTGGCTCTGCTGATATCTCGATCATCCGAAGTGCAATTGAAGCTAAGGTGAAAGACCTGCGGCAAGTGGTCGCGGAAGATAGCAGTATGACTACCAGTATCCGGAAGGCTTTTGGTGATGCCGCGGCAGCATTGGAAGCATTATCAGCATCTTTGGAATCTAATGGTTCTGCCCTTACCCAGCAAGAGAGTGCCAGAACAGCCGGTTCTCCTATAGGAAAAAAAGGTGGTATCGATTTCCGGACGATGAATATTATCACTAAACCCATGGGTAGTTTCGAAGGGCTTAATTTAAAGCTCCCGGTCTTAAGCAAAGGTGAATTAGCGAATATTAACCTGGATGTTGAGATCGGCCGGATCAAAAATATGGTTGCCAGCGGTATAATTCCTTCAGGTGAACGTGTTAAGGAATTGGTGGCAGCGTGTTCTCAGAAAGGCGAGTTACAGTCCAGGATAAATGACCTGGTTGTTTGTGTCGCTGATATCTGCCGTTTGCAGGAAGAAGATATGACGGAAAGTTCTGCTGCGCTGCGCGAAACGCTGGTGATACTCGATTCACGCCAGGTAGCGTTGGCAAAGCTGTAATCGGCTTAGATAAATAAGTCAAAAGTTAAAAGCCAAAAGTTAAAAGTAAAGATTGATCACTACTTTTTCTTTTGGCTTTTGACTTTCTTGAAAATCAGATTTTGGTTTTATAATGAATCTGGCGGTTTTTTCGTTCTTAATGATTATATATGAGGTAACGGCTGTCTTGGTTTGTTTTTCGCAGGGACGCTTGTTTTTCCCCGGCGAGGAAAAACTGCGCTCGCCTGCGGCACCTCGCTCTGCCCGATAATGTTTCCGAGGGGCATCCATGCCCGCTCGGTGCCTCGGACGCCCTGCTCAAAACTAAACCAAGCCATCCGTTAGCTGTACACGTTTGGAGATCTGTTGACACTTCTGAATGGATAGGAGTGTCAATTTTATCATAGGTTAATCTTGATCCCCCGATTCCCGGATCCCCTAGTCCCGGATTTTCGGTTTACCGGATTTCCATTTTCTATGGATCACGTGTGTCCTGTGACCTGTGACCGGAGCACCAGCTCCCCGGATATCCCTTTACCCCTATTTCATTATATATTATAATACTGTAATGGAAAAACCCAACGATATCCCTATCCGCTATCTTAAAGGCGTGGGGCCTAAAAGAGAAAAGACGTTCAATAAAATAGGCGTTTATTCAATAGAAGACCTGTTGTATTATTTCCCTCGCCGGTATGAGGATCGCGCTCAATTCAGCCGCATCGCCGATCTCAAAGAGGGAGCTGTGTATACGATCAAGGCGCAGATCGTTGCCCGCGGCCAGCGCCGCTCGTTTCGCAGGCGGGGTTTCAGTATCGTGGAAGCCGCGGTTACCGACCAGACCGGGATCGTTTATTGCGTCTGGTTTAACCAGCCGTATCTGCATGAATATTTTAAAGCCGGACAGGGGTTGATCTTGTACGGTAAAGTCGAGCGTTATGCCGGCAGGCTGCAGATGAGCTCTCCTGAGTTTGAGATTATTGCTGAAAATATCCAGGAGGGGATAGAGCAGGATGAATCTTTGCATATGGGCCGGATCGTCCCTGTTTATTCGCTGCCCGCGGGGATCGGCCAGAGAAGTTTCCGCCGTTTGATCAAGCTTGTCCTTGATGAGCATCTGACAAGCCTTAATGATTTTTTGCCCTATGATGTGCGGGCGCGTAATGATTTGTTAAATCTTGCCAAAAGTCTGGTTAATATCCATTTTCCTGAAGATCAGGAATCACAGAAAGAGGCGTATAGGCGGCTTTCTTTTGAGGAATTTTTGCTTTTTCAGCTGCCGCTTGCTTTACGCAAGTTAAAGAGGCAGGAAAAGAATGGTATCGCTCATACGGTGGAAGGGGAGTTGGTAAACAGTTTTATAAAGAAATTGCCGTTTCGTTTGACTGCAGGCCAATTAAATGCCCTTGCGGAGATAAAGGTGAATATGCATAAGCCTCAGGTAATGCAGCGGCTTTTACAGGGAGATGTGGGATCCGGTAAGACGGTTGTCGCGGTAATTGCCAGTCTTATGGCTATACAAGGGGGTTATCAGGTAGCTTTTATGGCTCCCACTGAGATCTTAGCCAGACAGCATTATGAAAATATCGCGCAACGCTTTGTTGTGGCAGGTGGTGCGCTGTCCCAGATACGTATGGCATTATTGACTAGTAGTGGAGGAAAACAAGTAAAAGAGCGCCTATTTAACCAGATAAATGAAGGCGGTGTCGATTTAGTCTTGGGCACGCATGCCTTACTGGAAGAATCTGTTGAATTTAAGAGGTTAGGGCTTGTTATTATCGATGAACAACATAAGTTCGGTGTTGGGCAGCGGGCGTTATTGCCCAAGAAGGGCTTAAATCCTGATGTCTTGATCATGACTGCAACTCCGATCCCCCGGACACTGGCAATTACTTTGTATGGAGATATGGATATTTCTGTTATTAATGAATTGCCTCCTGGCCGGCCTGTCATTACGACCAGGAATTTTACCCAGATGACCAAACGCAGTGCTTATACCATCGCGCGAGAGCAGATGCGGCAAGGTAATCAAGTATTCATTGTATATCCCGTGATCGAGGAATCATACGCTTTGGATATCGCCGGCGCTAAAAAGATGTATGAGCAATTTAAGGCAGGGGATTTTAAGGATTTTCGGTTAGGGCTTATTCATGGTAAGCTTAAAAAAGAAGAACAGGACGCGGTCATGCTTAAATTCAGGAATAAAGAATTGGACCTTCTTGTTGCTACTACTATATTGGAAGTAGGTATCGACGTTCCCAGCGCGACCTGTATGATCATTCAGCATGCCGAGCGTTTTGGCTTGAGCCAATTGCATCAGTTGCGCGGCAGGGTCGGTAGAGGCGTGAGTGACTCTTTTTGTTTATTGATATCAGAGGCTAAGACCGAAGAATCAAAAGCGCGCCTTGAAGCAATGGTAAAATACCGGGACGGGTTCCATATAGCTGAAGAAGATCTAAAGATCCGCGGACCGGGAGAGTTTTTCGGAAGCCGTCAGCACGGTTTGAATGAACTTAAGATCGGCAATCCGCTTACTCAGATGCATTTGTTAAAGACTGCCCGGGAGGAAGCGATAAGGCTTACGGAGCATGACCCGGATCTAAAGGAACGCAATAGCCTCGCTTTAAAGGAAAAGTTGCTGCAACGATTCCCTGAATACAAAAAGTTCATGCTGACTGGATAAGCGTTGGAGGCAGGAGAAAAAAGGAGTATAGTTTATGCGGGTCATTTCCGGCAAATATAAAGGAAAGAAATTTCAGGCTCCTCGCCATATAAGGCCTACGCAAGATATGGTAAAAAAGGCTTTATTTGATATTTTGGGCGATGTGGAAGGTTTAGTATTCCTGGAATTGTTCGCGGGTTCCGGTTCTGTGGGGATGGAAGGGTTATCTTTAGGGGTCAAAAAGGCTGTTTTTGTGGAGAAAGACAGGCAATGTGTCCACTGTATCCAGCAAAACCTGTCTTCTTTGGCTCCCCGGGTTAAGGAACATGAGAGCTCAATCCCTGACTTTAAAAATAAGGCGTTAAAATTGGAACGCGCCTTGAATGCCCTTGCCGGGAGTAAAGAATCCCAGACAGAGATCATCAATAAAGATGTTTTAGAGGCCATCCCTTTATTATTCAGGAATAAGCAACGATTTGATATTATTTTTCTGGATCCGCCGTATTATAAACACAAGCAGCCGGCAGCAGGCGCTGAGGCAGGGGCGAGGCATCATCGGGAAAGTCCCGTGGATATGCGGGATACAGGCGAATCATTGTCAAAAAAAGCCTTGCAAATATTAGGGGCTTATGATATATTAACCCCTTATGGTTTTGTGATCGTTCAGCATTGTAAACGGGATAACGTCCTGGAAAATTATGGGGCGCTCAAGCTCCTGAGGCAGTCAATATACGGAGATACCGTATTGTCGTTTTATCAGAAAAACTGATTTTCGCGAGAATTATATGCGTCAAAGAGCTATTTATCCCGGTACGTTTGATCCGGTTACCTACGGCCATATCGATCTTATCAAGAGAGCGCAAGAGATTTTTCCTGAGGTTATAGTCGCAGTCGCGCATAATCCCCATAAAAAACCGCTTTTTAATGTTCATGAGCGGGTTGGCATGTTGGAAAAAGTAACCGCTTCCCTTAAAAATGTGACTGTTAGTCATTTTAACGGATTAGTGGTTGATTTCGCAAGGAAACAAAAAGCGAAAGTATTGATACGCGGTTTGCGGATGATCTCTGATTTTGAGTATGAATTTCAAATGGCGTTAACTAATAGAAAGCTTGCCGCTGATATTGAAACGATCTTTCTGATGCCTCAGGAATCCTATAGTTATCTTTCCTCAAAGCTTTTAAAAGAAGCAGGTTCATTTGGGGCTGATCTATCCGCTTTTGTCCCTGATTTTGTCGAAAAGGCATTACAAAAGAAATTGCGGGGATCACGATAAAGCGCGTATTGCGGGGTTTTATGGTGATTACCGGGAGGGGTTTTGAGAATGAAAGTATATGCTGATCAAATACCGCCTGAGGGAGTGACATTAGAAGAAGCGACTGACCCGTCGATTTTTGATCTTGATACCGAGATCGTCAAATTCAAGTCTCCGCTGCGCATTAAGGCCGATATTTTTAAGATCACCAATGCCGTGACGGTGGACGTCGCATTGCATACCTTTACGACGTTTATCTGTAGCCGGTGCCTGAAAGAGTTTGACGTTGATTTTGTAAAAGACTTGAAATTGAATTATCAGGTTGAGAAATCAGACCGTATTATTGATTTAACTCCGGATATCAGGCAGGAAATACTTTTGGATTATCCTATAAAACCGTTATGCAAGCCCGATTGCCGGGGGTTATGCATGAGCTGCGGTAAGAATTTAAATGAAGGTGATTGCGGTTGTAAAAAAGAAGGCCAAATCAACGCATAAAACAATATCCGTGAAATGAACAAAGGGGGAAATTAAATGGCACTACCAAAGAAACGACATTCTAAAACGCGGGGTAAGAAGCGCAGAACGCATTGGAAATTAAGCAAGGTGAACCTGAGCCCGTGTCCTCAATGTAAACAGCCTCGTTTAGCCCACCACGCTTGTAAGGTTTGCGGCTATTATAACGGCAAATCGGTTGTCGAGATTGCGGTCAAAGAGAAGAAAAAGAAAAGTTAAGAGCTTTATTCTTTCGTTGCCCGGCTTTATTTATAGGTATTCATTGTGCGGATGCCTTAAAGCGTATGTAAAAGCCAGGGACGTTTCCTGTTTTATGGTATAACGGTCCTCTATAAAAAAGGGATACTATGAAGATCATTGTAGATGCCATGGGTGGTGATTATGCCCCTGATGTGGTTATCGAAGGGGCTATCGCTGCGGTTAAAGAGTATCAGATCGAAGTTGTCCTGGTCGGTGATCAGGTAAAAATAGAAGCGCTGCTGAAGAAGAATAAGTATTCCGGCAGCGCTATTTCTATTCATCCTTCCCAGGAAGTCATTGAAATGCATGAGTCTCCTGCCACCAGCGTGCGCAGGAAAAGGAATTCTTCTATTGTCGTGGGATTGAACCTGGTGAGGGACGGTAAAGGTGACGCGTTCTTTAGCGCAGGAAATACCGGCGCTGTGGTTTGCGCCGGGACGTTAAGCCTGGGGCTTCTGCCGGACGTTGAACGCCCGGGCATTGCCATTGTTTTGCCTACGGTAAAAGATTTCTCTCTGATAATGGATGTCGGCGCGAATATCGACCCGAAACCGTCGCAGCTTTTACAATACGGGATCATGGCAAGCGCCTATACCAGTTGTATCCTGAATAAGGCTACTCCGACCGTGGGCCTCTTAAATATCGGAGAAGAAGAAACGAAGGGGACGGGTTTTCTTAAAGAAACAGGCGAGCTTTTTGAGAAAAGCAAACTTAATTTTATCGGTAATGTCGAAGGCAAGGATCTTTTTTCCGGGAAATGCGATATTATCATCTGTGACGGTTTCGTCGGCAACGTTGCGCTTAAGGTCTCTGAAAGCCTGGCAGAAACTATGCAGATCTTTTTGAAAAGGCATTTAATGAGCAACTTGTGGGGCAAGATCGGCCTGCTTTTCTTGAAGAACAACCTGGGTAATTTTAAGAAAAAGATCGATTATTCTGAATATGGCGGCGCGCCTTTATTAGGGGTCAACGGAGTGGTCATTATCGGCCATGGCCGTTCGAATGTGAAGGCGATCAAGAATGCTATCCGTGTTGCCAAGGAAGAAGTAGAGCGTAAATTTAATGAGAAGATGTTAGAGGCGATACACACACAAGCCCGGCAATAAAAGGATTAACGAAACTATGAAGAAAGTCGGTATTATAGGGGTAGGGGAATATTTGCCGAAGAAAGTCCTGACGAATGCGGACCTTGAGAAAATGGTTGATACATCCGATGAATGGATCACCACGCGTACCGGTATTAAGGAAAGGCGCATTGCCGCTAAACATGAAGCAACGTCTGAGTTGGCGGTGAAAGCCGCTGAAGAAGCTCTTAAGGATGCCGGGATCAAGCCTCTTGATCTGGAGCTGATCATTGTGGCGACGATCACACCTGATATGCAGTTTCCCTCAACCGCCGCGTTCGTGCAGGCAAAGTTAGGGGCCAAGAATGCCGCGGCCTTTGATATCTCAGCAGCCTGTGCCGGCTTTGTGTATGGGCTGGTCACTGCCCAGCAGTTTATCGCGCGCGGCTGTTATAAACATATCCTGGTTATCGGTTCAGAGGTGCTTTCAACGGTTACCGATTGGGAAGACCGTAATACCTGTGTTTTATTCGGTGATGGTGCGGGAGCTGCGGTTCTCGGAGAAGTTAAAACCGGAGGGTTCCTTTCAACGTATCTGGGTTGTGACGGAACCTATACTGATATATTGAATTTGCCGGGAGGCGGCTCTCGGAATCCCGCTACCCATAAGACGCTTGAGGGCCGCATGCATTATATGAAAATGTGCGGGAATGAATTGTTTAAGCTGGCAGTTAAGATCATGTCTGACGCCGCGGAAAAAGCTTTAGAGAAAGCGAACTTGAGTTGTGACGATATAGCTTGTTTGATCCCTCATCAGGCAAATATCCGTATTATTTTAGCTGTCGCGAAGCGGCTTGGATTACCTGAAGATAAGATCTATTTGAATATAGAAAAGTATGGCAATATTTCTTCCGCTTCTACAGCTACCGCTTTGTGTGAAGCGGTTCGGGAAGGCAGAGTTCAGAAAGGCGATATTGTTCTTTTGGATGCTTTTGGCGCCGGGTTAGTTTGGGGGGCGTGCGTAATAAAGTGGTAGGTAAGAAAGTCAAAAGTTAAAAGCTAAAAGCCAAAAGTTAAAAATAATGGGAAAAAAAGCGTATTTGTTCGCGGGCCAGGGGTCGCAATATATAGGTATGGGGAAAGATCTCTATGAGGCTTTTCCCGAAAGTAAGGCGGTCTTTGATAAGGCTGATGAAGTTCTCGGTTTTTCTATTTCAAAGATGTGTTTTGAAGGCCAGCCTGAAGAATTAAAGAAAACCAAGAATTGCCAGCCGGCTATTGTGACGATGACGATAGCGGCGTACGAAGCTTATAAGAAAGTCACAAGTCACAAGACACCTGCCTGTCCGGCAGGCAGGCAAGACACAAGTTATGTCGCGGGGTTGAGCTTGGGTGAGTATTCAGCGCTTGTAGCCGCTGGAGCGCTGAGTTTTGAGGATGCGGTTGGTTTAGTCAGGCGCCGCGGCGAATTTATGGAAGAAGAGGCGTTAAAATCACCCGGCAAGATGGCTTCTCTTATGGGATTAGAATTGGCCGCAGTCAGGAAAGTCTGCCGGGATACAAATGTTGAAGTTGCTAATATCAATAGCCCCGGACAAATTGTTATATCCGGCGCAGCAACCCAGATAGAGGAAGCGGTTAAAGCCGCTGAAGCTGCCGGTGCCAGAAAAGTTATACTTTTAGAGGTAAGCGGGGCGTTCCATTCATCATTTATGAAAGGCGCTTCTTTGAAATTAGCGCAGGAATTAGAGAAAATAACTCTCCGTAAACCGGAAATTCCGGTAATCAGTAATGTGACTGCTCAACCGGTTGTTTCTGCGGCAGAAATAAAAGATTGCTTAATTAAACAGGTGGCTTCAAGCGTCCTGTGGGAAGATTCTATGCGGTTTATTTCCTCGCAGGGGGTCAATGAATTTATTGAATTCGGCCCGGGGAAGGTTTTAAAGGGGCTTTTGCGCCGTATTAACGAAAGTGCGGTTTGCCGTAATATAGAGAAAAAAGAAGATATCATAGCTTTAATTAATAATCAGGGAGCCTAGAAGCAGGAGAGGTACAAATGCGTTTGAAAGATAAGGTGGTGTTGATAACAGGCGGCGCGCGGGGAATAGGCAAGTCAATCGCGCTTTTATTCGCCCAAGAAGGAGCGCATATCGCAGTCGGAGATGTCAATGTTCAGGAAGCCGAGAAAACTGCGCAGGAAATCGAAGGAATGGGAAGAAAGTCCCTCGGTATTCTTTTGGATGTGACGGATTACGCGAAAGTTGAAGAATCAATTAACAAAATTCTTGACAAATTCGGAAGGATTGATATATTAGTTAACAACGCTGGTATCACTAAAGATAATCTTATCTTGAGAATGAGCCAGGTTGAGTGGGATGCGGTGATCAATGTGAACTTGAAAGGTACGTTTAATTGTATCAAAGCCGTATCCAAACCGATGATAAAGCAAAGGGCGGGCAAGATCGTCAATATCGCTTCTATTATCGGGGTAATAGGTAACGCAGGGCAGGCAAATTATTCTGCTTCCAAGGCAGGCATTATTGCTCTGACAAAAACCACGGCACGGGAATTCGCTTCCCGTAATATAACCGCGAATGCGGTAGCTCCGGGGTTTATTCAGACAGAGATGACGGCAAAACTGCCTCAAGAATTAAAGGATAAGATGTTAACGAATATCCCGCTAGGGAAGCTGGGCAGCCCTGAAGATGTAGCAAATGCGTGTTTGTTTTTAGCTTCTCGTGAAGCAGATTACATTACCGGCCAGACGTTGATCGTTGATGGCGGTATGGTTATGGTTTAAGCCACAAGAAACACGGCGTGCTCATGACCCGTGTATAGGTGGTTACAAAGGAGGAAAAAAGAATGGCAGTTGCTGATAAAGTAAAATCAATAATAGCGGAACAGTTGGGTGTTAAACCTGAAGAGGTTACGCCTGAAGCATCATTTATTGATGATTTAGGAGCAGATTCATTGGATACCGTTGAATTGGTTATGGCGTTTGAAGAGGAATTCGGTATCGAGATCCCTGATGAAGATGCCGAAAAGATCACCACAGTCGGTGATGCTGTAAAATATATCGAAGAAAAGTCAAATAAGTAATATTAATATATAGTTCCCCATTCTTCGGGAATCATACCCCGCCGTTTCATTTGGCGGGGTAAGTTTTAGTGTGAGCCATTCCGAATCCCCCTGAGTATGCCAGGTATTTTCGGGAAATCCATTTCAATTTAAAAAAACTATGGAAAACAGAGTAGTTGTTACAGGTTTAGGGATAATTTCTCCGGTCGGAAATGATGTCTCTTCCTTTTGGGATTCATTAAAGGAGGGGAGGTCAGGGATAGGCCCGCTAACGACTTTTGACGCTTCTGCTTTCGACAGCCATATTGCCGGAGAGGTCAAAGGATTCGATCATTTGCTTTACGGGATTTCCAAGAAAGATATGCACCGTATGGAGAAATTTGTGCAATACGCGATCGCCTGTTCGAAACAAGCGATCGCCGATGCTGCTTTAGATCTGGAAAAAGAAGATAGAGAACGTATCGGAGTCATCATCGGTTCAGGTATCGGCAGCCTGCGTATTATTGAAGAGGAACATCAGGTATATCTTAAAGGAGGGCCATCGCGTCTTTCTCCGTTTCTCATCCCTATGTTGATCGTCAATGAGGCAAGCGGCCATGTCGGTATTATTTTCGGTTTTAAAGGCCCGAATTCATGTGTTACGACCGCGTGCGCTTCGGGAAACCATTCTATTGGAGAAGCTTTGAGAATATTGCAACGCGGTGATGCCGATGTTATGGTGACGGGGGGTACGGAAAGTTGTATCACGACTTTAGGGGTCGGTGGTTTTTGCGCGTTAAAGGCGCTGTCGACCCGTAATGATGCCCCCGAGAAAGCAAGCCGGCCTTTTGACCGGGAGCGTAATGGTTTTGTCATGGCCGAAGGCGCCGGGATAGTGGTTTTGGAGACCTTAGAGCATGCTCAGAAAAGGAACGCGCGTATTTATGCTGAAGTAGCCGGTTTCGGCATGTCCTGTGACGCCTATCATATTACCGCTCCTGACCCTGAAGGATATGGCGCTTCACTGGCAATGCGCCGGGCAATGAATGACGCTAAAATAAATCCTCATGATGTCGATTATATTAACGCGCATGGGACTTCGACAAAATTAAATGATAAAGTTGAAACGTTGGCAATTAAGAAAGCTTTGCAGGCTCACGCCAAGAAAGTAATGGTTTCTTCGACAAAATCAGTGACCGGGCATCTGTTAGGGGCTGCCGGCGGCGTTGAATTCATTGCCTCTTGTTTAAGCATTCGAGATAATGTTGTTCCTCCTACGATCAATTATGAGTTCCCTGACCCTGATTGCGACCTCGATTATGTCCCCAATGTGGCACGAAAAGCCGAAGTGAAAGTTGCGTTGTCTAATTCTTTGGGTTTTGGCGGCCATAACGCCACTGTCGTAGTGAAGAAATTCAAGGGATAATTTCGTTCATATCGTTGTTTCCGTAAGTTTTTTTAGTAACGTTAACGATAAAATGATTCCAACGCGACTAACGGCCTCAACGATCGAAACGAAATTAACGAACCAAACGATTATGAGTTATACTATAGCCGAGAAAATATTACTGGCCCATACCAAGAATAAAACTATCAAGCCGGGTGAATTTATTGAGGCTGATATTGACTTGGCGCTTGGTAATGATATTACCGCTCCTTTAGCGATCGAAGAATTCAAGAAGGCCGGTTTTACCAAGGTATTCGATAAGGATAAGATCGTATTAGTGCCTGACCATTTTGCTCCGGCAAAAGATCTGAGAAGCGCTAATCAATGCAAGATATTAGCTCAGTTCGCCGCCCAGCAGAAGATAAAGAATTATTTCGAAATAGGCTGCATGGGGATCGAACATGCGCTTCTTCCGGAAATGGGCTTGGTTAAACCGGGGGACCTGGTCATTGGCGCTGATTCTCATACCTGTACTTATGGGGCGTTAGGGTGTTATTCGACAGGAGTCGGTTCTACCGACCTGGCGCGCGGTTTTGTTGACGGGAAGATCTGGTTGAAAGTCCCGGCATCAATAAAATTTGTTTATAAAGGTAGATTGCCCCGGTGGGTGGAAGGAAAAGACCTGATCTTGTATACTATCGGTGAGATCGGCGTTGATGGCGCATTATATAAGGCTATGGAGTTTTCCGGCCCGGTCATCCGTAAACTGCCGATGGACGGCAGGTTTACCATGAGTAATATGGCGATTGAAGCCGGTGCCCGGGCGGGTATTATCGAGCCTGATGAGATCACGCGGGAGTACGTTGCGCAGGTCACAAGTCACAGGTCACAAGTCACAGGTAAAAAGCCAAAAGGCAAAAGTAAAAAGCCATCGACTATGGACCATGGACTATGGACTAACCTTAAAAGCGATGCAGATGCTCTGTATGAAAAGATCTATGAGTGGGATGTTTCAG
>CAZPNW010000083.1:0-2568 GCA_964588175.1 uncultured Planctomycetales bacterium
TCGGGATATTCTTTTCAAGGAAACCAGCGTATATATGGCTATAGAGATGGTTTACTTTAACCAGGGGAGTGTTCAAACTAAAGCTCAATGCTTCTGCAAAAGATAGCCCGGTCAAAAGCGATCCCATAAGCCCGGGGCTTGCGGTCACGCTGATAAGGTCTATCTCTTTGGCCGTGATCCCCGCGTCTTCTACCGCGCAATTGACAACTCCTGTTATAGCTTCCAGCTGCATGCGAAAAGCTATTTCAGGAATGATCCCGCCGTATTTTTTATGGAACTGCAGGCTTGAACTGATGATATTTGAAAGTATATATTTGCCGTCTTTTACAACAGCGGCAGCAGTCTCGTCGCACGAAGTTTCGATGCCTAATACATTCATACTCTTAAAAGGATTTGATTTTACTTTTATTTTAACGGACTAATTCGGAAACAAATACGAGTTCATATCCGGCTTTTTGTAATTGAGGAAGCAGCTCTTTTAAGACCAACAATGTGGACCTGCGGTCATGCCCAATGCCTATTGCCTGGCCGTACCTATCAGCCTTTTTCTTAAGTTTATAGATTTGCTGCTGGATATATTCTTTTTCTGTTTCATTATCAAGAAAAATGTCGCGTTTGGCGAACGGAATATCGAGTTTGCCTGCTAAAGAGCCGCAGACAGATTGCGAAGAAACAAAACTATCGAGAAAGTAGAGTTTTTTCTTTTTTAAATCATTGAATATGAAGCCCATCGTCCGGCTGTTTTCAGTAGCGCGGGACCCCATATGGTTCGATACTCCTTGCACGTGTGAAAGGCTTTCAACATCCTGAGTAATGATCGTGCGGACCGCCTCTTCGTTTAAGTTCGTCAAAATGGTATTCTTTTCCAATTTTAACTTGTCATGGGATTCCATCGGCAAATGGAGGATGATTTCAAATCCTGCTTTATGTAATGCTTCGCTCATTATGCGGGAATAGGGCAGGTTCGGCAGTATTGAAGCCGTCAGGGGGTATTTGATCTGCTCGGCGATGTCAAGATTATTGGTATTATACCCCCAATCATCGATCACAATGGCGATCTTAGCTTTTGGTTTGACCGGGAGCCGCTCGGTAATGACCGGTTTTTGTTTTTTACTGATCATAATCCATTGCGCGATGATAAGAAAGAGCAGTACGCCGATAATGATTTTATATGTTTTATTATTTTCCATAGACCGTGCTATTTGCCGCTTTCTTTTACTGCTTCTTTTTCATCAATACTTTTGTAGATCTTAATAGCTTTCAGGATATCGATAGCGTTCAATAACTGGTTGTCAGTCTTATAGTCAAAGACTTTATTCTGTTTTTCCTGTTTTTCTTCTTTTTCCGCTTTTTCTTCTTTTTCCGCCTTTGCCGGTTTTTCTTTCTTGTTTTGATCTTTATTTTCAATATCTTCGAATATGTCGTTATTGTTATCTTTATTTTTGCCTTCATTCTTTGCGGAAACCTGCACTTTTGCCTCTTCAATAAGAATATCAGGCATCACGCCTTTTCCGTGGATAACCCTGTTTAACGGGGTAAAATATTTGCTGGTTGTAAGCCGCAACGCTGAACCATCGCTTAAGGGAAGGACTGTTTGGACAGAGCCTTTTCCAAACGATTTGGTTCCGACGATAATCGCCCGTTTATAATCCTGTAATGCCCCCGCGACGATCTCGCTGCCTGAAGCTGACCCTTCATTGATCATTACTACCATAGGTATGTTCAGGCACGGATGGGAAATATTGGCGTAGAACTCGAGGTTTTGAGAGGTTTTTCTCCCTTTTGTTGAAACTACGATCTTTCCTTTTTCAATGAATTGAGAAGTAACTTTGACCGCGGAATCCAAAAGGCCGCCGGGATTATTCCGTAAATCCAAGATCAAAGCATTTAATCCTTGTTTTCTTAAATCATCTAATCTCGTATTGAGATCATCAGGGGTATTTTCATGGAATTCGATCAGGCGGATGTAGCCGATACCCTCTTCAAGTATCCGGCATTCTTTGATATCTTTGATCTTAATGATATCACGCACGATCTTGAGTTCCAGTATCTTTTTCTCGCTCTCACGTAATACTGTTATCGTGACCGCTTCTCCCGGTTTTCCCCGGAGTTTTTTTACCGCGTCGGTAAGGGTCATGTCGCGGGTGATCTCATTATTGATCTTGACGATCCTGTCACCTGCTTTGATCCCGGCATTCCAGGCGGGGGTATCTTCAATAGGGGTAACGATAGTTAACAGGCCGTCTTTGAGCGTAATCTCGATCCCGAGGCCGCCAAACCTGCCTTCAGTGTCAATCTTAAGTTCAGTGTAGGTTTCCGGGTCCATGAACTGGCTATGCGGATCTAAAGAAGAAAGCATCCCTTTGAGCGCTCCGTAAATAAGGTCTTTGGCGTTTATCTCGTCGACATAATCAGTTTGGATGATCGATAAAGTATCGGAAAACAGCTGTACTTTCTTGAAAAGCT
Organism: uncultured Planctomycetales bacterium; assembly: GCA_964588175.1. GTDB lineage: Bacteria > Omnitrophota > Gorgyraeia > Gygaellales > Profunditerraquicolaceae > JBAZTA01. The sequence goes on from CAZPNW010000083.1 coordinate 2,467, forward strand.
CATCCTGCTTCTTTTTGTCGATTTCTGAAGCAGCATTGGATTTAAAGATAAAGATCCCCAGACAAACCAGGATAATTAAAATAAATACAGATCTTCTACGCA
>CAZPNW010000084.1:0-2110 GCA_964588175.1 uncultured Planctomycetales bacterium
GTCATGCGAGTCCTCGTATACAATCCCATATCTTACAGTGTCTATATACACATAATGACTGAGTGTTAAATAGTATGTATTAAATGTCACATGGGATATAAATTCTTTATGAGACAGGAGAAAATCTATTGTTTCCATCCCCTCTTCAAATGTCTCCCCCGGCAATCCGAGCATCGTCTGCAGGTCCACTTTTATCCCTGCATGAGCGCAATCGCGTATTATCCTGGATGAACGTTCGCGTTGGTTCCCTTTGTCAAGTAGTCCGCAGACGCGGTCGCTGGCGGATTCAAAGCCGAAATTTACCTGTCTCAAACCGGCGGCATTTGCCCTTTCGAACAATCCGCTGTCAAAGCCGGGGTCAAGCCTGGCCATAGTCCACCACTGCATTTCAACGCGCTCATCGATCATTTTTCGGGAGATCTCGCGCATCTGCCGCGGCGATAATCCCGGATCACCGAATAGCAGATACGACGCGTTATATCTTTCCTTTAGCTCCCGCATATCATTTACCACCAAGGCCGCGCTCTTTGCCCGGTATGCCGGTTTAGGCAGCGGCAAGTCAACGCAATACGCGCACTTTGACCAGTAGCAACCGCGAGATGTCTCATAGGTAAGACTGACCTTACCGGACTTATTACCGTCATAATCTTTTAAAATAAGGCCGTCAAAATCAGGGCAGGGCAATTGATCCATGTCCTCATGCTTAATCAATAAACTTGATACTGAAACCGTTTCTTTTGTTATAACATTCGGGATCGAAGCGATACTTTTTTTAGATCCAAGCCGCTGCGTTAATTCATACAGGGCGCTTTCGCCTTCAAAGACCACAACGCTGTCAAAACAGCGGAATAATTCCCTTTTTTGAAGAATAGCTTCCCTGTATAATGTCGGCCACTGGCCTCCGATAGTCACATGGACCTGCGGCAGGCTTTTCTTGATCAGAAGGCCTAAAGTCAGACCGGCTACCGCCTGTGTCGGAGATATAACAGAAATACCGAAGAGCTTTATATTTTCTTTTTCAAGGATATTTATAATACCGATATCCCGGTATGCTTGAAGAAAAGTATTTTCATCTTTATCTTCCAGGTATTGCCAAAAATACCCGGACGATAACAATCTTTCGCAAAAATAGAATGAACTGTTAGTGTTATTACCATAAGGTAAATGCGGGAAGTGCCGTCCGCTTTCTCTCGGCAATAATGAGGAATAATAGCGGCCCTTCAACCTTTGGCCGAAGAATTCCTTAAGCAGCGGTTCTAAGAAAAACAACCGTTCTTCCCGGGTGAGCGCGGACAACCCGGAAACACGGCGGGCAAGATGATCCCTGTAGCCGAGATTCAGGTCTATCTGGCTGCAGGCAACTCCTTTTTTTTTCAAATAAGAGCACAGAGCGGGTGTTCCTAAGGGCGGATAATTATGGTCGTAATCCGGGGGGATACAAAGAATGGTTTTGAACATAAAAAATTCTACGTTTTTTTGATCAGTCTCAAAGCCTCCAGTTGGGATAGCAGTTCCGAAATATCAGCATGCGCCTGGATGGGGCTGACTTCGAACTTTTCTGCGACTTTTTCCTTTATTTGGGCGGCACTTTGAGTACTATCGATAAGTTCCCATATAAAAGCAGCTACTTCGTTTAACGTGTAAACGCTCTTTAGATCGACCGCTTTCTGCCTGATAGGTACAAGGATGAACTCGTCGGCGATCTTACGGAATATTATATCGGGATTTTTCGAGTAAGTTACTTCCATATGATAGTGATTATATCCATATTAGGATTAAAAGTCAATAGCCGCCGGATCATGGAGAGATATTCCAGTTGTAATTTCCCGTGTTATCCTGAGAACTGGTGGCAGTTATGGTAGAATTCACCGCATGCGAATACCCGATCTTAAGATGATGCAGCGTGCTCACGGGCGTTTCTATATACCATGCCGTCTCAGATACCAACGGCGCAAGCTCAATAAGATTTCCCGCGGAACCTGAAACATTAAAGCTCGCCGTTATAGTGTGCGGCGAACTTTCGGAAGCCGCTGAAAAAGATATTTTCTTAACACCGGTAGAGGCATTCAACGTACCGGTAATAAGCCTGTCCCCGAATATAATGCCGTCA
>CAZPNW010000085.1:0-14153 GCA_964588175.1 uncultured Planctomycetales bacterium
CTGAGGCGCGGTACACATTAATGATCAGCGTATCCTGATCCTTCTCGAAAAACATGAGTTTCATTTCCCTGGTTTCAACAATTTTTTGTTTTTGAAAACCTCTCGTGAACATGGGGTTATCATCCCAGCCCTGGGCTTTCAAAGTATTATTAAAGAACGCGGCCACTTCGGGCACTTCCGCTTGCGCTTCATAAACCACGAGCCCTTTATTGGGTCCCGGATACATATTGACCCGGCGCCTGCTCCCGGGGTACCGCATAATATCGGGAAAATCCTTGCCCGGGACATCGGCAGCCAGTTGCTCCTGGAGATAGGCATCTTTCATCTGCGGGCAGACTGCCATGTCCTGCCGGCTCATCGCGACATAAACATCCGCGGGAAGTTTATCGCCATGGTCATTGACCTGCACATACAAATTCTCCGCGCCCCGCTTCAAGAACAGGGTCCTCCACTCATCTTTATAATCAACGAACTCCCAGCCGTTCTTGACAAAATGGCTGCGATAGAAATCGATCACTTCCTGCGGTTTTTTATACGTGCGCAGGCGGCTTACATCGCCTTGGCGGTCATTGAGCTGGAACGGCGTATCCAATGCCACGACCTCGGAATTATCCGGGATAGGGATATCGCGCAACTCAGGGTTCTCAGCACTGGCGAAACCCGCAGCTAACAACACTATACTTAAACCGGTCACAAAATATGTTTTCATCTTTTACTGCTCCATCCCAAAATCATAGCCGGTTTCCGGCGAACCGTATATCCTTACTTTATTCTGATGGCTGATAACCGGCTGCCTGCCGAAAAATGTCAAATCTTTATAATCCAATTTCTTAAGCGCCCGGATGCCGTAGGATTTATGATCGATATCTATACTGGTGATCCAGGCATAAGGATCAAACGCAAACCCGGGCAACGGAAAACAAATACACCCCGGGGCATAAGGGATCGGGATAACCTTAAGCCAAAGGTAAAACAACGGCATGAATTGCGCGCTGATATCGACACTACTGGGGACATCGACCAAATTCACGTCTAAATAACTGCCGTAATCAGCATCGCTGCAGGATCCGCAGTCCGTTTCGAGGACCCCGGCACCATGGAATGTCCCTGCTGCTTTATTTATCCAGTATTTCTTATTCCAGGCATACGTAGCGCGGTTGCCTGACCATAAACTTGATTTCCTTGCGCGATATGTTACATCGAAATTAGAATCGCGGTCCAAATAAGCGTCATAATTCAAAGCGATGATCTTACCTTGCGAATTACGCGTCACTTCACTCGCTAAAAAAGGCTTCGGCTCATCGATCAACGCCCCTCCCAACGCGCGGTCATAAATACCTTTGCGCAGGTCTTCAGGCGCTTTATCCGCGATATCTTCAGCCGACTCATAAAGCTGAAATATCTCGATGAGGGTCTGGATATAAAACGGCTGAATAAAAGGCGACCAAATGTACTGCCAGGTAAAATAGAACGGCACCCCCGTACAAGGGCAGATCGCCGGCAGAAACGGCTTAAGGAAAAAAACCTGCAAAGCGATATATTTCTGCAGCAGCCCTCCGTCGCCGTAACTGATCTTGACGATCTGATTAAGCGCGCGGCAAAAGCCCGATGTCGGAGAAAGGACTGCCGCGTCAATAACATTGCTTAAACGGATACGGTTAAACCCCACCTCCCCTAAAAGCATAGTCGCTGAGATCGCCAGCAATATTACAACGACGATAATGATCATAAAAGGAAATACCTGTCCTTTGTTCCCCCTTAACAATCCTGCCATATTCTTCCTTTATTAATGCAAGCTCAAAATTTCTTCCAACCGTGCGATCTTAGCAAGCGCGGCCTCAAGATATTGTTTGCGCAATACGGTATCGGTCCAATTAGTCAAAGCGCTTGAAAGCGCGGTTTTAACCTGACTGATTAAATTCTTTAAATACGTGTAGTCCGGCATAGGGTCAGGAAGCGGGACCATTGCTGCCTCTGCAATTTCTTGCGCATGAATGATATCGAGCATATCCTGGCAAAGCTGCACCGCGCGGATAATATTATTCTTCGTAGATGAAAGCGAAACCAGGCTGACCAGCTCTTGCCCCTTACTTTCCAGGTTTGACTGCAATTCCGGCGGCACAACGTCGATATCCGTAGAATATTTAATAATACGTTTTAGAGCGTTTTTCGCTGATGCCGAGTATTGATAAAATGTTTCATACTGGCTGGTCAATTGAATAGCTGTGATAAATGTGTCATGGAACCACACGCTAAAGGCATATATTCTCTCATCTTCGTTCACCGCAGGGGTATCCGGGTCGTCATATTGAGCCCAACATGTTGCGCTCGTACAGCCGTTGCAATATTCACCCTCACAACAATCATAACACGTGGGGCCGCCGCAATAACATCCCGGATCGACGACATTCTTCACGAACTGCCAACGCTTCCAGTTATAGAGCGCCGTATTAAGATGAGACCGCGCGCTATTTATTTCCGGACGCAGCACCCCGTACGGTTTTGAGGCATTATGCAGCAAATTATTCATAGCTGTTTGCGTGGTTTTAACCTGCGTGATGATGTTATAAAGATTTGTACGATTCTGCATATTCCTTGTCCTGATCGAGTCTAAAGATTCCGTGTCTGCCGCGGTAAGCCCGTATGCTGCCGGGTTATTTTCCGGGTTCGGATCATACAGCCCGGGAACCTTGGGATTATCGTAAACCTGCTGCAGCAACCCGACGCCTCCGACAAAACCATCGTGGTCGGCATCAACCCCGTCCATATCTTCGAAAAAATTATTGTATGCTTTTGCGCGGGCGACATTCATATCTTCACAATCCGTTAAAGCGTCCAAAATATCCTGCTTATCGACATTGGCTTCAATATAAGCAGTGGAATTATTCGCGTCTCCCCCTAAAAGCCCGTAAGCATGGGTTGCCAAATACGGTATCGTGATCCGGGTAAGGTCATTTGATTCTTCAAATAAACTCTCGGCTTCGACAAATCGCGCATCTTCATAATCTCCCGGAAGGAAGGGGTCGGTAATTGTTCCTCCTCCGGGCACGGTAATAGTCCTATAAGGGGAATAATCAAGGAAGCCGAGCGGGTCTATCGGAGCTGCGGCAGGGCTATTGACCGCGACAATCCGGCTCTCTTTAAATTTATCGAGCCGGTTAACCATATTAAGATTAAGGTTTGAGAAAAGACGCATTGATGCGATCGCAAGGGCTGCCAGAGTGACGATCACCAGTACGAATTCTAATATAACCTGAGATTTATTCTTACGGTTCATTGGCACTCCTTTTATTCGCTAATCATACGGCGTCTTTACCTGCTTCGCTTTTGTCACTGTTTCATCGATGGTAATGATCGCGGCCTTCGGGATAGTACTACCGTCAATCTCCGCACTGGCAATGTCAGGATCTTTGAGGTAATCAGTCCTCATTTTATCGGCGGTCTGAAAGGTGATTCCCCGGTTCATAACATCGCGGCTGGTCAGGACTTTATTAGTTTCCTTCTCGCCGGCAGTCCTGTTTTCTCTGATATTTGTGGTATAAGAATATGTCGATGTTTTAGCGGGGGTGGTCAAGGCCGTTTGCGGGTCGATCTCACGCACCGGCGAAGGAACATACATCCATTCCGGGTCTTCTTCATCATCTGCCTGTTTGATCTTGGCAAGCGTCGGAGGGATCAATACATATTGATTGTTCCTGATCATCTTTTCATCAAGTTGGAGTACCTGATAGGTGCCGATATCCTCTGCTTCGCCGTCTTTAGGTATCCAGATGACCCAGGGATTTACTTCCACGGAAGAAGCAGCTTGAATACGCTGGCGGCCGATGCTTGAGAAAAATGAAGGGACGATCAGGTCGCGGGTAACGGTAAGATTGACGCCCCGCTCCGTGCTTTTAGTCAACTGCAGGGCACGGCGGAAGGTATACATCTCAAGCGCCTGGCGGCTGTTATATACAAAACCCTGCTGCATCAAATACCCCAGCATCATAATAATGATGACGCCGGCAACAGCCAGTTCTGTCGTCGCCTGCCCTTTAGTGCGATTCCTCAGGATATGTCGTTTCAGATCCATTTCTCACCATCGTTTCCGCGGTCGAATTATTCGTTCCGTCTTGATAGCGGCGTGAAATGCCCTGGCTATAGGTTTCAGAAACAGCCCCGCTCTGGGTGGTCGTGTATTGCGATTCGGTCTGCCCGGTCTCATAATGCGTAGGACTGATCTGGTCGGCAAGGTCCCTGACCCTGCCCTGCAAGCCGCGTTTCACATAGACCTGCATAGCAATTAATGCCCCTACCACAACGCCTAAAAGCACCGCGTATTCTGTAATACTCTGGGCTCTCGAATTACGTAATCGTATCAGCATATCGCCGCCTTCACACGAGGCTGTTAATAAGGCGCCAGCCAGTGCTCATTGGTCTGATTCAAAACACTTTCATTACCGGTACGGTTTTGCCTCTGGTTGCTCCGCGTCGTTGTTGAAGGAACCGTATTAGTAAGATAACTCCCTCCGGAGGAAACCTCGCCGCTATTAACATAGCTGTTGGTTACATAATGGTAATTGGTGTTACCCGGAGAGAACTGGTCGCCGACATCATCACTTGCCTGGCGCAGCCTGCCCTGTAACCCTCTTTTTACATATATCTGCATCGCGATGAGCGCGCCGACCACAACCGCGATGATCACCGCGTATTCCAAGGTGCTTTGAGCTCTTTTCTTTGAACGGATAAACATGCCTTGTTCACCTCCTTTAAATTAAAAACCCGCTACTGCATTTCGTACCGAGTTCATCGATGAATTCGATAACCTATTAACACTACCGCCGAGCTGCATACGAGCATCTTCACCCGTGGCCTGCTGAGTATTCGCTTGTGAATTAGCATAATAAGGCTCGTATTGATTCCCTGAAAGGCATAAGGTGGTTCCGGCTACGTTCTCGGTACCGGCTAATCCGGTATAATCAACCACATTCTTTATCCTGTTTTGCATCCCTCGTTTCACATATATCTGCATCGCAACAACCGCTCCGATGACCAGCGCGATCAATACCGCGTATTCAGCAGTCGTTTGCGCCCGCTTCAACCATTTTCGCCTCATTGCTTTCACCTCCTTAAATATTTCTTTAAAAATTTTTCAACGGGCATTATGGAACCCCTCGCCATACCTACGAACCGTTCGTAAACCACCATTCATTCGTTTGCGCAGCTACGTTTTCAGTGCCGTTTCGTCTTTGATTTTGGATACTATTTGTCCTTGTTCCCGTCATATTGGCCGTACCGTAAGAAGTATTGACCCATTCATTCGTAATAACATTACTTACCGTCGTATAATTAGTTGTGGTTACCCCGGGAGCGAATTGGTCGCCGATATCATCAGTTGCCTGGCGCAGCCTGCCCTGTAACCCTCTTTTTACGTATACCTGCATCGCAATGAGCGCGCCGACCACAACCGCGATGATCACTGCGTATTCCAAGGTGCTTTGAGCTCGTTTTTTTGAACGGATAAACATTATCTTATTCACCTCCTTATAGGCTAACTCCCCCATCCCATTGTTTGCGTACGGTTAACTCCGGAATTTGCCGTCGAGTTCCTGGCAACATTACCTTGAGCTTGATATGCCTGCTGCTCAGTCATATTCTGGCTGCTATTGGATTGCGAACAAATATAATAAGGTTCATATTGATTGCTGGTAAAACAAAACGTACTGTTGCCTACACCCGCTGAGGAACCGACATGGTCCACGACCGCTTTAACACGGCCCTGGATCCCTCGTTTCACATAAATTTGCATCGCAACCACCGCTCCGATGACCAACGCGATCAATACCGCGTATTCAGCAGTCGTTTGCGCCCGCTTCGACCATTTTCGCGTCATTGCTTTCACCTCCTTATAAAAATACAACATATCAGTTTTAGGTTCCATTAGGGAAAGAAAGCCTTCCCACCATTGAGTTCATCTGACCAGTGACATGGTTCACGGAATCCTGGACCCGCGGTTGAATAAATTTTGTAGTCGCGAATATGATCCCGGCGATAACCGCTGTTAATATCAATACATATTCCAACGTTGACTGCCCTTTTCTCCTGCTCAACTTCATTTTTCTCACCTCCTTGTTGTTGTAAAGCCCGCCTTGATTAATTAGCCGCTATAGGCGGACTGATCTCAATTTCCATAGTATGCAGCCGGTCATTCACCGCCCTGCGGACATACAGGTTCATGGCGATAAATACCGCCGCAACGGTAATGATCAGTAAAGCATATTCTAACACACTTTGCCCTCGGAAAAAAGACTTGTTAGAAAAGATTCTTTTTCTTTTAGTAAGCACCGGCGGTCCCCCAATTGCTAAAAATAAGCATCCCATCATCATTCGAACCTTCAGAGAGAGGAGTGCCATCTATTGCATTAGCCGTCATAATATCAGTGATGGTAATCTGCGGGCCTTGATTCGCGTCATAACTAAGCGTGCTTTTTGTGGGTTCATATTGGCTGTCGGAAAAACTATCCGCGCTGGTATGCCAACTGCCCGCGATAGCGCCTTTTAAATACCCCATCATACAAAAACCGGCTACCGCGCAGAGGATAAACAACATACAAAACTCAATAGTGATTTGCGCTTTTTTATTCATCTTAATCCTTAATTTTATCCACAGCAGTATCAATCACCTGGTCAAAGGTAGATTTCAAATTTACCTCGCAATTATCCCCGCGGGAATTCCCCAAATTAAACCCTCCGAATGCCATAATGATCGCTATGGTCAAAACAAGAAAGCAAACAATATATTCAACAATTGCCTGAGCTCTTTTACTTCTAAAACTCTTTTCAAAACTCATTATAAACTCCTTAAATAAAAAACCGAATTACCAAATCTCAAGAACGGCTTTCGGTAACCCGGTTAACGTACTCGCGTATGACCCGATGCAATAAACAAAGAATAAATACACATACTTCCGGCGAGCATTACTTCGTCCCGTGGCTTTGCGCATCTGCTACCTCCTAGCAGAATTGCCTTTTCGCTGCCGTAACTTATTACACTAAAACTATAACATTTACCTAAACCATTGTCAAGGGTATTTGCCGATGATTAGAAAGCGTTTTCAATATATAATTACTTTGGGGCTATAGAGTTATCAATTAAGCGCGGTGAGGTTTCCATTAAAAGCCGGCAGGCGCCTTGTAAGATTATTTTTTTTTCATTGACGCGGCGACAGGCATAGGCAAGGTCTTTGAGGTAAGCATATCCGGGAGGCACAACAAATGTTAAAAGCAGCCTGTCTTTGGCTTTCTTTAACCGGCAGGGAAGTTCATAAAACAGCTTTTTCATCGTCGAGAGATCTTTTTTTCTATACCCCTGCGGAAAAAAACGCCATTTTGCATATAGATCAAGAACCTGTAAATAATACTCTGATATCCCCTCCAGCCCCTGAGAAGGCTCTGCGCAGCCGCTCAAAAGGCTTAAAGATAGAGGGGCCTTTGAGGCTTCGGTATAGAAAAAAAGCTCCTTTTTACGATTATAGTCCTCATAACTTTCTTCTAAATTCGGCCAACGCTCCAAATAAGCGTCCACAAGTTCAGAAAGAGGCAATTCCGCAGCAGCCGTATTAGTCAAAATCACCAACCTCACTTTTTCATGCAAGCTATTCTTTAACGCGCAACCCCTTAATATAAGTTTATTGTTTACAATCGGTTGCGTAAGTTCAACATTGACTTCGGCAATAAAAAAATCCTTCTTCCCCTGTTCAGAGCTATAAAATTTAAAACTATCAAGATAGGTTATCTTGCGGTATTGCCCATATTGCCAAGGCCATAATCCAAAGACAATCCGGGGAGTTGATTCCTTAAGATTAACATTATCAATAACTTCCAACTCCTGAGATTTATTGTCGCAAAGAGCTATGTTTATAATCTTCTTTTTTTGTGAAGATAAGTTAATAAGAAACTGAAAGAAAAGTGCTATTGCCTGCCCTTTTTCAGGCCCCATGAATAAAACAATTGGCTTGCCAGCCGCATAACTATTAATACAACTCTTTATCTCGCTAAAAGTAACTGATAGATCAGGCGGGATGACCTCTGTTGACTGCCAAATAGTCGATAGCCGGCCGTCAAGTGAAAAATGCGAGCCGTCTTCAAATTTGATCTTAATACCGGCAGCCTCTCTAAAAGACTTCGTTATCAGTTGGCAATAAGAAGCTGGCGCAGTCATAACCTTTTGTGTTTCAGTGAGATAAGCATAGAATTCTTTGGGCTCGATTTGACTGTCGATAAGAGCTTTTAGGCTTACGGGATACCTTAAAATTCCGGGATTTTCATGATCCTCAAAGAGATGTTTATATAACATATACTCATTCTTCTGAGCAACATCATGCAGGGGCATACCTGATTTTTGAGCAATTATTTCATTGAAAGCTGTGCTAACGCCTAAAAGCTGATCAGCTGCTTTAAGAAAAAAGGCGCCCAAACCTGCAGCCTCAACAATATTTCTCCTTGCTTTGCGCCGCCTGCCGACCGGCATACTCAAGCTCGATTGTTTGAGAACCGCATTAATGCTTGATTTCGAAAGCTTGCTTTTAAACTTTTCAGAAATAATTGCAGATATTTTACGACAACTCAATAAAGGATCTTTTTTCTTAATCTCAAAGATGTGTTCTACAACATCCTGATGCAATTTATAAATTACTCCCATTATATCTCCTAATTATCTAAGACTCATCCAGATTGGACATTTCTAATCTTGACTTTAATATATCACGATAATCCTAATTTGTCAAATTTTATCGATAGTAATGAAAGCGTACTATATAACTAACAATACCAGATCTTTAATAGTTACTAATAAGACCCGGTCTTGGCTGGTATTAAAAACTACTTGTTAAGACCGGGTCTTAAGATCTCACCATTAAATAACCACAATTATATCGTAGCAGATTCAGATTGGACATTTTCGAAGGTAATAATATCACCTTCAGAAGTATGAGTGGACTTGATCGTGCCAGCAGGCAGCTCAATTACTTTAGCAGCTTTCCAATATATCGCAGATACCCGGAAGGGCCTTATTTCTGGGAGGGCTTTTACAACATGATTATCTTTCGAAAGGAACAAGGCATCTATTGCAAAACGCATAAAGAAACAATGTATCGAATTACAAGGATCTAGAACAAGCGCTTTCCCTGCTTCCAGTTCTTTTTCACCAAGCAAACCCTTGATGCGCTTAAAAAGCGCCTTAGCTAGTACCGCTTTATCAGCTAAGACCATATTTTTAGTTTCGTTTTTGATAAGCATTTTAGGGTTAAAATAATGAAGTCAATATTAAAGGCTAAAGTACAAATATTAAAAGAGGGTTATAATTTCAAAATTTATCCTTTGAACTTTTCGGTTACCTTGATCTTCTGAGATTGAGAAGTTGGGTTAAGGTTAAGATATGAGTTTGGTTGTTAGGCGTAGTTGTTAGGTTACTAAAAACCCAATTACTTAACCAAACTACCAAACTAACTGCTTTACCCTTACCCGACTACCATTAACAAATAAGGATACGCCGCCTGCCTGCCGGCAGGCAGGTTTTCTGTGGCAGCACCCCGCGCTTATCGGAATGGCGCGGGTACGCGCTTTCTGTCCAGCAAGGACGCACCCAGCATTCCTGTTAAGCTGGGGTGCTGCGGCAGCCGATAACCGATAACCGAAAACCGATAACCCTATTATATTATTTTAATTATGATTAAGCGATCCTGAAGATATCGTCTGAAAGAGAAATGCCCCGGATACGCATATCCTCCATAAAAGAAGGGATATACCCTGTCGCGTGATACTCTCCCAATACACGCTTCTCCGCGTCCACCCCTACCTGCTTAAAGATAAAGATATCGCGAAGATCGATATGCAGGTCGTCTTTCATGCCGGAGATCTCAGTCACCTGAACGATCTTGCGGGAACCGTCAGGCAGCCTGGTTGTATGAACGATAATATCAATAGCCGCGGCGATCATTTCACGGATAGCCCTGATCGGAAGTTCCATCCCGGACATTAAGATCATTGAATCGAGCCTTCCTAAAACATCCTGGGTAGAATTCGCGTGGACCGTCGTCATGGAGCCGTCATGGCCGGTATTCATTGCCTGGAGCATATCCAAGGTCTCCACCCCGCGGCATTCCCCGATGATGATCCTGTCCGGCCTCATTCTCAGGGTATTCCTGAATAATTCCCTGATAGTCACCGCGCCTTTGCCTTCGATATTAGGAGAACGTGATTCCAGCCTGACCCAATGCCTCTGGTCAAGCTTTAATTCCGCCGCGTCTTCAATAGTAACAATACGCTCATTTTCAGGGATAAAGCTGGATAAAACATTAAGTATCGTCGTCTTTCCCGAACCGGTGCCTCCCGACACTATTACATTCTTACGGGAGGTAACGCACGCTTTCAAGAATTCAGCGATGGCTGAATTGAGCGCTTTTAACTCAATTAATTCCTCGATCTTAAATCTTTCTTTCCTGAACTTACGGATGGTCAGCGTCGGCCCGGTTAAAGACAGCGGCGGGATAATAGCATTAACACGGGAGCCGTCGGGAAGGCGGGCATCAACCATAGGCACCGATTCATCGATACGCCTGCCTATAGGAGCGATGATACGCTCGACGATAATGCGCACCTGTTCATTAGAAATAAATTTCTTATTCGTAAGTTCGATCTTGCCGTTACGCTCAATATAAACCTCATCTTTATTATTGACCATGATATCGGTTATCGAACGGTCAGCCAATAAGTCCTCCAGCGGCCCCAGGCCTAAGGCTTCATCAAGGATCTCTTTAACCAGCTTCCTGCGTATTTCAGAAGAAGAAATAAGGCTGCCTGCCTCTTCGGCAAGAAAATTAGCGACCATCATTTCCGCCTTGTTCCTTAATTCTTTTGTCTTCTTGGTATCGCTGAAAACCTTGAGATCGACCCGCTTCAGGTTCAATTCTTCGATAAGACGGCTATGGATCCTGCGCTTTAAGAGAAGTATTTCATCCAATTCATCGGAAGAGATAGAGATCTCGGCAAGGGTCTCGCCCATCCCCTGCGATTGCCAGAATTGCCGGGTAGGGCTTTCTATCACGGTCTGTTTCAGGCGCAGCTGGTCTATATCCCGGCGCTCGATATATAATTTATCTTCTTTCGCTAATGTCTGTCCTAATTTTTTAAGGCTTAAGGCGATCTTGGTCTTAGGGTTATCGATCACAACGGGAATGGCCCGGTTAACCGCTTGTCCCACGATCTTCCCTTCGGAGGGGACAAGCGCGAGGATATCACAGGGCAGGCTCACCCGGATCTCCTGCCAGCTGATGCTGGAAACCGATTCCGCCCGGTTTAATATGACCCGCACCATATTTAAAGGGAAATGCAGGAATTGCAGGGTATCAAGGGCCCACTTGGTCTGATACACAGAAAGGATATCGGGAGTGACGACAAGCAGGATAAGATTCGCCTGGTTCAACGCGGATACAAAAACCTCACTGAACCCTTTACCCGCGTCGATAATAATATAGTCGTACTCTTCTTCCCAGAGGGACAACGCGTCTTTGATCATTTCCGGAGACACATGGGGAGAATGCTGCGGTTTTACTACGCCTGCGAGAAAATCAATGCCGAAAGAACTTCGGGTAAGAAAAATACCCTTGTTAAAATCCTTGATGTTCTGGCGCTTCATCAAGCTGATCAGGTCGACCAGCGCTTTCTGCGGATTCAGGTCAAGCATCCTGGCCATGTCGCCGACGACTTCCAGATCAAGGTCTACCAGAAGGACTTTTTTATTCTGCTCTGTTGCCAGCACAACGCTCAGATTAGCGGCTAAAAAAGTTTTACCGACGCCACCCTTAGTGCTGAATATTACAATGGTCTTTGCCATAGTATCTACGCTTTATTCTAAGTGATAGCCGATTGGAACGTCCACCCAGATTTCCTGCAGATTGACCGAAGGAGGAAAAGGCGGATAATACGCGATGCGTTTGGCCGTCGACACAGCATCTTCATCAAGGACCTGATACCCCGAAGAATTCTTGACTACCGCCTCTAAAAGCTGCCCGGTATAGGCAAGCTTCAATTTTAATCTTACCGTACCCTGGAAACCGGCTGATTTTGCCGTTTCCGGATACACCAGGCTGCTTAAGATACGTTCTTTAACTACACGCGTATAATGATCTAAAGGGGCAGGGGCTTTTACGGCCGACGGTAGCGCCTCAACAGTAGATTTCTCTTCTTCCACATTTATCGCCTGCCCTGCCGACGGCGTGACGGCAACGTTCTTAATGGCCGGCCCTATTCCTCTGTCCCGGGAAACTATAGTAGGCGTTAAAGTAATGAATAATTCCGAATCGCCGCGCTCACCCTGGCCGCCGCCTTCTTTATAACTTTTATTGCGGAAGAACATCCCTAAAACAGGGATATCCCCAAGGCCGGCAACTTTCCTCACATCTGTTTCGGTCTTTTGCTTGATCAAGCCTCCGATAGCGAGCGTCTGTCCGTTATCAAGAAAAAGCTCGGTAGACGCGGTGCGTTTAAGGAGCGGATACGCTTTTGCAGACGGGGAATTCGGGTCGCCGATCGTCTCAGCCGCCCCAACTTCGCTTACTTCAATATTGAGGCCGACTTTGATCTGCTCTTTTTCGGTAACCGTGGGTTTGATCTTTAATTTAATGCCGTATTCCTTATAGGAAACGCTGGTGCTGGTGCCGCCGCCAACAACAACGGAGCTGCTGAACACCGGCTTTTCCCCTCCCACGAGCATTTCCGCTTCTTTACCGCTTTGACAGGAAAGCTTCGGGCGGGAAAGGATCCGCGCCTTACCTTCCTGGACTAATGCTTCCAATTTAAAAGTAAACGGGTCAGCCCCGCCGTCAACGGTACCTCTCTGAAAATTCAAGATCTTAAAGAGCGTCGAGAATTTTGTCCCGCTATCGCTTAGTCCGGGCGAGCCTTGTTCAAGAAGATTCAAGGCGCTCGGCCAGGTAAAACCAAGGCTTTTACTGGCATCTTTGTTCAATTCAAGCACTTGCACATCGATCTCAATGACCGCGGATTCCTCCTGGACGACAATAAGGTCTCTGACCTTGTCCTTCAAAGTATCTAACCCGGTAAGAAGCCTTTCTCTCTCAGCAGACGTTTTTAATCTTCCTAAAAGATAGACTTTGCCTTCCTCTTCTTCCGCCTGGCTGGCTATTTCCTTATACCCCAGTGTCGCGATCAGACTATCGACCCTGGCCTTGACCGCGTCGAGATCCTCCATCAGCACTTTTATCTTTATCGACTGCTCTCCGAAACTATCCCAATATACAAGCGTTGTTTTCCCGGGAGCTTTAGCGCTGATCGACATCTCTTTCTTGCTCACATTACTGACATCGATCACATCCGGATTACCGATCATGATACGGGTCGGATTACTCACCTGGACGACCTGGACCTCGCCCATATACAGGCGCATTTCAGCATCTTTCATATTTAACGCGTGAGCCCGCGCGAATAATAATAACCCTCCGGCAACCAGGAATACAGCAAGATATTTTTTCATATGTTTTATTTTTCTTTAGGCAGAATTACCACTTCTTTATTTAGGCCCCGGTAGATCTCTACAACTTCATCCGGTTCTTTTACTTCCACTTTTTGTTCACCCAGCTGCGGCATAATATATTGCATCAGCGCATCCCAGCCAACCGGCTGAAAAGGCTGAACCTGCGAATCAGCGGGAGAGCGGGCCACCAAACGCACCTTACCCTGCTCTTGGACAAAAGCAATAAGGTTTGATTCCTGGGGAGTCAGCGCTAAAGTGATCAGCGGAGACGCTTCCTTGCCTTCTTCTTTCTTATACCGGGATTCCCCTTTGACTTGTGAACCCAATTCCTGCCCTACAGCTAAGATCAGGATATTCTGAAAAAGAGGGATAACCGCGGGTTGCGAAGCAACAGCCCCATTGGGGCCCTGGACAGGCAGCGCAAGAGCGGCGATCACATCCACATAATCGCCGGGTTTAAGCATACCCGCTAAAGAAGCGATATTATCCACAGAAATGGTTATCGCTCTTTTTCCTATCGGGGTACTCTCAGCCAGGCCGTTAGACTGGCGGGAATGCATCAGCTTGCTCAAGGTTATCTGTTCCCCTCTGGAAATCGGCGCGATCGTCATCATCCCGTCTA
>CAZPNW010000086.1:0-5148 GCA_964588175.1 uncultured Planctomycetales bacterium
GGAAACGATGCCTTGGCACCTGTTGTATCAGCGCCTTTGAAAAGCTGGTGCAACACTTTATTGCCTGTTGCCGGGTCAATGGTATAATAGCCAAACTTGATCTGAGGGGCCCATCCGGCGTACTCTCCGGTTATTTCCGCGTTTAAAGTCCCATCAAAAGAGCTGAACTTTTCTATACTGGTATCCGTGCCAACCAGCTTCGGTTCCCCGGAAGATTGCGGTACAATGACCGCGCAACCGCCTACTAATTTCTTGCCATTAGCTAACGTAATAAGATTCTTACTGCTCAATTGATTAATAAAGTCCATAGTAATATCTTTTCTGGTCATTCCCAACAGCGCAAGAATAGCGTCATCAATGATCTGTGTCCCGTTAAAATCTCCGGTCAAGGGGTCATAAACATAAAAATTACCTGCCGGGCTTTGATATAACACACTGCTGAGCTTTCTCCACTCGCCGTCAATTACCCCGGGAGCAGCCAGCACATTGATAAAAAAAGCGTTCGAGGCAGAAGCATAGGTAGTTGAGGCAGAATCCAAGATCGCCGGATACAAAGGAACCCTGCGGTTTATGGTTGATTTTACATAATAGGCGTTGATCCCCACGCGCGTGCTGGCAATAGCCTGCTTTTCCGCGGCAAGTTGTGCTTCCTGGCGTAAACTCACGATCTTAGGGACGGAAATACTCCCCAGGATCCCCAAGGAAAGAATAACGATCACGATCTCTAGAAGTGTAAAGCCTTTATTATTCATACTTTAAGTATAACACAACCGATGGCTATTTCCCAACAAGGCATTGGCGGTTACTCCCCTATGATCTTGACCAATACCCGCTTTTGCCTCTGGCCGTCAAATTCACCGTAAAAGATCTGTTCCCAGGGCCCAAAATCAAGCTTACCCTTAGTTATCGCGACCACCACCTCTCTTCCCATGACCGTTCTTTTTAAATGCGCATCCCCGTTATCCTCGCCTGACTGATTATGCTGATACGCGCCTTTGCCGTAGGGAGCTAACTTTTCCAGCCAAACACTGAAATCTTTATGCAGCCCGTTTTCATCATCATTGATGAAAACGCTCGCGGTAATATGCATGGCATTGACCAAACAAAGCCCTTCTTGCACGCCTGATTTTTTAACGGCTTCATCGACTAAAGCGGTGATATTAACGAACGCCTGGCGGGTTTTTGTGTTAAAACTCAAATACTGAGTATAAGATTTCATCATTATCTCGATTTCTCCAGTATTAATTTCTTATGAGCGGCATCGATCTTGAAGCTAAAATTCTTCAAAAAAGACATCCCCAGAAGCCCATCCTTAAGGTTAGATTCTATCGCGGAATCCATAAGCACGGCAACATCCACATTATCGGCAGACATTCCCTGCACACTGACGCTCTCAAGGATAAAATGCCGCGCTTGGATCTTGCGGCCGTCAGCCAGGACCGTTTCCAGGATATCATTTTTATTAACGGATTTTTTGTCAATATCCAAACCCAGCTGGCGCGCGATATCGCGCGAGAGCATGATCATCGAAGCTCCCGTATCTAAAATAAGGGAAGCCTGCACTTTCTTGTTCAATAAGGCATTGACCACTAACTGCCCGCCGTTACCCTGCACAACATCGACATGTTTCGGGGAAGACTCTTCCTGCAGCCGAGCAGCCTCTGCCCGGCGGTCAGACTCCTCTTTCTGCCTGCCCCAATTCTCCTGGATATCAAGCGTCTCTTCGGGAGAACCCCGGTAGATCCGCTCGATCTCTTTACGGTTAAACCCCACAACTCCAAACCCGATCTCTAATTCCACCCGGGAATCATTTTCGCTTTTAATGATCCCTTCGACCGCGCGCCCGTTCTTGAGATAAACGGTATCGGCATGCGCTTCAAGGATAAAACAAAACAAGGCGGCGCCTAAAACCATTCCCGCAACGCGCAACTGCAAACAGATGTTTTTCTTTGCCATAAAGATCATTTAAAATTATAATGCTTCTTCACTGCTTCTTTAATATCCCACACGCACGATAAACCTTGAGGGAAACTTACAAAATCGCCCTTTCCGAAACTCGCCTTTTCTCCGGCGGGAGTTTCCACAACCACTTTCCCCGAGAGAAAATAACACTCTTCAACACTCTCATAATGCCATTTGAAGCGGGAAACCTCTTTTTCCCATACCGGCCAGCTAAAAACCCCGCGTTTCTTTAACTCATCCTGCGTCAATTTCTGCACTGTGATCTCCATACGCACCCCCGCTCTTAAACTTTATTCTGATAGATCCCCTGATAACCATGCGATGTTTCATTGATGCCCTGAAAGATAAGCTGCACTACCCGCGCATTCTGTTTAATCCTCGCCCCGCGGTGATTTTCCACGACCAACACAAACTCGCTTCTCCCGCTGAACCCCGCGTCCCAAACGCCGGTATGCGTGAATATTCCCATCCGCAAAAGCGAACTCCGGGGAAAAGAAATAGCCAGCATATCCTTAGGCAAAGTTACGATCTCATTGGCCGTTACTTTATAAATACCTTTTTTTAAATGCCACCAGCCGAATTTATCCTGCTTATTTTTCTTACGGGGAATAATCTCTTTACAATGAGGGAGCGATCGTTCTTTATTGGAAAAGTCCAGGCTTCCGGCGCAAGTAAACGCATGGATATACGCGGCAGTCAGGTCGAATCCATTAGGTGTAAGTTGCGTGTTTAGATCAATATACCCGGCAACCAGGCTCTTTTCTTTGATCAATCTCTCGATTTCCTGACGGTTAAGCATTATATGTTTATTTGGGCTGCTGGATCATTAATTTTTTCCTGGTCTCATCCGGTATCGGGCATGGCTTGAAGGCCTTATCGATACAAACCAGGAGTGTCCTGGCTTTAGCGATCAGCTGATTATCCTGATTACGGACCTCGTTTTCAAACCACATCTTCACCCCGGTTATCTCAGAGATCGCGGTTTTCACTTCCAGGACATCGCCGTAAACCGCCGGTAACTTATAATCGATCTCCTGACGCGCCACGACAAACAAGATCCCTTGCGCCTCTAAATCTTTAATAAACAACCCCCGTTCCTCGAAATATTCGGTTCGCGCCTCTTCAAGGAACTTTAAATAATTCGCGTAATAAACAACACCTCCGCAATCAGTGTGATGATAGAAAATCTTTACTTTCATCGAACAATCTCCTTTTTTATCCCGATATCCTTTTCATGATGGAACTGCGTTCCGAATAAGAGATCTTCATTTTCTGGACGACACGCGTAAAGAACTGGATCGTTGAATCGTAAGTTTTAAGGTCAACCGGATAGGGGGTGGCATCTTTTCCTCCGTGCGCGAAAGAATACCGGGCAGGATCTTCATGCGAAGCAGGCGCGCCGTAAATTACTTCAGATACCAGCGCTAATGCCCGCATTGTCTTTGGGCCGACGCCTTCAAGTGACAGCAGTTTTTCGTAATTCTCCGGCTTTCGTTCGCAGACCTTTAAGAATATCTTCTCCAAATACGTGCTCTTTGAGAAATCCTCGGTTAAAACCGGATGCCGGCGAAATTCAGTATTCTCAAGATTCAAGAGTGTGGTCGTACTACCCTGGCCGGCAAGCGAGACCATCTGGGACAAGTTCGAAGAATGTTTCCTGATGATCTGAATATCTTTCATCAACCCCTGATAACTCCCCTGTACCAGTTCGGTACTGATCGAACGGGTTTTCTGGCTGTCTTTCGCGGTAAGGTCCAAAACAGGCACACGCACCTGGCTGATGATCCCGGAATGCGGTTCACACACCAGATCAGTGATCTTATTGGAATACCAATGGTACCGGCGCGCCGTCTGATTACCGGTATTCATACCCTGCTGCACAACAGACCATGTCCCTCCCCGGGAAAAGAAAAAACTATGATGATAGATCTGAAAACCATCCTGAAGGAGCGCGCTATCCACCTTTGCCGCCATTTTGGAATTATACACCAGATTATCGACTTTAGGCGTTGCTAAACTAAGGATATTTCCCCAGTTCTTTATTTCATCGGGGGTTTTCCGGGAGGTTTTGCCTTTGCCGCCGCAGATGAAAATACCATAACTGCGTTCATTGCCGCGTATCGCCTCTTTTAAAGCCGCGGTCAGTATCGTCGTTAAGCCGGAGTCATTCCAATCAAATGCCAGGACCGTCCCCAAAGATTGGAACCAGACCGGGTCGGCGATCCTGCGAATGAATTCATCAGGGCCGTATTCCTGGATGATCACCCCCATCATCTGCCGGCCAAGTTTAACCATCCGTTCGAAAAGCCAACGCGGGCATTTACCGCTGTCTAAAGTGAAAGTCGCTATTCCTCTATGGATCATAGTTATAAAATTTGGTGTTATAAGAAAATTTATAAGTTACGGGTGCCCCAGAGCCCGAGCGCCCCAGTCTCCAGTCGCCAGCGTCCCAGATTCTCCCGATCCCCGGATCACCTAGTCCCTGTTTACCTGATTTTCCATGGTTAATAACTACACTTTCCGGTTTTTGCTTACGCTTGCACCCCGCGCTTAAAGGAAGTTGCGCGGGTGTGCTGCCTGCGCAGCAAAAAAACTTTCGCCGTGCGCTACGGTTTACGGCTCGTTTACGCTATAGACTTACGTAAAGAGCGTGCTTCAACTCGCCGTAATCCCTTGCGCACTACAGGTAAATTTCAGTGCCGAAAGTTTTCAAATGTGCGCTTAAAGCAAAACCCGTAAAGTTAACCGCCCACCATGGGCTACTTGTGTCCTGTGACCCGATCTCCTGCTTCCGGATCCCCTAGTCCCGGATTTCCGGTTCCCCGGATAACCGCTATAGACCATCGACTATCGACTCGTTGCGACCTGTGACTTGTGTCATGCGACCTGAGACTTGCTTGCCCCGAGCTCGGTCAAGGGGTTATTTCTGACCTTGTATATATTGCTCAGTGAACGCGATGACCTGGTTCATCATTTCGACTGCCTGCACGGGATAACGGCCGACCGCGGTCTCAGCCGAAAGCATCACATAATCCGAGCCGTCGAAAATAGCATTGGCGACATCGCTTACCTCCGCCCTTGTCGGGCGGAGATTCTCAACCATGCTTTCCAGCATTTGAGTGGCGGTGATGACGAATTTACCGGCGCGGTTACATTTTTTAATGAGCTCTTTCTGCCACACCGGGA
>CAZPNW010000087.1:0-5753 GCA_964588175.1 uncultured Planctomycetales bacterium
CCATCAGGCCCGCTTATATAGGTATTGCCGCCGTAAACCTCATACCATTTATTCGCCGTAGCATTCTCTAAATTGAGCCCTGAGCCATTATTATCCAAGATATTACTGCGCTTAAGAGTAAGTGACACACCGTCACTTATCCGGATACCATCACCTTGGTTCTGGGTAATGATACAATCCTCAACTATCAAAGATGATCGGCTCCATGCGCCAATACCAACTTGAGAAGAATTCCTTATTGTGCAATTTTTGATCGAAATTAAAGTCGCGTTGCTTAGATTGATCACATTTACCTGGTCACCCATGACCGTGAATCCATCTATAACTATATTGCTCTGGTTATAAAGCCCGATAACACCCCAGCCTCCCCTGCCCGTCCCGTCAATGACTGTCGCGTATGTTTGGATGTTTCTTGCCCAATTTACAGGTTCATAGCCGCCTTCAATTATTAAACCGGACTTATTGCTCAAATGCATACTGCTTTCATACTCCGGATAAGTTCCCTGCGCCACAATGATCTTTGCCCCTGATGTCCCGTAATCATCGATCGCGTCCCCTAAGTCGCTGAAAGGATACTGCTTAGTGCCGTCTTCGGTTCCGGTAGAATTATTGATATTGACGTATATTTTAGTAACAACACGCCGCATCAAACTTGCTGATTTATCTCCGTCAGAATAATAGGTATAAAGGCGGTAATAATATATACTCTGGTTCTGGTCCACAGCAGTATCGGTAACAGTAAGCGTATTTATATTAGTGCTATCGTATACCAGGGAAGACGTCTCATCAACTGAGGCTGTCGTGGAACGGAATATCTTATACCTGACAAAGTCCGGATATGTATCGAGCTTCCAATCAAGCGTTATGGAAAAGCTCTCCCCAGACCAGTTCACCTTGGGCTGAAACAAACGTGAGCCTAATTTTGCCATACCGTTATAATCTTCCTGCTTGAAATCAGGCAAAATTCCGCCAAGCGTCGGATCAGGAGCTGTACCGCGCAGGACGTTATCGTCTGCGTCAAACTGCGGCAGAAGCGACCTTAAACCGGTTGGATTATCGTAATACGCCCTATAGTTTATTTTCGTCTCAAAGTAAGATTCGTCAGGGTCAGATTCAAAGTCTTCAGGAGTCACAAAGAAATATGAAGTCGAACCGTTAAGATTTGACACTATTTTATCAAGAATAGGATGCAGAGCTTCTGGTGCTTCCTCCTGATAAGTTGAATCAAAAGTGATAAAATCATCCTCCTGGCTATCTCCTTCCGCGGTGATAAAATTATAGGCGTCATAATAAGACCCAAAGCTGGAGATAATCGCCTGCTTGGCAGTGGACATGTAAGAAGAAGCTCCGCCTGAAAGGTTGAGCAAGTTGGGGTATGAAGAAAGCAGGCTGTTTATCGAAAAAAGCCCTGAATAGCTTGCCCCTAATTTGTGCGCGTCAAGGTTATCGAAGTTATAAGCGGCAAGGCGGCACATCTCTGATTTATAAAGATTCAAGACCGCTTTTAGCATCAAGGCATCGCCGTAATCAAGCTCGGTAATGACAGGGTTTCCCAGGTCATCTTTGGCATGAAAATCAGCGGTATCAGCGAAAGCGCTGGTAACATTATTTAGGCAGCCTAAAGCCTGGTCTAATTGAGTAAGTGAACTTGATTGAATATTCTGGAATTGGGTAAGGTTAGTGTAGGTACGTATGGGTATTATGCTGATCCCATCGGAGGTGACTTTACCGCTTGAATTCTGCAAGAGTGTTACGGTATTAGTATCACCCGCCTGGAATTCAAACAGGCCAAGGCTGACGGAATCCAGGTTATTGTGCTGTTGGTTAACAGGTATGGAGCTGACGAGTGAGCCATTGATCCTTATTTCGTAAACTGCATTTGTAGCGTTGGTATCTGTTGCAAACCAGCGGCCTTCAAGATGGTATCTGCCTGAAAGCGTGACCGGCAAAGTCCAGGTACAACTGCCGCCGGTGCCGGCGGCTATCTCTTTATAACTGCCGTTCTTGGCATAACCGTAAACAACGTCAGACCATGAGCCGATAAAAGAGGCGTGGGCCGCATCCGCGTCCAAGAAAATTTCATTGAATTCAAGTTTGACGGCATCTGCCACAACATTTCCCGTAGTAATATTATCTGATATCTCGACCCTTGCGTCAGCGCCGGGGCTGAAATGGAATTTGCCTATATGCTGCCAACTTCCTCCGTTGCCCTGTTGAGTCCTCACAATAGTCTGATTACCACCGTCATAATAAACGGTAAATCGCGCGTCGGTACAATTATCATCCCTATGGGGCCACCATAGAGCTACATCATATTCTCCTGCTGTAGCAATAGTAAAAGTCCAAACAGCTTTATTCTCACCCGTACCCGGCGCGTGCCTGCGGCATGAATCACCATAAGAACTTTCATCAGTAGATGTTGACCAACCGGAGCCTTCTTCTGAATAACCGGCGCCCGTATCGGTATTATCAATGATCATAGTATCTACTATTGAGTAGCCAAGCATGAATTCATTTTCTGCGTCTAAGGGTAACTTTGATTCCGCGTCAAGAAAGCCGACCCTGGTAAGTTCTGCTTTAAAGTCAGGATTAGTCATACCGATGGTAAGGGCGCGCCAGAAGTTCGCTCTTAAATCGGCGGCATTGAGCGTAAGGGCCTCCGCGAATTTAGCATCAGCTCCATACAAGTCGTATTCTTCTAATAAAAGCGCTTTCCCGTCATCAACCAGGTCCGCCAAAGCGGGACCGGCGAAGATAGAGCAAAAAGAAAGCATGCCCAATAAAAATACGGTTAAAATGATCCTGGCGTTGAATTTCATACTACCCTCCTTGGTATTTAGAATTCTTTTGATCTTTTAAGTTCAGTAACTGAAAAATTGTTCAGATCTATCCCTGTTTTAATCGCTTCAGCACGCTGGTCAATACCTGCTCCTGAGAGGATACAATCACCTTTTGCCTGAATACTACAGCTCAAATTGTCCCATAGTATCTGGCGCGCCGAGAGCGACCTGTGTTTTTTGGTAAGCATCAGGGGTTTCCCCTGGAAAACTATATTTTTACTTTTTTTATCTAACACTGCTTTATTGGAATGAAGGTATGAAACAGGCTTTTCGTTACAATAGAAAGCAACGTTTACATCCTGGAGCTCCGCGGTCTTGCCAATTGCTACCCTAAAACCAAAGGGTTCAACCTTTGGGTTACGCAAAAGTAATTGTTTTGCTTTAAGAGTAAAAATCTTTGACCCCTGGTTCATCCCGGTAAACTCCACTATTTCCATGAGAGGCTGATTGTTTTTGCGAAATTCAGCAGGGATCTTAGTTGTATTTTGAGTTATAGGATGAGTTGGTTTAGAATGAAGATTAATGATGTACAATAACGAAAAGGCTATTATTGACAGCATTAAAACTTTATCTAAACTAAAACTCTGACGATCAGATAACATATAAGTAAATTGTCTGTTAAATCAAAAGCCTCAATCCACCACAACCGTGGCAAATTGAGGTAAAATTTAGTTAGGACTCTCTATCATGATTGTAATAAGGCAGGTTAATAGGATTAGCCTCTCCCCCCCCCAGACGATTTTTTTTAGAGTTGAATGTTATTCATTCTATTAAAGATGGAATAATTTGTCAAGGTTTATTTTATACTTTTATAAAGTATTTTCTTGTTTAGAAATGATGGATATATTATAATTTAAAATTTAGTTAAGTCAATGATGTGAAGCTACTTTTTATTGACTTTAAGCCACTTTGGGGCGGGTATTAGTTGAAATACGAGAAGATGTGAAACGGGAATGACGAATAATTAATTATAGGTTATCGGTTTTCGGTGATCGATGAACAAATTAAGTCCTGGTCTTATCTATAATGTAAAACTACTTATCAAGACCAGGACTTCTTAGTAACTTACTACTTAGCAGTGACTATCTTGTTTTTAAGCTGCTGGATCATCATCACGCAACTGCCGGAAAGTTTCATGAACTCACTGCCCGCCGCCAGCATGTCCTCTGTCTTTTTTACGTCACCGCTGTCTGCCATAGCTATTATCTGCGCTGTATGTTTATGAAATTGCGCGTGAACATCTTTAAGCGAGGCATATTCCGGCAAATGGCTGTATTTTTTTGCTTCTGAGTGGATCCATTTTCCAAGGTCACATTCGGTATCCTTAAGAACCTGATCAGGCTTAAGAGAGCCGTCACGTTTTAATAGATACGCTCTTAGCTTTGATTTCCATTGCACGTGAACATTAACAGCTTCTTCAAAATTCATAAGGCCTCCTTGGTTGGGTAACAAAATGACACGAAGCAGTACTGCGTCCCGGTTACTGATCCTATCAAGACCTGTCTCGTTTTAAGTCCTGGTCTTATCTATAATTTAAAACTACTTATCAAGACCAGGACTTGAGTAAACTTAAAACTACTTGTCAAGACCAGGACTTGGTAGTGAAGTCTTTAAGACCAAGTCTTGTTTAATAACATACTACTTAGAGATGTCGGGCTTAACATCTACTGAAACAGATACCTTAGATTCATCTTTAACCTGAGATGCTGTATCTACTGACGCCGAAGCAGCACCTTGGGTAACCGCCTCTTTCGGCTCGGCAACCGTTGGCCCAGGGATCTCTCCAGCTATACCCAAAGTTACAGCGCCGGTTTCTTTCATCGCGTTGGCGGTTACAATTGAAACTTCCCTCTGTATCTCAGTAAAAAAACTTTTATAGAACTCTTTATCATCGATCACCTTCTCACCCTCTTTTATCTGGGAAGCATTTTTACCGCCGCCTCCGGGTAAAGGCACTAAAAATAAGAAAAATCGCGTATGGTCAGAGACATAGAACATTTCTGTAGTCTGTAAAGCGCTCAGATACAACATGGTTTTATCTGTACAGCTGGTATCCATTTTCGCCTGCACCACTAATACGATCGAACGCTTCCCTCTCTGAAACGAGCGTTTGGCTAAAATAAAGCCTTTCTCAGCGTCTTCTTTCTCTATAATGAAGTTCTTAGAGCAAATTGCCCTGCTGGTAGCCTGATACAGGATATTCGCGGGCACGCTAAATTCTTTTGAATTATAGGATTCTTTCTCATTAAAAACCTCACGGTAAACCGGAGTCGCGCAGCCCGTGAAAGTAAAAAGACAGATGAGTGATACGATTATTGAAGATCGCACTAGAGAGCTCCTTTCGTTGTTAAGTTTGTGTTCTATTTCAAGACCCGGTCTTGGCTGTAATTAAAAACTACCTGTTAAGACCCGGTCTTATTAGCTAATATTTATCGAAGCGGACGATGTCGTCTTCGCCTAAGTAGCCGCCGATCTGGACTTCAATGATCTTGGATATCTTGTTCGTCGGATTATATATTTTATGCCTGATATTCTTCGGCACAAAAACAGATTCATTCTTCAATAAGTTGATCTCCCTGCCGCCTAGAAATACGTTCATGCTTCCTTCCACCACGTTCCAATGCTCACTGCGGTACTGGTGTTTCTGCAATGAAAGTGATTTCTTAGGATAAATACCGATCTCTTTGACCTTGTAGCCTTTGGATTCATGCAGGATGGTGTAATACCCCCACGGACGATAGACTGTCGCGCCGTCTTTACTATGCTGTAAACCTTTAGCGTTAATATGCGCGACAAGGTCCTTTACCTTATCAGAATCGCCGCGTTTGACCAACAACAACGCATCAGAAGAATCGATCGCCACGACATCTTTAAGCCCCACCATGCAGACAAGCCGGTTTTTTGAATAGGAGA
>CAZPNW010000088.1:0-13383 GCA_964588175.1 uncultured Planctomycetales bacterium
TATGAACCGAATCCCGCTTCTTTTGCCATTTCCACGAACATCACTACTTTATTGATCGCTTCAGGAGTATCCTGGGCTACCGTCGCATGATCCAACTTCAACATCCAGCTCCCCGTAAATCCTTCCTGCTGCGCCGCAATATTCGCGTCCCACGCTAAATCCGCAGGTAAATAATTGTCCACAAATTCCGAGATAGACCTCTGGATTATTACCGGCGCTCCTGTTTCCTTTGCCGCGCGGAAGATACCCCGTAGCGCCACCGGGTTCCTCATGTTAACACTCAATACGATCACATCTCCCTGCTTCTCTATCTCTTTATAAAATTCACGGCTCTTCTCCATACCAATAGGCGCCGAAAAAGTCCTTGTTTGAATAGGTGAAGCGGATGCGCGGGAATTCAATACCAAAAGGCTTGATTCCAAAGCTTGCGCGATCTGCGCGGGCATTGACGCATCTTTCTTTAAGATATACGTACCTTTTGCGCTATCCTTATAAGATAAAGAAACGGTAAAAGGATAATCTCCCTGCTCTTTGACATGAAAACCATCATAAACCCTGCCGGATTCATCGGTTAACCCTTTTATTTCAACGCCAGCATATATATTTCTATGTTGAGTATTTACGGCTTTGACCCGCTGACCTATAATAAGAGCATTCTTTTCATAAACATTCTGGGAAACCACTGGAGAACCCGCAGATTTCTTACCTTTACCTTTTTGAGCCACAAATATCTCTCCGGTCGAAGGCAGAGCATCAACATTAACTAACCCACCCTTACCAGCCATAATGCCCGGCATATCTAACACACCGCCGTATTTATTGACCGCCATTCTCGAAAAATCTTCACCGCCTGAAAAATAACTCCTGATCACCTGTCCCGAAGGAGTATGCACCGGGACCTTAATATCATATTCCCCTTCTTTAAAAGACTTTTGATACGCCTTAAAATAGGTAGATTTTGACCAGTTTTCTTTGGATGTCAGTCCGGTCAATTCATTTTTATCTATAAGCGCGGGATATTGCCCTGCTTGACCTGCGAATTGAGATTTAAACCAACGGGATAATACCAGTGAATAAAAGACCTGGCGCAAAGAAGCATAACGCTTGGCTGTATTGATCTCTTTGGTAAGCTTAGGAATGATCAACTCACGGATGATCTCAGAGGAATACTCATTTAACGCCTTCATGCGGTCATCTTTAAAATTATACATCGAGGAATCTTTCAGGTAATCCTGTTCAAGCATGACTTTCATCGTAGCTTTATAGATGTAGGCGCTGTCTCCGCTTTCTCTGATGATAATCTCATTCGGGACTATCCAGGGGCGGGTTAAGGTAGGAATAGAGACATTTTCAGTACCGAATAATTCCGCGGCTTTCTTATACAATTTATCCCAATAGAGCTTTCCTTCAGTAGTTTCCGGAGAAGTAAATTTCGCGGTATCTTTTTTCAATTGAAGGTCTGCTTCCAACATGATCTTGCCGACATCGGTCATACCCAGCTTATTATCGATGATCTCATTATCTGCGTCCGGCCTTAAATTGACCCAGAAAGTATCATTGGTAAGAGTTATTCCGACAAGAAAATAATTTAATAACGTGCGGGTCGATGATTCAAGTTCAGTTGCCCCAAGATTCTTGACATCACCTTTATCCAAAAGGACCTTAAGATTATCACCTGTGGAATCGTAAGAAAAATAGCGCAGATGGACCGGACGGAATTTGTCCCCCACGAAGCTTCCGGGTACCTGAGAAAGATAATTCCCCAACTTTAGTTCCGCGGCAAGCTGGGCAAAACTTACCTGTTGAAATAAAAGTCCGAAACTCAGCACCATAGAAATAATCTTGCGCACCATCTCTTACTCTCCTTTTAATAAGGTTTCTAAAAGTTTTTATTATTAAAATAAAAAAAATCCGGTCGACCCTGTTTCATCAATCCGGATATTTCACGTGGCACCCTCGACTACCTCCATAATCAAGGGACTCCAGAAAACGCTTTCAAAATTTCACTTGTAATAGTTTGCCATTTTTCCTAAATCTTGTCAAGTAAAATTTTATTTTTTTACAGCAGGGCTTGCATTAGCCCGATCCTTATGGCATATTTATCTTGTAGGAAGAACATATTAAAGATCTTATAACAGGAGGTCGTTTGGATAGCGAAAGCTACCAGGCCTATCCCCTACGGACTTGCGCCGGGCGTTGTCGGCGCTTTTCTGTTTTATAGGGGTTTTACAATAAGACTTAGGTTTCTAAAACCTCACCACTTAACCAAACTACCAAACTAACTTCCTTACCATTACCTAAACCGTGGGAATATAACAACTTAACGTATAATCTGCAAGAGATTTATACCTGTTTTAGGGTCGATTTCCTTTGTCGCCTTTACTCCTTTTAGCTCAAAAACCACAGCCTCGACCACTAAAAAGACCTTACAATCCTTCCTCACACAGCCGGTAAGCACCTTGTTTTTCTTACCCATTGAAGCATGGATATGTATCTGCGGCCCTGTTTTATTGGTAAAAACACTGCCCATCCCCATCACTTCCCACCCGTCTTTAAAAGCAACCCAATTCGGCTGAGGCGGGATCACCGGTTTTTTCGGGCCGGTCACTAAATTCCCTTTCTTAAGCGCTCCTAAGAAGATCATCGTGGCCGACTTAACCCTTTCTTCCTTTAGGAAAACGTTTAATTTATCGATCACCACATCATCATCTTCAAATTTCAACACAAAAACCCTGCCGATAGTCCCTTTGGTATATTGCATAAATGAACCCCCTCCTATATACTTTCAACCCGATGAGGAATGATCTTACGAAATTCCTCGATCACCGAAAGCAGCTGCTCTTTTGTTTTCGCTGAACACGATTTCTCTCTTATGGGGCGCGCGTAACGAAAACCCCGGGTATACCAATGAAAAAACTTGCGGAATATGACAATACCGACTTTTTCTCCATGAAAAGCAATACTCGCTTCTAAATGGTCAATAATGACTTTCGCGACATCATCCCTATCCGGCTTAGGGAGGATCGCGCCATTCTTTAAGAATGCCGTGATTTCCTTAAAAAGCCAGGGGTACCCCAACCCTCCGCGGGCGATCAGTATGCCATCGCAGCCCGTTTCATCGAACATTTTCTTTGCCAGCGCGGATGAAAGAACATCTCCACTGGCAATGACCGGGATATGTAACGCGCGCTTAACATCCCTGATCACATCGTAATCAACTTTGCCGCTATACCCCTGCTCCCTGGTCCTGCCGTGGATAAAAAGCGCTTTGATTCCCGCATCCTGCGCGTGAAGAGCGACCTCCCGGGCATTGATAAGATCTTTACTCCAACCCGCGCGTATCTTGACCGTTACCGGCAAACGGGAATGCTCAACTAACAATTTAAGCAGGTCATACAGCTTTTTAGGATGATTCAACAAACTTGCACCTTCCCCGCGGCGCGTAACTTTCCTTTCAGGACAGGCGGCATTAAAATCTAAGACGTCAACCGGGTATTTTTCTATGACCGCCATTGCTTTGAGCAGATACGCAGGCTCAGTACCTAATAACTGAACACCCAGAGGCTTATCACCGGGGTCGCCGGCGAGCATCTGTTTACTTTTTTTACTTTTACTGCTCAACGAGCGGGCATTAAGCATCTCAACAAATGCCAGTTCACAGCCGAACGCGCGGTTCAGGAGGCGAAACGGCAGATCACTGATCCCTGACAAAGGAGCCAGGATAAGATTTGATTTTAACTTCAGGTTACCGATAGTAAGCATACTGTAACAAAAACCCCCGCATTAACGGGGGCTTGTCTATAATAAAGGTAAGAGATCTTAATTTACAAGATAAACCTGGCATCTTTCTTCAACGGATGATCGCGAATATCCGCCACAATTTCTTCAAGGATCCCCGGCTTGCCCAATTTATAATACATATAATTTTTGTATCCTTCAACTCCCGGCTGGTCAAAGGCATTGACATTGAGCAACTCTCCTTCAAAAGCCGTCGCCATTTCAAAGAAGTACAAAAGCGCTCCCCAATGATATTCGGATATTTCAGGCATAATGATCGCGCAATTCGGCCGTGCTTCCCTGACCAGCGCCCAGGCAGTCGCTTCTTGCGCTAATGCCATCAATTCCGAGAGTTTTCTACCCGATAAAATATCCCCTTTTACCGAAATCCTTAAATCGCGTTTAAATTTCTCCGCGCGGATAAAGGTGACCACTTTATCATGCTCACCCTCAATATTATTCTGTTGAATAGAATGCAGATCATTGGTCCCCCGGCAGGAAACAGGAGTTCTGCCGACATTAATAACCTGATCTTTGTCGCGCAGCCAGTCTTCCGATCCATTGGCTGCCGTCACCACCTTGCGCGCGTACTTCTTCCCTAAACTTTCGGCCAACAACTGGACATACCAGTCAGCGGTCGATTTCAGGGTCTCGGAAAACGGCATCATAACCGCCAGTGACTTTCCTTTTTTGCGGTAAAGGATAAAATGCAGCAGCGCGTACATATACGCGGGATTCTTATATACATCCTTGTTACTGCAGCGTTTTTCCATGGCTGTCATTCCGGCAAAGACTTTATTGATATCAACGCCAATAAGGGCCAAATGCAATAACCCCATATTAAATTCAGAGAACCTGCCTCCGACTCCCGGTAATAACGGCAGGTTCCTGAAACTCAAAGGGTCTTTTTTTTGTTCTCCGGTAATTCTTTTGCGCAAACTTCCCTGTTGCGGGTCGGTGATCGCCACGATCTGCCGGCCATAGTTCTTTCCCACCGCTTTTTTGAGCCACTGCTCGACTATCATGAACGCTGCCTTTGTTTCAGTAGTCTCACCCGATTTCGATATCACCACCACAAACGTTTTCTTCGGGCTCAGATTCTTTAAAAGCACCGATAAAGTATCGGGATCGAGATTATTTCCTTCGAAATAAATACGGGGGCGCCTATTACGCACAGAGCTGAATTCGTTATAATACGGGGCGCCTAAAGCATCCTGAGCAGCCTTGACTCCCAAATATGAACCGCCGATACCCAAAGAGATAACAGAGTCATACTTCTTAACGATCTCAGCACTCATTTTCTTAATACCGTCGATCACCGCTTTATCCTGATACTGCAACTGTGTCCATTCCAGGCTGAATTTAACCCGCAGGCCTTTATCGGCAATGACCTTTTGCAAATGCCTCGCTGCCGCATTAATATCCTGCTCCATGGCAGAGATATCGCTTTCTGTTACCCCATGGGTATCGCTCACATTGGCACTGAACATATTATTAAAATCAAACCTGATCTCTTCCATCACCTGCTCCCTTTTTTCATTATTATGAAAGCTGATTATTTCTTGAAGAATTTATCACTGAAGCTGTCGATCTGTTTCTGCAAGCCTGCCAGGCTTTCTTCAAGACGCTGATTCGAACGAATGATCCCCAGATTGGAATTAACGATCTCCTGATTATTCTGATTATTGAGAACCAGGCGAGCCTCCAGGATATTCAATTTTAACAATACCATGACCAGGACCGCGGCAATGATAGCTTGCAGGATAACACTCACGAATTTCATATATACTCCTCTTGTTTTTGGCTAAAACTGAGGGTTATTAAAACGATTCTTGCCTTTAATGTCCGCGCAGATCTTGTTTTGGATCAGATTTACAATAGTAACGACTTCATCTTTCGGGACCTCGATAAATTCTATCCCCAGGATAAAACCAGCCGTTTCGCGTATCTTCTTTTCTTTTATATTCTTTATTTTACCGGTACCGCTAAAGCGTTTCTCAAGGGTATCTATCTTTACTTCAAAATTAACACAAGAATCGACAAGGATGATATCTTTGAGAAATATCCCCATACCCTTAAAGCCGATATTAACTAACTCAACCGTCAAATTCTTCGGCGAATTATTGACCGACTTAATATTAACGGTTCCGCTCACATCATAGCGAGTATAGAATCTGCGTTCCAGCATTGAACGACCTCAAAGATTAATTTATACTATTTTCCTCATTCTTTATTTTACCATTAAGCAACGGACAGTTCAAATACTATTGAACGATGAGGCGCACTCGGGCCGCAAAGGCCAGCATAAGGATTAAATTCCGGGATATTGTACTACAAAAATTTTAAATACCATATCTTTTTTTAAGAAACATCAGAAGAAATTATGGACAAAAACAAAGAAAAAGAGTATTCTATTCCCTGGTAACACCCGGCACTAATAAGCACCCGGCGCAGATTGCACCTTGGCTTATCGGACAGCCAAGTGCGCGCTTGCTGCTTGCACCCGGCGCAGATCGGTATTGCGCCGGTATGCCGCTTGCTGCTTGCACCCGGCGCAGATCGGTATTGCGCCGGTATGCCGCTTGCTGCGGCAGAATTGCGTGGGTATGCGCCTTTCTGTTTACACCCCGCGCTTAAGAGGAATTGCGCGGGTGTTTCGCTTTCTGCGAAAGGAGTAAAAATGGCACAAGCTAAGCACGGCGATACGGTCAAAGTCCATTACACCGGTACATTAAACGATGGAACGATCTTCGATGATTCACTGACGCGAGAACCTTTACAATTCAAAGTAGGGGATAACGCGCTTATCCCCGGTTTTGAAGAAGCGGTCATGGGCATGAATACAGGAGATTGGAAAACAATCACGATACCAGCGGAAAAAGCCTATGGCCAGCGCCGGCAAGATTTAATCATCGCCGCCGACCTTAATATGCTGCCGCCGGATATTAATCCGGTAGTCGGACAGCAACTGCAGATCAACCAGGATAACGGAACACCGATCATTGTATCGGTAACAGAAATCACCAAAACCAAGGTAATACTCGATGCCAATCACCCCTTAGCAGGAAAAGACCTTACCTTCGAGATCAACCTCATAGAGATCATGCCATCCTGCTCCTGTTGCGGATAAAAACTCAACCGGAAGGATATCCTCCCCTATTGAAGGACAAATTCGTTTGACTTTGCCGTATTCCAAATGATACCGGATGAGCCGGCGTTTTTTTTGACTTGAAATATAATGGTCAGCCGATACGTGCCGGGCTCCGGTACAGAAGTAGGTTTTTTCATATAAATAGACGGTTTCCAGAGAAAACTCACTTGCTCTCCGGCAGCGATCTCTTGAGGTTCTCCAACATCATCCTTACAACCCAAACCGCGGCAGCGTGTCGGGAAAGCATCCCAGGTCAAGGGAGTGCGTTTCTTCTCAAAATTTGAAATAGCTTCCTCCGGAGAAGCTGTCGCAGCCGCTGAAAAAATACTGTCTTTGCGTTCATTAGAGATACTTATCTTTATTTTCTCTGCGCGCGCATAAACAGTTTTATCGGTTGTCACGCGTACCTCTTGAGCATAAACATTACTCAAGAGAATAATACTTGCCGCAATGAGAAAAAGCGGGATTTTAAGTTTTATCATCGGCTGAAACGCCCTTGTGAATCCTATCGATGATCCGTTGAATTATTGCCCCGTCAACCTTGACGAATTCAATGCCGATACGAAACAATTGTTTACCGCCTTTTTCCAACGGAAGAGAATATTTGACCTTCCCGGTCCCGATAAGGGATTTTTCAAGCAACTTACTTATCAGGATAAAATCGGCTTCCATTCCAACAGTGAGGCTTTCTTGCGCGTAGGCTCCAGCGCCTAAAACACAAATATCCACTAACTCCATACGGATATTGCGGGACAGATCGCTCTTCAACTTAATGATCATCTGCCCTTCAACCATATACCTTCTGTATTTACGCTGTTCTTCCATATTTTCTCTTCCTCATTATCTCAGTGAGCGACTGCGCAGAAGCCTACCTGCCGGTAGGCAGGCGCGCACTGGCCTTTCCGATAAGGCCGGGTGTTATCGTTGTTCAGTTACTTGTTAACGATAACCGATAACCGACCACCGATAACCTTTTATTTATTATAACGCATAGTTAAGAAATCAAAAGATTTTTCTCAAAAAGAAGCGCTTTCAAAAATCGTCAAATATACACTTGATTTATGCCGTTTCTTACGATATACTTCATTATCACTGGAGGAAGCAAGATAATCGGGTCTTATTTTCTCATTGCTCATGAGAGAATAGGCCTTTTTTTTTAAACAATTAAACCGAAGGAGAACAAGCATGAAACGAATAAACGCATTTTGTTTTGTAATTCTCGCTGTGATCTTTATGTTTATAGGCACAACGGAGGCCGCGAATCTATTTTCTAATCCGGGATTCGAGAACGGGCTCAATGATTGGCAGGAAATATGGGGTTTCCCCAGTATATTAAGCAGCGACCAGCACCACTCAGGGGCATTCTCTGCCAGTAAGGAAGTCGGTTTTGTTTATAAAGAATACTGGAGCCAGATCGCTCAAGATATCGCTATAGCTCCGGGAGAACCGCTCTACGCCAGGATTTACGCGATGAGCACTTTTAACCCTGAAGGCACTGCCCGCGCCGGGCTCATGCTCCAGTTTCTCGATGTGAACGGCAATGTCATTGGGGCTACCATCAATTCCAGTAAGATCGGAGGAAAAACCGCTTGGAGGCTTTTAGAGCTAACCGCCAAAAGCGCGCCTGCGCGCAGCGTTAAAGCCAGGCTCAGCGGGTACCTGTGGGCCCAAATAGGAGACTCTCTCTCTTTACAGAAAGGAAAAGTCTATTTCGATGATGCCTTTGCTGATAAACGCTATCAACTTCCTAAGCCGCAAACAGCATTACTTAATCAGGGTTTCGAGAATGGGTTAAACGATTGGATCGACGTTTATGGCTATCCCGCAGTAGTAATTAAAAGCCCTATCCACTCAGGCATCTACGCGGCGCGTAAAAGCGTAGCAACAGTAGCAACCCAGGATTATTGGAGCGAACTCAGGCAAGAAATAAAATGCCCCGCGGGCAAAAAGGTAGTTGCTTCTGTTTTCGCCAAAACAATAATGAATGTCCAAGCCAATGCAAAAGCAGGACTGCAAATTTCCCTGCTGAACGCTTCCAACAAGGTCCTCAAAAGCTATTCTACCGTGATCGGAGGAAAAACCGATTGGAAGAAACTGGCGCTCTCGGTCTCAAAAACGCCTACGAGCACTGCTAAAGTCTTGTTAAGCGTATTTTTGTATGCCCCGCGCGGCGATCAAATTTCTGTAGGCGGAAAAGGGTATTTTGACGATACACGATTAGCGATAACGACCCCGGCGACCGCAAGCAGTCCTGAAGAAGCGAGTGCTACTATAGACGATAAAGTGGCAGTTGTAGAAAACGGGATGATGCCCGACAATCTTATCGCTGACAACAGCGCGCTTACTGTAATAAGCGATTAATTAAGAAAAAGAAGCGGGGTTTCTTTTTGTCAAAGAACCCCGCTTCTTTCTTTTTAAG
The DNA here is from genome assembly GCA_964588175.1 of uncultured Planctomycetales bacterium. Classification (GTDB taxonomy): domain Bacteria; phylum Omnitrophota; class Gorgyraeia; order Gygaellales; family Profunditerraquicolaceae; genus JBAZTA01. The sequence goes on from CAZPNW010000088.1 coordinate 9,348, forward strand.
AAACACACTACTTTCTAAAGAATAAAAACATCAAGACTGCCACAATAACCGCTCCCAGGACCAAATAAATCCAGGAAAAAGAGTTAGCCGGCCGATAATACGGATTTTTTCTTGAATTCCAGCCTGAAAATGTAACTTTCTTATTTTCAATCATTACATCACAAGCATCAACCATCTCTTGAGGGCTATCGCTCCAACAGGTGAATTGGACCCCTTTTGCCGTTATACTCGAATCCTCTTTCCTTATCACTAAACCGCATCCGGAACGCTCCAGGAGCCCCGATATCAAAACGTCTGATATTTCTACCGCCCTTTCTGAGAAGCTTGACTGAGTGAAGAATGAACGCAGCATATAACTTAAAAATTTACGCGGGATATCATTATTTCGTGTGCACATATACACATGCTTTTCTTCCCTGCAAGCAAATAATATACTGCTGCCAAAAGAAGCGCAATGATCGGCATAACGGCTGATATCGTTTTTAAAAAGTTCAAGGTCAATAGAAACAATTTGCGGTAAGCTCGGGACTTTCTTAACATCGAACCAATCCAATTCATATTGAGAAATATCTTTAAAAGCCAATAATCCTTTCTTAGGAAAAACACAAATACCCTCTTTAGTACCGATAAATTCGAGCTCAGGCACTTTAAGATTTTTGATCACCTGTGAGGCTTGGGGGTTTATGACTGAGCCAAACCCTATTAAAACGATCTTCTCCGCTTCTATTGAATCTTGCAACAAAAGGAAAGCCTCTGAAAAAGAGAGGGGACTAAAATACAACTGCCACCATTGATTCTTTTTAACAGCTTTGAAGCAGAATTTGTCTTTACCAAGCACAGAAAGCTCCTTTCTTCATTAATATATACTCTTTCTTTACTTACTTAGACTTACTTATTATTACCTATCATTACTTATTAGATAACATGTTAATATAATATTACTTAGATAATATAATTAATAACTATACTTACTTTAAGCTGGATTATTTTTATTACTACCGTCGCTGATAATAGCTATTCTCAACGAATTACCTTGCTTCAGAAAATTAAACATCCACATTATATCAATTAAGCCCTTGTTTCTACTTACTCAATCTTACTTATTGTTACTCATTCATAATTATGTTTACTTAATTTTTATACTGCAATCTCAGTATAAAGAGACTGAGTTAATCAGGTTAGGATGAATAAGCCGATACCTTTACAGTATACTAAAAACAAGAAATCTTCGGTTAAGCGAGATATCGGTAATTTTAGTCAACTATGGCCTGTTTATATTATATTCTTACTTACCCCAATCCACAAGCACTTTTGCTTGCGGCAATGCGGCTAAAACAAAAAAACCTGCCTTTAAAAGCAGGTTATCTTACAAATATTTAGGTAAGGGGTGGCGTATCGCCATAGGTTCTTGCCCATATCCGTCTGCCACCCCTTTATCTGGGTAACTTTCGACCCCGAAATTGATTGAGACGGATGCGAGATGGGGTTAATCAAGAACAATACTAGTATAGCATATCAACTGAAACCTTGCCACCCGGATAATAAGAATATTCCCGTCGATAAAATAAAAAAAGAGTATTTTTATAAAATAATTATACCCTTCTCCCAATATAAAAAAAGCCGGCTATTAAATTAAAAATAACCGGCTTTTGCCTATCAGCCCCCTCATCCTTATTTCGGGATCATCTCAAAATCTACCTGCTTTGTTTGTCCCGGACCTACATCAACCCATTTTTCATTATAATTATACCTGCTTCTGCTAGCTACAAAGGTATGCGCACCATAGGTATAGACCCCGTAACTCACAGCCTGATTTACGTAAAGGCTTTGTTTATACCTGCCTAAAGAGTCCGTCACTGGAGTACCCCCAGGCAAGTCGCCGGAGGCGCTTATCCTTACCTTTGCATACGCTATAGGATTCCCGGTATTAGCATTAATGACAGTACCTTGAATATTTCCTGCCTGCTTATCACGCATCAAAGCAATATTAAGGGCATATTTCTTTTGTTTCGCTAATGTCATTTTGTATTGTTTAACCAAATATTTCACATCATGGCCAACACAGGGAGACTTGATCGTAACAACCTTCGGGACGCTTCCCACACACACCAAGAACTTATAACTTCCATCCGAATCGGTAAAAACACCTTGCGACCCAGTAATACCCGGAACTGTTACCATAACATCACCATCAGCCAAAGGAAGGCCTGTCTCCATATCCGTAATATTGCCTTCAAGCAGCGCGTAATCCGGACGATTACTCATTTTCACGTTTATTTTATACGATGCGCTATTGACCGGGGGAGCATCCAAGAATTCTTTACTGCCATTACCAGACTTAAAAGGTATTGTATTTGTTTTGTAAGCGGTAACATAAAACCCGATCTCTACAATGTTGGGAAACCTCACAGAAGCCTGATAATTACCCTGGGCATTAGTATAGACTTTCTTCGCAGGCCAGGGAAAATCAGGGATTCCCGTTAAACCCGTAACCCTGATGGTCACCTCTGCTCCTGCAACAGGGGTCACTCCGTTTGCTTCTGTAACCTTACCAGACACGGTAGCAACACCTGCCTGCGCGTAACCACAGCACAAAAAGCTCAATACCATGCTTACGACGACTGCTAAAAACATATTTTTCCGACTCATACTTATCTCCTTCCTGTAAATAAAAAAAGGGCCGACCTCACCTCTTGAAGATCTGACCCTTTTAATTGTTTTACTCTTATATAATGACTATACCATACCAGAGAATCAATTTCAAGGCGAGGATGGTCATTTTTGCAAACGGTTTCTAAAAAAAAAGCCCATCTCATATCAAGATGGGCTTTTTCTTACTTATTAAGACTTAGTCGCCATAAACTACTGTTGTATATTCTCCATAAAGGCCTAAGATATTCTTTGTCTCATAATCGACATATTTGATCTTAGTGATCTTACCATTCTCCATGGCTGCTTTAATACTGGCATCGCCGGTAGCAACAAGACCTAATACTGAAGTGGCTTTTGCCATACCTACTTTACTTCCTGACCCTGCATCACCAGCGGCAACCGGGGACTTGATCTCGGTATAAAAAGCACCCATCGGATACGGTGTCGCGCAACCGGATAAAAGTATCCCTGCTGCAAAGATTATTACCAACACTCCTACTGCTTTCTTCATCCTTACCTCCTTTTTCTATACTGCTCTTTCCTGCATCTTAACCTTAATATTATACCCCAGCAAAATAAAAGTGCAAAGTATTTTCTACACCGCAGGTTTAAACTATTATTTGCTTATTTTATCTCTACTAATATACTTTCAACCCCAATCCGCCTAACCCTTTAGCAGGCATGTACACATGTAAGCAATATGACGGGCTACGAACGATAGATATTTGAGAACGGATGATTTGGCTAGATCCCGAGCAGGGCATAAAGGCAAGGAGCGGGCACGGATGCCCCTCGTTATACGAAGTCGGGCAGAGCGACGCAGCCGACCTGAGCGAAGTTTTGCCTCGCAGGGGCAAAACAAGCGTCCCTGCGAGGGAATCAGACAAGGCAGCCTGCCTGCCGGTAGGCAGGGATCCGTTCCCTAGCAAACATACCTTGAGCGGACAATTCCACAGGGGCATTCCTAGTGGATACCCGCTGAAAAAAAAAGAACCGCTACAGAATTAACTATAGCGGTTCTTTGAAACTCTACCTATCTTATTTTGGTATCATCTCAAAATCCACGCGCACAACATCACCAGTTCTTGCGCTCACGCGCTTAACCTGAAGATAATAGGGACTTAATGCCTCACGATCAGTATGCGCTCCGGTAGTAACAATTGACCCTTCCATATAATCCGCAGGGATACTATACCTGCCCAAGGAATCCGTAACACAATAAGTCATAGCCGCAATACTCCCTATATCGCCGCGCCTGACTAAAGCATAGTGTATCGGTTTTCCCGTATCCGCATTTATTACAGTCCCACGTATATACCCCGCATTTTTCTCGCGCTGGAGAGAAAAATCGCGGGTATAAACCTTCCCCTTAGTAACGCCAAAC
>CAZPNW010000089.1:0-20091 GCA_964588175.1 uncultured Planctomycetales bacterium
CCACCGCCGCCGCCACCACCGCCGCCGCCACCGCCACCGCCACCACCGCCACCGCCGCCGCCACCTTGAGCATAAGCTTTACTAATTCCAAGAAAATCCCACAAAAACGCGTGACAATTACCAGGAACGGTTCCACATGCATTGTCAGGATTATCAACAATATTATTTGCCAAAACCTCGGTTGTCCATCCGCCACCGCCGCTGGCCAGCTTCCAGGAGCGTTCCAAAGTATAATTTGCCTCATCCCGCCGATAACGCACGGTAATTTCCGGATCAGAGCCCGAGCCATCAGGATCAACGTCAAACTCCAGCTTTTTAAAATGGCCATAGGCGCACCCGGGTGGATTACTATTCCCCGGACCGCCAACATCATCAGGATCAGCCATTTTAATCTCTCTGCTCATAAATTCCATTGCCCAGCGCAGATTTTCCTGGCATTCAATATTCCTGGACTGCTTTCTCCAATCATTCGAAATCCTATAGAAAATACTTGAGGCAGAAGCCATAACAAATCCAAATACCACCAGCGATATTAAGATCTCTACTAAACTAAAGCCTTTTTTCGTTTGAGCCATAGTTATCACCTCAGTAATCAGCGATAAGGGTAACCAGTGTAATAGAACGCTCCCCTTGTTCTCCCAACCACGAAACAGTAACACTGAGCCGCTTTAAAGTAGCGTTTAAATCATCAGAGACCGACCTAAAGAAAGGCGTCCCGGAAATCGCTATTTTCGCTTCATTCCTATCCGCAGCAAACGCATACAAAGGATCTCCCGGGTCCCCATCGGCACATAACTCCTCCATCCGCTGCTGCGCCAGCAATAACCCGCGCAATTGCAAATCACTCTTGCGCACATACCTATACCCTTGAGTAAACATACCGAGCATAGAAACAAGCATAACCCCGAGTATGGCAATAGCGATAGCTACTTCAACTAAACTTAAGCTTTTTCTTGACATCTTTTTAAAAAATCTCCGCATCACAACACCCACGGTGGTTTATTGGATTTCTAAGAATCCCGTTCCGCTGATAACATTGACCTGCTTAGACCTTCCCGCGCGTGTCAGGGTAATTTGTACAGGCGGATCCACGGGATCTCCAGAAGCATCGATACTTGTCCCAAAAAGTTTGCGCAACCGTATGGTTGCCTCGGGAGTAACTGCTATGCTGCAACTTAATTTCTTATATTTCTCTTCTTCGGCAGCGCTTAAAGTATCATTATCATCTTTATCTTCACCGGTTTTATATGATTTATTAGCCGTGTCTATAACGAATAAATAATTATGTTGATGAACCAGTGCTTGTGTTTTTGCCCAGGATAAATCTACATATAAACTTCTTACCGATGATTCCAAAGAACGCCTGTCAAGAAGAGAAAATGCCACCAATGTCACCGCGCCGATGCCCGCCGCGATCGCAAGAGCAATAACCAATTCAATTAAAGTCGTAGCCTTTTTCTCCATAGTCACGATAAATTATATACTAAACTGCGACTGCCAGCAATATGTTTATCTTCTTTTTAATATCCTTCAAAAACAACGATACATACAGACGTCCCGTACCCGGGATCATCGCTCATCTCCTGCAAAAGCCCGGAATGGAGGCCGTTACCGCCGTCTAATATTTTATCCAATTTATCCCGGGAGGCACTCGGGATCTTAGGATTAGTATCATACGGCCCGGGATGCTTGGCCAGGTCAAACCAGATCACATGTTCATTAGGAATGCCGTTGCCGGTCGCGTCCCAATTATTCACATCCCACATATACGGCCAGCCCCAGGGGCTGAAAAACCATTTAAGTAAATACGGGCCCTGCCAGAACGAGATCGCGTTGTTACCGGTCAGCTGGCGCGCAGCGTCACCGCTATGCACAATAGGAGGGGTACAAAATCCCTCTCCATATTCCGCCCGGGAATAAGGGTCCCCCATATAACCGGTACCCGCGTTTGGAGGCATGACTCCCCATTGGCTTCCCGGCCAAAGCCCGAGGTCATTATAAAATGCCATTGAAGCCGCCTTAATTGCCCGGACATCCTGTGTCGCGCGCGCTATCTTGGATTTCTCAATAGCCCGGAAGGCATTCGGCACGATCACCGTGGACAAGATACCGATAACAGCTATCACAACGATCAATTCTACTAAGGTAACGCCTCTGGATAAATACCGCTTGGCATACATAGGCACCTCGCAAGTAAAGAAAACTCAATCCTGAAACTTCAATCCTATTACCACAATCTCACTTACCTACACGCGAGCTTGCTTTCGGCCTTGTTTATTATCACCCTTGAATAGGTTCTTTAATCATCCAATTAAGCGTAAGCGGATCAGCTGCCGGGTTAGGGGTCACGACAAGATTCTGATATATAAAACCAACGCTTGCTCCAACAAGAATCCCATCATCATACTTCACATCTAATGTTTGCGCGCTTTTACGAGGGACATTAAACATAATTACCTGCGCCTCCCCGGCTATGCCGTCTCCGTTATCATCCCCGACATAATCCGCGTCCCAATAATATTTATTTCCAAAACCACCCGCAGCTCCCCACGGATTTACGAACCATTTCTCAAGATACGGGCCATACCATCCTGGCACAGGATTCCCCGCCCCATCATCATTAGTAACAAACCCTTTCCCCGATGCCCTTACCGCGCCCCCCAGGCCAAGCAAAGGCCAAAGCCCTGTATCGGCATTATACCCAAGAGCTGCTGATTTAATACTCCGAATATCTCCGGTAGCTCTCGCCATTTTAGCCTTCTCAATAGCCTTAAAAGCATTTGGGACGATCACCGCAGCTAAAATAGCAATGATCGCGATCACCACAATAAGCTCTATTAAAGTGAACCCTTTCTTATGCATATTCCACCTACCTTTATAATACAATATTATAAGATTTTTCCCTTAAACATTCCTATAATAAGTATGCCTTATTATGACATTTATTTCAATTAAAATCAACAAGTTAGAATATATTCTACCTTGCAAAAAAAGGCTTTTTCTTAGAATACACTTCTGATCTTACCCGGATTCTTCTCCCAGTTTTTATCTAATTGGTAACCTCTCCCAAAGGGATCATCCGGGACCTTCTCGATCAAGCCTTTTTGTACTAATTCGTTTAAATCCTTGGGCCAGAAGCCGTAAAGTTCCTTAAATTTCCTTGTCTTTCCTTCTAAAAACACGATATTTTTCAACCAATCTATTTTCTTCTTAAAAAGTTCCATAAGCCGTTCGTCAGTAATGGTTTGAGCGAGGCTTTCTAAATATACAAGGCCCATCTCTGCCTTGCCTGCTTTATAATAAAACATCGCCGGGTTCGTCTTAAGATACGCTGGCGCCCCGGGCAATAAAGAAGATTTCTGGTAGTATTCGGCAGCCTTAAGATATTCACCAAGTTGCAGATAATTAAACCCTATCCAAAACGGTATCCGCCAATCTCCCGGATTTAAAGAAGAGGCTTCTGCGAGGAAAGCATTCCCCAGAGGGATATCGGCTTTCTTGAGCGGAACAATAGTCCCTCCGAAAAAATAAGCGCTCATGAGTTTAGGGTCAAGATAAACAGCGGTCCGGAAAACATTAATGAGATACGGAACACGGCCGGGGATCTCATCGGTAAGCTCTAAGACGCCTTTAATAAACATCATTTCCGCGACCATTGGCTTGAATGTCCCGCTGACAGATGAAAGGTATTGGACCGAAGGCAGGTAAAAAAGGGGCTTTTTTTGCACTAAAGCAACGCCTGATAAACGCCAGGATAGTATAATAACAGCGAGGCAAAAGAAAAGAGAAAAAAACGCGGACTTTTTTCTGATATCCATAGTTAATGCTCTTTATTGACGAATACCAGGACGCTTAAGGCAAAAGAAAATAAAATATACATAAGAACATACAAAGAAATATATCCCGCGAAAGACGCGCTCATATTCTGCCCGTATATCGCCTGATATTTCAGGTCGATCTTATCCGTATTCGGCAATATATGGTACAATGCTTTCATCGCCGTTTTCATCAGGGCATTGTTCGAAACCGCGACGATCTTGAGCGCGCTCAGAGAAAACTCACTGGAAACATAGGCAAAAACAGTAGCGATCGTAGCCAGAAGCGGATACTCAAAAATACAGGAGAATAAAAGGCATATACCGCAAAATAAAGAGATCTTTAAGAATATGCCAAAGCTCCCCCAGAAATACTGCCAGAGAAATGCGTTGTTGAATACCAGGACAATACTTGATAAAAAAGAAGCCATACAGATATACGTAAAACAAATTACCAGATAACCGAGTAATTTGCCTGCCAGGTAGCTGGTTTGCGGAAAATACGACAAATAGACTTCTTTTAACCGGGTTTCTTTCTCACGATAGAAATTATTCACGATCCCTAACACTACTAAAAATAAACAGCTGATCTCAATAGCGGAAAGGCTGATATTGCGTAGGGCTATTTCTTTCTCGCCGATAGACAATTCACCCAGAAAAAGAGAAAACACCAAAAGGAACAAGAAAAAAAATGCGACTCCCCAAAAAGTCTTTTCCCTGATCCCTTGTTTGATATTGATCAACAATAACGAAAGAACACTACTCATGTCAGGTGATCCCTTTTATAAAAGCTTCTTCCAATGAGCTGCTTTTGTGTTTATCGATAAACCCCTTTACCGCGCCGACAAATTCCAGCTCTCCATGATAAATGACCCCGATCCGGTCACAGAGCTTCTCCACCTGCGAAAGGTTATGAGAAGAAAAGAAAATAGTCTTCCCCTGCTTGCGCAGGTCCTTGATCAATGTCATGATCTCATGCTGGCCGATAGGGTCCAGACCTAACATCGGCTCATCAAGGATAACAAACGCGGGGTCTTTAAGCAATGCCGTTGCCAGCCCTAAACGCTGGACCATGCCGCGGGAATAATGCTTTATTCTTTTTTTACCGTCGAGTTTGACCTTTTCCAGAAATGTATTGACCGCGGAGGCGCCGACCCCGATGCTTAACCCTAGATTTCCCAGGAATTCTTTTCCGGAAAGCTCGCGGGGAGGAGTAAAATTCTCAGGCAGATAGCCAAATTCAGCATAAATATCCTCAAAGGACAAAGGTTTTCCCTTATAAAAGATCTCTCCGTTGCTTGTCTTTAACAACTTGAAGATGCTTTTGATCAATGTCGTCTTGCCGGCGCCGTTAGGGCCGAGCAATCCAAAAACTTCCTGGTCATTGACAGCAAATGATAAACTACGGAGGGCGCAAAACGAACCGAAATATTTTGAGATGTTCTTTAGTTCAAAAAAAGAACTGGGCATGATTTATGGCTTTAAACAAGCGGAGTATTTTTTTATTAGAAAACGGGTTTGCGTAATAGAATTACGGACCCGGCCGCCAAGCCGGGTCCGTAATTAAAACCAAAGGGCTCTTTATTCCACTGAGATCAAATTGAAAATATTCCTATTTCCTACTGTAGTGGAAGCACCTGTCCTCAAAGCGCCTGCGTTAGCGTCATCAGCACCATCAAGCTGGACATCCATTCTCGTAGCAGCAGCATTAGGTACTAACGATACGCTCACGAGCCTGACCTGAGGCGTCGCAGCTACACCATCCCAGTTAAAACCTCCAATACTTAACGGGTTATTAGCAGCGCCGCTTGAATCTGTATTCGCCACAAAAGAATACCCACCGCTCCATCTGGCTAACGGAGGCCATTTCTCAATATACGGGCCATCCCATCCTGCCTGAGCATTGGTAATAACTAAACCTGCGGGAGCAACACCTTCGGCTGTCGAAGAAAGTGGCCAAATACCCGTATCAGAGTAATAGGACATGGTGGCGGTTTTGATCGAACGGCAGTCTTCAATAGTACTGGCGATCTTTGATTTTTCAATCGCCTTGAAAGCGTTCGGCGCAATGATCGCGGCCAAAATAGCGATAATAGCGATAACAACAATTAACTCGATTAAAGTAAAACCTTTGTTTTTCATATTTCCCCCTTTCACTGCTCTTTACATAAAAATGATAAAATTAAAAAAGAATGTGCCTCTCACCTCCTTTCACCAAATTAGGAATAAAGCCCTACATAAAAAAGTGTAGCATATACTCCCAGAGAATTCAATCATTTTAGTCACAACCCTATCTTTTTAGCCTGATTCCAAGGTAACCCTGACCACTTCTTCAGTTGTTGTAACTCCCAGCATCAATTTATCTAACGCGGCTTTACGCAGGGTGGTCAGCCCTTCTTTTACGGCAACCTCGCGGATCACCTCCGCGGAACAACGCTTCAGGACCATTTGCTGAATACCCGGAGACATCTTTAAAAGCTCATAAATACCTATCCTGCCTTTATACCCGCTTTTATTGCATATCTGGCAGCCGCGGCCGCGGCTGAATTTAATATCCTGGCCGATCTTTTCTTCCAACCCCAGGCTTTTAAGCAATTCAGGCGCCGGAGTGTAATATTCCTTGCATTTTTCGCAGACACGCCTGACTAAACGCTGGGCCAAGATGCCTAATAACGACGAAGAGACTAAGAACGGCTCAACGCCCATATCGATCAAACGCGTAAAAGAAGACGGAGAATCATTCGTATGCAGCGTCGAAAAAACAAGATGGCCGGTGAGCGCGGCCTGTACCGCGATCTCAGCGGTCTCCTTGTCTCTGATCTCCCCGACCATGACAATATCAGGGTCCTGGCGCAAAAAAGAACGCAAGGCGCTCGCGAATGTCAACCCCGCGATAGGGTTGACCTGGACCTGGCGCATCCCCGGGAACTGATACTCAACCGGATCCTCAACAGTCATAATATTGACATCTTCTTTATTAAGCATTTGCATACTGGAATATAATGTCGTCGTCTTACCGCTGCCGGTCGGGCCGGTAACCAGGACAATGCCATAGGGAGAACTCAGGATCTCTTTAAATAAAGCCATTTCCCGGGAAGGAAACCCCAGAGATTCCAACCCTAAAACCAACCCTGTCTTATCCAGGATCCTCAATACTACATTCTCTCCATGGACCGTAGGGCAGGTGGATACGCGGAAATCAATATTCTTACTGCCGATCTTCATCATAATACGCCCGTCTTGCGGAAGGCGTTTTTCCGCAATATCCAGATTTGACATGATCTTAAACCGGGATATGATCGCGCCTGAGAGGTCACGCGGCAGAGACGGCTGATGGCGCAGGATACCGTCAATACGGTAACGAATGCTCAAAAGTTTATCTTCCGGCTCCACATGGATATCGGAAGCCTTCATCTGCACTGCCTGCACAATAAGATGGTTGACTATTTTTATGATCGGGGCTTCTTCGCCAAGCTTTTCTCCGTCAGCAAGCTTATCTTTATCGATCGAAGCGATGATCTGCTGTAAATTAAACGCTGAGCCCCCGTAATATTGGTCCTGGGCTTTACGGATATCTAATTCTTCGGCTAAAACCGGTTCTACATTTTGCTTAGTTATACGCTGAAGTTCATCGATGATAAAAACATTCTTAGGGTCCTGCATCGCTACCGTCAACGTATTCTCAACCATGAAAACCGGGATCAATTTATATTTTCTGGCAAATTCCTCAGGAATGAGCTTGATAACATCAGGCTCGATGATATAGCCGGCAAGATTGAATTTAGCGATACCGGACTGGGAAGCCAGCGCACGCTCTATTTCCTCCTGGCTTACCAGGCCATTCTTAAGCAAGATCTCTCCCAGCCGCTCAGTCGAGAATTTCTGCTGATCAAGGGCTTCTTTCAACTGAGCCTGAGTGATCAAGCCGCGCTCGATCAATATTTCGCCTAATGGTTTATGAAAACTTTCTGCCATAGTATTTTAAGTAATTATCACCACAGGACTTGACGCAGGCGAGCATCCATCTCTTCTAGTTTATTTAACCAGCTTTTCACCGCTTTGTCTTTCTTCACCTGGGGCGATTCAAAAGTCCGCCCGGCATCTTGATTCGACTGCCGCACCTGGTTGGGACTGCGTTTATTCATTTGATACTCCAACTGCTCTTTATCAAGCAGCGCTTGTTTACGCCTATCGCTCACTGATTGCTGCTGGTCGACCTTATTTATCGCCGCCAACTCCCGTTTATCGAGTGATGGCTGCTGGCCTTGACGCCTCTGCTGCCTTAACTCAGACTGAAGCTGCCGGTCTTCTCTTGCGCGCTGGCGTCTTTCTTCTGCCTGCGCAATGAGCTCAGCCTTATGCTTACGCGCTTCTTCTTGAGCGAGCTGCGCCTGTTTTTTCTTCTCTTCTTTTGCCGCCTTCAATTGCTGAACACGCTCTAATTTTTCTTTTTCAGCTGCGATACGCTGTTCATGGATCTGTTTTTCCTCTTGAGCCTTTTGCTCTTCGAGTGCGGCCCTGGATTCTTCAATTTTTTTCAACGTCTCTAATTTTTGCTGCAGAGCCTCCTGGCGCTGAGCTATACGCTGCTTTTGCAATTCCTTCTCCTGCAAAGCTATTTGGCGCTTTTGCTCTTCAAGCTGGTGTATACGCTCCTGTTCTTGCTTTTCCGCCGCTAAACGCTTTTCTTCTTCCGCCTGAGCCGCTTGTTCCAGGCGTTTTCTTTCTTCTTCCTCAGCGAAAATACGAGCTGCCGCCACAGCCAGTTTTTGCTCTACAAGCTCTTTTTGTTTTTCCGCGATCTTAAGCTTTCTTTCCTCAGCCAGCCTTGCCTGTTCTGCAGCTGCCTGCTTCTCCGCCTCCAGCTGTTTCTCTTCGGCTTCCTTAGCCAACCGTTCCTGGCGCGCGTTCTCGTCTTTAAGCTTCTTCAAACGCTCCTGCTTCTGGGCCTCTAAAGCCAACCGGTTCGCTTTTTTAATCCCTGCCTGTTCTTCGGCTATCTGCTTCTGCTTTTCCTGGGTTGCTTTCTCCGCTGCCTGCTGCTTCTCTTCGGCTTCCCTGGCGAGTTGCTCCTGTCGCTTGCTTTCTTCCTGCGCAGCTACCGATTTTGCTGCTGCAATAATCTTTCTTTGTTCTAAAAGTTGTTTTCGTTTTTCTTCAGCCTTAACCTTATTCTCTGTTTCTAAATTTACCTGTTCTTCTACTTTTTGCTTTTCCGTCGCCAGCCGCTTCTCTTCCTCTTGCCTGGACAGCTGTTCCTCTGATTTCTTATCTGCCTCGGGCTTGCGCAAAGACTCCTGCGCCTTTTCTTCTACCGCTTTATTCTTGACCTTCCCTTTAGCTCCTTGCGCCTTCTTTTGTAATTTCTGCTTACGTAACTCTTCTTTTTGTATCCGGGCCTCTTCTAAAGAAACCTCTTTTCTTATCGCAAGCCAGGCATCGACATCTTCTGCCTTCCCTTCTCCTGCCGTATCGAGTGAGGGCTGCGCCGGAGCCGCGCCTTCTTTCGGTTTAAGCGCTTCCGGGGGTTTTAAGGCTTCAACCGCTTTTTCAACCTCCAGAGCTCTTTTTTTTTCCTGGTCCTCCCCCGGTTGTGCAGATTGCTTCGCTTTCTTTTGAGCCTCAAGGCGCTTTTGCGCTTCCTGCGCCGAGAGCTCTTCTCTCCGCTTTTTTTCTTCCGCGCGCTTCTTCAGCCGCGCCTCTTTTTTCGCTTGAGCTTCGAGCCTGCGCGCCTCTTTTTGTTTTTCTAACGCGCCCTTTTGCTCCTGAAGCAACTGTTTTTGCTCTTCGATCTTAGCCAGATAATTCTGCTCCTGCTCCGTCAATTGCTGGGCACATTCTTTTTTTAATTTTTCCTTCTCTTGTTGAAGCCGCTTCTGTGCGGCCTCTTTTTGTTGCTGCTTTTCTTTTTTTAGCCTTCCTGCTTCCTGCTTTTTTTCTTCTTCAGCACGGGCGAGTTCTGCCGCGCGCTCTTTTTCTTCTGCTTGCCGCTTTAATTCTTCCTGCTTTCTTTCTTCAGCTAAAAGCCTTCTTTCTTCCCGGACCTTCTCTTTTGACGCGGCTAATTCCTGCAGGTATTCCTGCCTTTCTTTAGCCGCTTCACGCCGCTCCTCTTGGCGCTGCTTAAGAAGCTCTTCCTTAGCCTTCTTTGCTTCTTCAAGCCTCTTGAGGCGCGCTTGTTTTATTTGTTCTTCCTGAGCTTTTCTTTCTTCTGCCGCTGCCTGCTTCTCAGCTGCCAGGCGCTTTTCTTCCTCCTGCTTAGCTAACGCATCCTGGCGCTTTTGCGCCTCTGCTGCCTGTTTCTCGGCTGCCAGGCGTTTTTCTTCCTCCTGTTTAGCTAACGCATCCTGGCGCTTTTGTTCCTCCGCGATCTGCTGAAGGCGCGCGTCTTTTTTTTGCTGGGCGAGCTTTCTTTTTTCTTCTTTGCGCTTTTCCAACTCGCTCAAACGCAGTTTGCGCGCTTCTTCTTTCTGTTTTTTGCTGAACAGTTTCTGGCGTTCTTGCTCCGCGCGTTCGGCTTCCAACTGTTGCTGCTGCCGCATCCGCTCCAATTCAAGCTTTTGCGCGATCAACTCCTGTTTCTTAGCTTCTATGTCCGCCAGACGCGACTGCGCTAAACGCTCGCGCTCTGCCTTTTCTTCATTTAAATGTTTTTGCTCTTCTTGCTTTTCCTGATCTTCTTTACGCCTGCGCTCCTCATCCTGGGCAAAGAAACGGGCTTGCGTAGAGACCCTCTTTTCTTCCTCAAGGGAGATCTGCCGCTGGATCTCTTCTTCTTCCTTAATATACTGGTCTATCCTGTTGACTAAAGCGCTGATCCTGCCATCCTCGCCTAAATATTCCGCCTGCATACCGGACATTGATTTCGAAGCTGCCGCGGCTTCCCCTATTTTTCTATCCACCCCGCCAACAGGCATAGCAGGTACTGAAAAAGACTCACGGGCCATCCCCTGGCTTGTCTGCATGGTTACCGGCGATTGCTCTTTCAAAAAATCATTGATCTCTTGTTTTCGGCGTAAGATCTCTTCCTTTTTCTTACGCAGGGACCTTATATATTCTTCCTCTGCCTTGACCTTGCGCTGCATTTCTTCAAGGCGCAGCTCTTTTTCAGCCATAGTATCCTGAGCGTAAATAACGCTGAACCCTGAAGCCATGCATCCCATCACACAAAAACCAGCGATTATTAAAAATAGTCTTTTCATAAGATAACCTCTAATTATCCATCGCCTGAATTTTGCCCGCGACCGTCTTTTTAACTTCCTCTAAAACCCTTAAATCCTGCTCTTGCTTGCGCAGGTCCTGCTCCAAGGCTTCTCTTTCTGAAACCAGGGAAGAATGTTTCTTGCTGAGCGTATCCACCTTATTCAGTGCTTCTTTTTGTTTTTTCTTATCATGGGCCTCTGCAAATAATACAGCCTTTTCCTGCTTCTGCTTTTCCTGGTAATAATATTTACCCAGGCCATACTTTTCCTGATGATCCATTCTTACGAGCTCATTCGGAGTAATTATGGTCGGCGAAACAAAGATCATCAACTCCGTCTTATCAACAGTATCTTTTTTGCTTTTAAACATATACCCCAGGCCCGGGATATCCCCTAAAAAAGGGATCTTCGTTTCTCCCCTGATGACTTTATCTTTGATCAATCCGCCGATGATCAATGTCTGTCCGTTACCTATAATGACCTTCGTCGATGCTTCTCTTCGGTCGATAATAGGAACATTATACGATACCCCGGAAGCGGTCAGCGGCAGCTCATTCGTCTTTTCGCTTATCTGAGGATACAGCTCCAGCGCTATTTGCCCATCTTCATTGATAGTCGGCGTTACCTTAAGGCTGATCCCGACCTCTTCAAAGTGCACAACCCAGGTCACCGTCGTAACGCCGTCAGTGGTTGTCGCCTGAGGCTCAGCCCAGGGGTAACTTTGAATGATCCTTAATTCCGCCTGCCGGTTATTCACGGTTGTTATCCGCGGCGCCGAAAGAATGCTCGTATCCACCGCATTAGCCAAAGTCTGCAAGACAACATTAATATTATCATCAAATATGGCAAAAGTAAAAGGATTCTCCGAAGTCCCTGATGACGATCCCGGAGGGTAAAGAGTATTTTTGTAGGAAAAATTCTGCGTTAACGGCCCGGGCAACGATCCTAAGGCACTTGCCGTGCCGGCCTTTAAACTGCCGATAGGAAGATACCCTTTGTCCGCGAATAACTGCCAGTTGACACCCAAAGCGTGTTCTTTTTGCAATTTTGATTCAACCACCCGGGCTTCGATCAAAACCTGCTGAGGAGGCGTATCCACCATCGCCAGATAGTCTTCAACACGCTGGACGTTATCAGGATAATCGATGACGACAATAGAGTTCGGCTCATTACCATAAAGCACTTTCCCCTCTGAAGACAACAAAGATCTAAGATTATCATTGATCTGTTGAGCATGGACTATGGAAAAACAAAAAAGAAAAAATAAAACACACCCTATTCTTTTCATTTATTCTCCTTCTGGCTTTTAATTGCTTGCGCTGCTGCTCGTACTACTGGTTGTAGATGCACTGGTAGTCGACGAACTGGTACTGCTTGCAGCAGCCGCCGCGCCCACAACATCCGAAGCTTTTAAATATTTCATCTTAAAGACCTTACTGGTCATACGCTGATCTATCTGTTGAAGATATTCCGCGATGCGCGCGACATACGGAGGATAATCGATCACAATGATCGAGTTCGGCACCTGGCCCAAAAGGATCTTCCCTTTTTCAGAAATAAGGTCATAGATCGTGCTTTCTTCCTTTTTGGCCTCTGCCGGCGCCGCCCCGGAAGATCCAGCAGCAGACTCAGAACCTGACGCAGTCGCCGGCTGTGCCGCAGATGTAGCCCCCGACTGGGGGCTTTGCGTTGCTTTCGCAGATTCAAGCAGTTTCTTAGCTTGAATATATTTTAAAACAACCATTCGGGTGATCAGATTCGGGCTGACCTTGATGATCGAGCCTTTTTTCTCCAGCACGAGATTACTGATCTCAGCGATCCCTTCAAGAGCCTCTTCCAAGGAAATATTCGTGAAACTGGCGGTGATCTTTCCCTGGATATCCTTATCAACCAAAATATTCAAATTATAATCATGCGCGATTACACGGAACAGGTCGGACAATTCCACATTCCGCAGCTCGATCGAATACACCGGCGACTCATTTTCCAAGCGCTTGATCTCTAAAACCGGGACAGGAGCGGTCAATTCTTTCTTTACAACGTCTTTTTTTGCCGCCTCTTTGGCGTCTTTGCTCTCCTGATCAGTGGCCTCTTCTTTTTCATCTTTCGACTCTTCCTCTTGATCCTCGTCGGCACTGGAACTTTTTTGCCCGGCGCTCTGCGCCGCAGGACTCACTTGAGCCGGTTTTGCAGCAGCTTCATTTTCTGTCCCGGGCTGCGACCGGGCAAACAAAGAATTTCCGCAATTGTAAAGCACAAATAAAAAACTGACCGACCCGATAAGCGCTATTTTCTTTAGTGTCATTTTTTAAGTCCTTGTTCTGAATCCAAACCACTGATACCGATGATGGATTCGAATTCTGTTTTATCAATCCCTTGTGCCCACATGATTGTCACCTGATTTTTTAAAACACCATATACGGTAAAATCCTTCGTCGCAGGATTGTAAAAAAGATCACACTGCCCGCCCTTAAAAAACCCTTTTTTATTTTCTTCCAAGGTAAAACCCGGGTATTTCTTCCGGAACCACTGTTTCTGCCCATCGGCAAATTCGAGCGCGTCTTCGATAGTATCCCAGGACGACACAAAACGTATAAGCCGGTCACCCCGGTCATTTTCATACACCATGAGCCGGTCATCCTGCCAACCTGAAACTGACCTGTCAACGAGCTGCTTATCTAATAAACTGCTTAAAGACAAAAGAAGCGTAAACTCTCCCAGAGTAGTTTCGTGGATCTTTTTCCATGGCTCAGGCACCGTGATACTATCCTTAAGGACAGGGAGGCTGTTCTCTCCCGCGATTTCCCTGCCCACATACTTATGCGGATGCATGACCTCTTCCATGGAAACAGGAGGCGTTTTATAAATAGTGCTGATCTCGTTCCAATTGAACTGCCGTAAATACGATTGAATGAACCGGGCGCCATAACCATATATATTATACAGGATATTTTGTTTTGCATACTGCGATTGTTTCAAGAACTTATCTTCCAGCAGGACAAAAACATCTTCAAGATCTTGCAGCTTCTTATCATCCTTGTTCAAAATATACTCGAGCATTACCGCGGTAGCATCCCCCTCTATAAGGGACTGCCGGGCGAATGCCAGGTCAAAATTATCCCGCGTATGCTGACGATCGGAGAATTGTTCAATACCGTAGTTTTTATCCTGAAACGCATGCGCCAGTTCATGGACCAATACGATCTCGGCAAAATAAGGAGGCAGCCAATCTCCGATAAGGATCGTCTTTGTTTTAGGATCATATAACCCCGCGATGGAAGAAATTTCCGAATTGAGCATACTTTCAAGATAATCCGCTTCTTGATTAACTACCCCTAACCATTTCATGACAAAACCTTCATTAACCCGGATTTCTTGAGAAAAATCACGCTCCAATTCTTTGCGTAAAAACTCCCCGAATGACACTCGGTCTTTATATTCAACAGTGATCGCCTCGGGCTTGCCCCAACCCCGTATCTGCATGACCGACTGCGTCAAGCGAGGAAGCATTCCTTTAAGCTTCTCTTTTTCTTGAATAACCTTATCTTCGACAAACGCGGGGACCTCCATTGCAACCGGCACACCGAAATCGGAATATTTGACGATCTGCAGGATATACATATCACCGAGCTTTCCTTCAGCACGCAAAAGGTGCGGCAAATACGTATTGGCATCGATCCAGGTCTTAACAAAGATCTCTCCGACCACATTCCAATACGTCAACATCTCAGCTCCCAGCTTATACTGCAGAACAAAGCAATCCTGGCCGTTTCTTTTCTCCCTATCCACAAGCTTAACGGTTGAAGCATCAGCAGCGCCTCCATTGACTGAAGCAAGGCTGTTTAAAATCCCGTATTCTACTGCTTGCTGGGCGTCTTTTGCCGAAATCTTCAATTGCTCGCATTTCCATTCCCGCTTATTCAAATCCCACGTGAAAGGGATCCCCCTGATCTTATACGTTTGTACCCATTGTGAAGTCGAAATACTATTTTGTACAATCGACGATACGCTTACCCTGCCGGTTGTCCGGTAATCATCAATATTGGTAATGTCGCTCTTAAAATCTGATTTGATATGAAACAGGGGGGTTTCCAGCCAAGTCTCGATCTCCATGTGCACAGAACGCGTTTTAAAGAATGCAGCGGTGGTTTTTTCCAAAATTTGATAGGGGGTACGCTGAACATTTATCTGGGGGAATCCAGAGGCTACCTGATGTTCTTTTTTGCTTTCCGCAGAAGTATCCGGTTTGAGACCCATACAATCACTTAAATTAACCCGCTGCCAGCCGGCAAGTAACGGCAGCACCAAGCTTAAGAAAATGACTATGACAGCTCCTTTGAATCCTGACCCTGTTTTCATCAACTACGCCGCTCCCGGGACAACCGTTTCGATTTTAATAATATACTCCCCTTGAGTATCTTTTAAGATAACATCTTCGGCATTAATAGCGAGAACCTGCTTATTATCGATAATATCCCCGACCTGATAGACCTGGCCGTTAATAATTGCCTTACTTTTATTATCAGACGAATGGATGATCGCTGATACCGTTAAATATTCAAGCGGGATCTGCGCGCTTTTATTTTCAAAAGACGCTTCCTCGTCTGTGGTTAAAAAAGGGTTCAGACGCGGCAACGGATCAAAATATGAGGCCTGCGGCGCCTGCATCTCGACCCCTTCGCTTACCGGAAGCACTGCTTTCTTTTTGAGCGGGACAATGGAGTCATCTGCGAGATGCCCTATTTCATCGTCAGGGCTGCAACCTGCGCCCAAAAAAGCAAACAATAAAATAAGCGAAAAGATCCTTAGCTTACTCAATACTACCCCTTATGATTTTACTTAATTCATTAAGGTCCTGTTGACTGTATTGCCGCCAATGATTGATCGAATTACGTTTTGGCTTTGGGAAAATCCCTTTTTTCTCATACCGGAAAAGGGTTTGTTTGGAGATCCCGAGTTTCTCGGCAGCTTCCTTAGTTGTATATATTATCTCTTGTTCCATATGCTGTAACTAATTGTGACACAGCTAACAATGCTCAGAAAACTCTACCAAAAAGATAAAAGTTCACCTAACCATATTTGATACTATTTGATGATACTTTAACCTATTAGATATCAATTGTCAAGCGTTATATTATTTACCCTATATAATATCGTAACCTTCTGTAATATCGATAAATCCGCAAAGATCCCTATACCGCAGCAAGCTTCAATAATTTGTTTTTCCCTTCATTCGAGAGTTCTGTGAATTTTATACCTAAATAATATCGTTTGCCTTCCTGTATATTACAATAAACAATCTCGCCTTTTGCCCGGATCATTTCGCCTACGCTTAATATGCCGGAATTCGGCTTAAAATCTATAGCCACTTTAAGGCCTTTCGGTAAAAACAAAAACACCTGCAAACCAACAGCCATGCCCGATTCCGATATATTGCAGGAAACCCCATCAAGAGACGATGCAACATTCAACTGCACCTCCTGCCCTTCAAGGGAAACACGCACCGGAATAGTTAATTTCCGGCGGCCGGATTCCCGATGAAAAGGGACCCCCCGCAAAGGATTTTTCTTAAACAATAAATCTTCCAGTTTAAAGAAATCCTCTTCTGGCCCGTAATAGAGATCAAGCGCTTGCAGGATAGCGCGAGGCGAAGCGATCAAAGGCTCAACCGCCGCTTCGCTGAGAGCAGTAAGGCGGTCCAGAAAAGCCGTATTAAAAGGATCGGAGCAGGCCACATACAATGTATTATTTACTTTAAATAACGGAATACACTGATATTCGCGGCAGAATGATTCGCTTAATCCCCGGAAAACATCCGCGTTGATTTTATATTCCGGCAGGTAAACATAATTCAGAGCGCTTTCCTGTGCGAAAAAAACAAAAACATCTTCCTCGGTAAGATGGCCCAGTTTTACCAACACACTCCATATGGATTTGCCAAGCCTTAACGCTTCCCGCTTGGCCGTAGAAAGCTGTTCTGAAGTAACCCACTTGCTCCGGATAAGTTTTGATTCAAACTCTTCCATTGTATAATGAGTTGCCCTTGATTACAAAGAAGCGCTTCCTTTGTCTTGCTGCGGATAATATTTCTTTATAAAGTCAGCCAGGTTTTCCGAAACTTTTTGTTCTTCTATGATATACATCCCCCCTTTATGCAATTCTTCGGGAGACACTTGAGGGTACTTCTTCTGCATCGCTTCAAGCCATTCAGCCTGCTGACGGGCGATCTTGATCAATACCCGGTTGTCACGGATCACATCAAAATAATCGAGCGACTGCTTCACGATCATTTTTAATTCTTCGTTTTCCCAGGGCTTGGTGATAAACCGGTATACCTGCCCCTTATTGATAGCCTGAATAGCAGCTTCCAGGTCAGGATACCCGGTAAAAAGTATCCGGATCGAATCAGGGTAGAGCTGTTTGACCTTAACGAGAAAATCAACCCCCTGGCCGTCAGGCAGGCGATTATCGGAGATAACAAGGTCTACACCGCCGAGGCTCTTGAGCTTATCAATGCCCTCCTGGACACAACCGGCGGTATTGATATCCCGGTCATCGGCACGCAGCAGCCTGCTTAAACTGCTTAAGATATTCTGTTCATCATCAACGATCAATATAGTATGGTTAGGCATTCTTTTGCTCCTCTAAGTTTTTAACATAGCGGTCGATATACTCCTTACCGGAAGAAGGAAAGACCTTGGTGAACATGATCCCCATTCCCGCCGCTTCCGCGGTACCTGCCGGCCGGCTCCATTGCACGACACCTTCCGCGTGAATGATCTTTTTTTCTTTTCCGCCTTCATCAAACTCAAACATCACTTCTATTTTGGCGTTAGCCGGTTCAACCTTATCGGTTGAGACAAACATCCCTCCCGCGGAAATATCGCGGGTTTCCACATACTGCCAAAAACTTCTTCCCCT
Source organism: uncultured Planctomycetales bacterium (assembly GCA_964588175.1). Classification (GTDB taxonomy): domain Bacteria; phylum Omnitrophota; class Gorgyraeia; order Gygaellales; family Profunditerraquicolaceae; genus JBAZTA01. The sequence goes on from CAZPNW010000089.1 coordinate 17,939, forward strand.
GACCTCCACCCGTAGCTTAACAAACGCCCGCTTATATTGCCTTTTTTCGTCGAAGGACCCCATCGTTTCTCCTGCGTTTTTCGTTTACTATTGACTTTTGAGCCGCGGCATCCCCCACCCCGGCTTAATTAACTACCAAACTAAAAAGACCTACTGCTGCTTCTGGCCATGCGCGATATCGTACAAACTAAGCGCGATACTAAAGAGCAGGCAGATCACCGCGTTAATTATCAATGCCCGGGAAGTAATCCCCCAACGGATCTCTTCGATCCCCAATAATTTGAGCATGCCTCCACAAACAAAACAAACAAACGCTATTGCCAAGAACAGATCATCACCTAAATTATAAACCTTTTTCATCCCACTCCTCCTTATCCTTGAGGCGCCCTCGGTAATTGCACCACGAACGTTGTCCCCACCCCGACGGTACTCTCAACCTTCACATCGCCGCCATGATGTTTAATGATATTGTAACTGACCGACAACCCCAGGCCCGTACTTTTCTTAGTTGAGAAAAACGGGTCGAAGATCTTCGGCAGGACGTCTTTTGCGATGCCGGAGCCGGTATCCACCACTTTAACATAGACGCTTTTAGCATCTTCATAGGTGCTCATCGTAATCGTCCCTTTATCAGCAATGGCTTGACTGGCATTGATCAGCAAATTAAGGAACACCTGGGACAATTGCGTCGTATCCGCGGATATCTTTGATTTTGCCTGATAGTCCTTGATGACCGTCACCTTATACTTAATCTCATTCCAGACGATTGAAAGCACCGATTCAAGGACCTGATTGACCTCCACCAGGGCATTCTGCGTTTCGCTTCTCCGGGAAAAGGTACGCAGATCGGAAACGATTTTCTTGATACGCACCGCTCCGTCGAGCGACTCCTGGTTCATCGCCTTCATATCTTCGAGCAATACCTTATTTTCTTTCTCCGCTAAAGAGATCTTCCCTTCGATCTGCTGGGTATAATCCTTGAGGCTTTGCAGGTTACTGATCAAAAACCCGAGCGGATTATTGATCTCATGCGCGATGCCGGCAGCCAGCGTCCCCAAAGAAGCCATCTTTTCCATATGCACGATCTGTGCTTCAGCGTCTTTTACCAGCTTTGTTTTCTCATCGACCTTTTTCTTCCAAAAACCGTTCATCACAACGGTATATACCCCGCAGGCAATACCGCTTATCACGATCACTATGAGCATCCCCCCGATATTCATCTGCTTACCCGGGCATTGCGTGTGAATATTGAAACCGAGGCAATATTCGCTCCGCAAAAACCCGCCCCTTCCCTATCCCGGCGGCGAGGACTGGCTTTCCCTTTCCAGCCGAAACTCTTTTTTTATAACTCTTCCTAGTTCCCTTTAATGACGCGGATCATATTCCACAACGGCAGGAATATTGCCAGTGCCATCCCGATAACCACCAATCCCAGGACCGCCGTCATCACCGGCTCGATCATCGTCGTAAGATTTTTTATAGAGTTCTTTACTTCCAAAGTGAAATACTCGCACAAAGAATCGAGCATGAGCGGCAAAGCACCGCTCTTCTCTCCCACGGAGATCATGTAACCGACCAGACGGGGGAAGAATTTACTGTTCAACACTGCCCCGGAAATACCTTTGCCGTCGGCGACATCGCGCTTTATAGCCTCTATCTCTTTTGCCAGGACAACATTACCCAGGGTCATCCCGACGATATCGATCGTATTGAGCACGGGTAAACCCGCCTGATATAAAACACTTAACATCGAGGCGAAACGCAACATCGTTATTTTCGTATACACCTTTCCGTAAATATAGATCTTAAATTTTAAGCCGTCCCACAAGAATCTCCCTGAATATGTATTGACGTACCATTTCACAAAAATGAATAAACCGGCCAGCGCCGGGAACAGGATATACCAATAATACCGCAGTGTATCGCTGATAACGATCATCACCTGTGTCGGCAGGGGGAGCTCGACTTTTGCCGCCTTATAGATCTGGGCGAACTGAGGGATAACAAAGACCGAAAGCACGCCAACCGCGATCACCAGCGAGATCACTACCATGATCGGATAACGCAGGGCTGCTTTAATATTCGTCTGGGTCTCAAGGTCTTCTTCCAGCATATGCGCCAGGCGCAGCAATACTTTTTCCAGGACGCCTGCG
>CAZPNW010000090.1:0-6595 GCA_964588175.1 uncultured Planctomycetales bacterium
TTTTAAGTATGGTCGTGCGTTTCACCGAGGGGAAACCAAACTAGGTCCAATATGCGGCGGAGCTTCGGGAGATACTGAAGATCTCCGAACGTTTGCGTAATGATTTCCTGGGATTAGTCGACCTGGATATCAAAGCGTATCGCAGTAAAGACCTGCGTAAAGCTTTGGATGTCCCTTTTATGGTCTGCAGGTTAAGTTGTGACGCGTTAAAATTATGCCCTGACCTTGCTAAAAAAGGCAATGTTAATTTGATCAGCGATGTTGCGGTCGCGGCGGCGTTATTGGAAGCGGCATTTATGAGCTCATGTTTTAACGTGGAAATAAACTTAAAATGTTTGAATGATGAGGTTTTTGCTGTTAAGATAAAGCAAGAGCTCGAAGAAACGATGAAACAGGTCAAGCAGTTACGGTTTGAAACGGAGGTCTTGGTTGGCCAGATTATTAGAGGGTAAAGCTTTAGCGGAAAAGATTAAATCCGGCTTGCGCCTTGAGGTCGCGGGCCTTAAAGCGGCGCGGGGTGCTGAGCTTGTTTTAGCCAGCATTGAGATCGGCAGGAATGCCTCAGCGCAAATGTATACGAATGCTCAAAAGAAAACCGCTGAATCCCTCGGCATTGAGTATCGCCTGCATACGGTAGATAAAAATATTTCTGACAGAGAGCTTGAAGACTTTATCGCGGGGCTCAATGCTGATGCATCCGTAAACGGTATTATTGTGCAGATGCCTGTCCCTGCTCATCTGGATGCCGGCAAGATCAGCGCTTTGATCGCGGTGAATAAGGACGTTGAAGGGGTCCATCCGTCGAATATGGGAGGGCTTCTGTTTGGCCGGGAAAAGATCATCCCCTGCACTGCCGCTGCCGTGATGGAGTTGATCAAAGAAACACAGGTAGAGCTTGCCGGTAAAGATGTAGTGATCGTCGGGCATAGCGAGATCGTCGGTAAACCCTTGTGCCTTTTATTGCTGAACCGGCTTGCTACGGTGAGTGTTTGCCATATCGCGACCAGCCAGGCGGGAAAACTCCGGGATTATGTCGGGCGGGCTGAGGTTTTGATCGTGGCGGTAGGCAAGGCAGAGTTGATCCCGGGGGAATGGATCAAAGAGGGGGCTGTCGTTATCGATGTGGGCATCAACAAGGCAGGCGATAAAACCGTCGGTGATATCGCGTTCGCGCAGGCCCAAATGCGCGCCTCTTGGATCACTCCTGTCCCGGGAGGAGTAGGCCCGTTGACGGTGACTATGTTGATGCGTAATCTGGTTGAAGCGGTAAAGCTCGGCGCGGAGAGCGTTCGCGCGCCTTTAAAATGAAAACAATCGTTCTTTTGACTATTTCGAATATATTTATGACCATTGCCTGGTATGGCCATTTGAAATTCAAACAATCGCCGCTGTGGACGGCTATTCTTGTCAGTTGGGGGATAGCTTTTGTGGAATATTGTTTCCAGGTGCCGGCGAACCGTTTTGGCCATGCTCAATTTTCTGCCGCGCAATTAAAGACAATACAGGAAGTTATCACGCTGGTGGTTTTTTCCGTTTTTTCTGTTGTTTATTTAAAAGAAGGATTGCGGTGGAATTATCTGGTCGGTTTTGTTATGATGATCGCCGCGGTTTTCTTTATTTTTAAAAAGTGGTAATGTGTGTATAATAGGTATAAAAGAATGTGAGGATGTATGATCAAACCTTCCCGATGGCTTTTGTGCATGAGCGTGGGTATTTGGTTGTGGTGTGTCCCGGCATGCGCCAGCAAGTTGAGTTGGAGCGAACTCAACGACCAGGTGACCGAGCTTTATCAGGCAGGCCATTTTCAGGATGCTGCACCTTTAGCGGAAACCGCGTTGAAAGTCGCCGAGGAGACCTTCGGTATTGAAAATCCCAATGTTGTCCAGTCCCTGAATTCTCTGGCCCGGATCTATGAATCGCTGGGACGGGATGCGGAAGCGGAGAAATATTACCAGCGGACTATCGGGATGGCGGAAAAAGTTTTAGGCCCTGACCATCCTGATGTGGCGGCCTCTATGTATAATCTGGCTTGTTTTTATGACAGCCGCAAACGCCTGGCTGAAGGTGAGACGCTGTACCTGCGCACGATCTCGATATGGGAAAAGGCCCTGGGCCCTGACCATCCTGAACTCGGGACAGTTTTGAATAATCTGGCTTTGTTGTATAATTCTCAGGCTAAATTCGATATAGCAGAATCGTTGTATAAAAGGGCATTGGGGATATGGGAAAAGGCCCTGGGCCCGGACGACCCTGCAGTCGCGCAGACTTTGAATAATCTGGCCGTCCTGTATACGACACAGGCTAATTTCTTTGAAGCAGAGCCGTTGTACCAGCGAGCTCTTGCCATTATAGAAAAGGCTTTTGGGAAGGACCATCCCAATGCGACGGTCATCTTAAAGAATATGGTTGATTTCTACCGTAAGATCGACCGGCCGGATGATGCCTGGAGATTGGAAAGGCATATTCAGGAAATTGCCGCGAAAAAATAACCATACAAGGGTTAAGGATGTTGTTAAAAGAAAAGATTCTGTCCGGAAAGTTCATCGTAACTTCTGAGATCGGCCCTCCGAAAGGGATTGAAACCAAACAAATCTTGGCGGACGCTGAGCTTATCCGTGACCGCGTTGACGCGATCAATGTCACTGATCTGCAGAGTTCAGTTATGCGTTTGGGGTCCCTGGCAGTCTGCAGCCTTTTGAAGCAGCGGGGTTTTGAGCCGATTTATCAGCTTACCTGCCGTGACCGTAACCGCCTTGCGTTACAATCCGATATTTTATCCGCCGCCGCTTTGGGGATTGAGAATCTTCTTATCCTGACCGGCGATCATCCGTCATTAGGCGATCATCCCGAAGCAAAGCCTGTTTTCGACCTGGATTCCGTGCAATTATTACAGGTGGTTAAATCCTTGCAGGAAGGCCGTGACATGAAAGGCAATGCTTTGGAGGGAGCGGCCCCGCGATTCTGCGTAGGGGCGGTGGTCAATCCCGGAGCAGAACCGCTTGAGCCGCAGATCATGAAGATGGAGAAAAAGATCGCCGCGGGGGTGGATTTTTTCCAGACACAGGCGATATTTGATATTCCTGTCTTTGAAACATTCTTGTCTAAGATAAAACACCTCAACGTCCCGATTATCGCGGGCGTTGTTTTATTAAAATCAGCCAATATGGCCCGCTATATGAATAAAAATGTCCCCGGAGTATTTGTCCCGGAGCGTTTTATTACAGAGATGGAAAATACATCGAATAAACCTGCGCAGGCAACGGCGATCGCCGCCCGGTTGGTCAAAGAATTGAAGCCGATGTGCCGGGGGGTTCATATTATGCCTATCGGGTGGAACAGATTCCTGCCTGAAGTCTTTGATGCGGCAGGTTTATAAGTGAGGAAGCTATAATGGCCAAGATCGTTATCATCGGGGCTTCGTGCGCAGGTCACGCAGTGGCAACAGGGCTGCGGGAAATGCGTCAGGATCATTCGGTAACCCTGGTAACGCAAGAGAGGTATCCTGTGTATGACCGCAGGCGTATCTTTGAGTTTGCCGGCGGTTCTCTCAAAGAAAAAGACCTATTTCTTTGCGCAAGCGATTTTTATCAAAAAAGGAACATTGATTTTCTTAAAGAATGTAAAGTTTCTTCGGTTAATACGAATAAAAAGAACATTCAATTTAAGAACAGGGAAAATCTTGAGTACGATTTCCTGGTTATTTGTTCCGGCAGGAGTTTTCTCTTACCTGAGATCCCGGGGATAAAGAAAAATGGCGTTTTTACGCTCGATTCTTTAAACGATGGCAAGGATTTTCAGCAGAAGGCAAGCGGCGGTGATGTGGTTTGTATCGTAGGTTCCGGCGCTGCCGCCGAACGGTTTGCGCAGATATTGACGCAGCGGCACAAAAAAGAGGTGAAATTGATCTTAGCTCAGCTTGCTGCTGAGGTTCCTGTCGCAGAGCCGGCTTTATCTGCGGCAACGCAAAATCCTGGGCCGGTGATCTCTTCTGAGGCAAAAGCTTATTTGCCGGCTCCCGGCCATATAGAACGTATTCAAAGTTGCGTTATTGAGATCATCGGCGAGTCTGCCGTACAAGCGGTCAAACTCAGTGGAGGCAAGATCATTGGCGCCTCGGCGGTCGTCTATATGGACGCGTTAAAAAGTAATATTGATTTCTTAAAGAATGCCGATATAAGTATTAAAGATGATCTTATCGAGGTGGATGAAGGGATGCGTACACGCCTGAGCAATGTTTTTGCCTGTGGAGCGGTTTGTCTGCGTCAGAATGCCGCCCCCGGGGAAAAGCTCTGGGAAGATGTGGTTGAAGAAGCGCGGGTTGTTGTTGAGAATCTGGTACAAGAGTTAGGCAGGTAATGGTTTTCTTTTTAAAGCCATGGGGAATAATTATTTAATTTTACTTGACTTTTATTCATATCTTTTGTATATTACATAAAAAGAAGCTATGATGCTTACCTTAAGTCATAAAAATATCCCACAAAAAATATTGTTAACTGTTCTGTTCTCGGGTGTTATTGCTGTTTTTGCCTATGCGCAAAATCCACCGGAGAAAGGAGACAGTAATCCTTCTGCCCGGACTATGTCGGCGCTCGCGGAACAGGCTCGCTTGTACCGCAGCCAGGGATTTCAAATGCAGACAGCGGGAGATTTGGACAGCGCATTGGCGTATTATCAAAAAGCAGTAGAAATAGACCCTCTTTATGCGGTAGCTTATAATGATGTAGGTGTTATTTTTGAAGCAAAAGGTGAAGTTGCCCGCGCGGAAGAGAATTATTTAAAAGCGGTTCAGCTTGACCCGAATCTTATCAGCGGGTATTCAAATCTAGCTTTCTTGTATGAGGGAAAACGAGATTTGAAAAAAGCGGAATATTGTTGGGATAAAAGAGCGAAGTTAGGCCAGGCAGACGACCCGTGGACCCAGAAAGCTATCCAACGTTTACGTGACATACATGTCATCTTAGGCGGGCATGGATACCGGGAGCAGGAAGTAATTGATTTTATGGGCGAGATCTCTCAACGGAAATCTCTTCTTCGCGAGAGTGACAGAGAACTTGCCAAGGACATCTTTTTTAAGGCAAAACGCAGTTTTGCCAAAAAAGATTATCCTTCAGCCTTTGCGCAAGCAATCAGTGCACAGCAGTTGGACCCTGATAATGCCGAGATTGAGGAATTTGTTGCAAAGATCCAAAGAAGAGCATTGTCGAGATAGTAAACCACAAATTTTAGTCCCTACCATAACAATGAAATCCAGTGATTAGTTAATGGCCGATCAGCAGTTATATTTAATTGATGCTACCGCTTTTTGTTACCGGGCTTTTTACGGGCTCAGAGGGCTTGCAACATCCTATGGGCAGCCGACGAACGCTGTGTATGGTTTTGTTATCATGTTGCAAAAGATCTTAAAGGAAAAAAAGCCTGATTATCTGGCGGTTTGCTTTGATGTCTCTCGGGATACCTTTCGCCAAAAGAAATTTATTGAGTATAAGAGCAACCGGGCACCTATGCCTGACGATCTCTCAAGCCAGATCCCCTTGATAAAAGAAATTGTCGCCGCTTACGGTATCGCGTTATTTGAAAAAGAAGGTTTTGAAGCCGATGATGTCCTGGCGACTCTGGCTAAAAAAGCAAAAGAAAAGAAGGTGTCGACGACTATTGTAAGTTCTGATAAAGATATCTTACAGTTGATCGATAATAATACTAAAGTCTATAATCCCTATAAAGATAAGGGAGTGGTTTACGGAGAAGCTGAAGTAGTGGCTCGTTTCGGGCTGGAAGCTTCCCGGATAAGCGATGTCGTCGCGTTGATGGGCGATGATATTGATAATATCCCCGGGGTTCCCGGTATCGGTGAGAAGACCGCGTTATCCCTGGTGAAACAATTTGGCTCTTTGGATGAAGTGCTCAAGCGTTCTGATGAGATCAAGTCGGAGAAGATACGCACAGCTGTCCGGGAGTATAATGACCGTATAAAGTTAAATAAGGAATTAGCCGTTCTTGATAGCGGCATCGAACTTGACTTTAAGCTTGATGAACTTAAGCTTAACCATCCCGATAATCCGGCATTATTCCGTCTTTTTCAGAAATTAGAATTTAAAGCGTTTGCCGAAGCGCTTATGGCGCCTGAAATTCACTCGCCGGGTGCGGAAATCACACCTTTAACTGATACCGCGGCCGGTGACTTGGTTACAGAGGGGACAGAGCTTATTGTTTACGCAACCCCTGATTCAAAACTGGTATTTTGCGTTCTTGATAAGATTTTTTCTTTGCAGCAGGAAAGCGTAAAGTTTAAAGAGATACTTGAAAATCCGCAGATCAAGAAAATAGGCCATGATTTAAAGAAAACAAAGATATCCTTGGCGCAGCGCGGTATTGTTTTAGAGGGGCTGTTCTTTGATACGATGATAGCCGGATATTTGTTGAATCCTTCTAAGGGAGGGTACGCGCTTTCTGACTTAGCGTGGGATTATTTGGGTAAACCGCTCCAGGCTATTGAAGGAAATCTTTCGGAGGCAGCAGCTTTGATCAGGGAGCTCAAACCCCGGTTAGAGCAAGAGCTTAAAGATAAATCGCTTGATAAGCTTTTTACCGGGATAGA
>CAZPNW010000091.1:0-18658 GCA_964588175.1 uncultured Planctomycetales bacterium
CCGTGGAATAAGCGCGGTCCCGTGGAGGTGTGATTCATCAACGCCTGCGGCGTAATGGCCGTAAGGTGTATTTATCGAGGGAGTAAAATAAATGTCCAGGACAGATTTAATCGCTGATAATTTTACTATGATTCGCAATGCCATAATGGCAAAAAAAGAGAATTTGGATATTCCCGCTTCCAAAATGACCAGGTCTATTTTGGAGATCTTAAAGAGAGAAGGCTATATTGAAACGTTCAAATTGCTCGAAGATAAAAAGCAGGGGATGTTCCGGGTGTATTTGAAATACATCGGTTCCAAGTCTGCGATCCGCAATATTAAAAGGATTTCTAAACCGGGTTTACGGATCTATGTAAAACACCAGAAAGTCCCTTCTGTTTTGCGCGGCAGGGGCCTGGCGATCGTTTCTACGCCTTTTGGCCTGATCACGGATAAAGAGGCGAAAGAAAAAGGTGTCGGCGGTGAGGTTATCGGTTATATTTGGTAATCGCTGAGAACATACACTCGCTCCTTTTATTCTCAGGCGCGGGTTAATTCGCCGATTCCCCGGTTAGTTAAATTATTTAAAGGAAAGGTTCATCAAAAATGTCAAGAATAGGCAGAAAATTAATCAGTATTCCGAACGGTGTTAAAGTGGAGGTCAAAGACGGGGTTATCCTTATCGAAGGCCCGAAAGGAAAACTTTCCCGCGAGGTCTCAAAAGGGATTTCCGCTGAAGTCGCTGGTGGAGCGATTTCAATAAAAAGAGCGGTTGATACCAAGACTGCCCGGGCTTTGCAAGGGTTAAACCGCGCCTTGATCGCCAATATGGTTAAAGGTGTGACTGAAGGTTATGTCAAGGAGTTGGAGATCCAGGGGGTGGGTTTTCGCGCTGCGCTCCAGGGGAACACCGTAACTCTTCAGCTTGGTTATTCGCACCCTTGTGTTTTTACCATGCCGGAAGGTATCAAAATAGAAGTCCCGAAGCAAACTCAGGTTATTATCCGTGGTATCGATAAAGAAAGTGTTGGTGAAATTGCCGCTGAGATCCGTGCAGCGTATCCTCCGGAACCGTATAAAGGAAAAGGTGTCCGCTATAAAGGAGAATACGTGAAAAAGAAAGTCGGTAAAGCACAGGCGACCAAGTAAAGAACCCTCTTTTGTATTGTCCCTGCGGCAATGCAGAAGAATAATCGGGTGAGTAATGTATGGCTGTATGCGTATATTATACCCTTCGCACAAATGAATGATAAAAAGATATTAGCACGAAAAAAAAGACATGGTAAGATCAGGGTACATTTAAGCGGCACAGCGTTGGTTCCTCGTTTGATCGTCCGCCGCAGCCTGAGGAATATATTCGCTTCGGTCATGGATGACACCAAAAATAAGACCTTATTTTCCCTTTCTACGCTTGACAAAGAAGTAAAAGCCAAGTTCGCGTACGCGGGAAACCAAAAGGCAGCTGAGTTCTTAGGCGAAGTATTCGCCAAGCGCGCAAAAGAAAAAGGCGTTTCTCAAGTTGTTTTCGACCGTGCGGGCTACTTGTATCATGGAAGAGTAAAGATCTTCGCGGATAGTTTACGAAAGCACGGCTTGGAATTTTAATAGGGATAAACACTCGGGGGTTATCCCTCGTGTTTAATCCACACAAAGAGGGTATTTAAAAATGCGAGAATTAAGTATTGAACAGCAGCCAGAGTTAGTTGAAAAGATAGTTATGATCAACCGTGTGGCTAAGGTAACTAAGGGAGGCAAGAAAATGTCTTTCAGCGCCCTGGTTGTTGTCGGCGACCGTAAAGGCCATGTCGGGTTTGCTTTAGGTAAAGCCAATGAAGTAGCCGATGCTATCCGTAAAGGCTTGACTAAAGCCAAGAAAAGTATGTTACGGGTACCGGTTGTTGATGCATCAATACCCCATGATATTATCGGAAAATACGGCGGCGCGAAAGTGCTCTTGAAACCAGCGTCTGAAGGTACGGGTGTTATCGCGGCCGGGCCGATACGCGCGATTTGCGAGGCATGCGGCATAAAGGATATTTTGACTAAATCCCTGCAATCCAATAATCCTATTAACGTTATTAAAGCTACGATTGAAGGATTAAAGAATTTAAAGGAATAAAACATGAAAAAAGAGAATTCTCAAAGTAAAGCGCCAAAAAAGCAAACAGAGAAAGTTAAAGCACCACGCCAGGGGAAAAAAGAAGCGGTTCAGCCGGAAAAGCCGGCGGCAAAACCTCATGTTGAGGTTAAAGCTCAAAAAGAATCCATTCAGGTGGTCGGATTGCATAATTTAAAGGCACCGCGCGGAGCGCATAAAAAACGAAAGCTCTTGGGAAGAGGGTCCAGTTCCGGGCACGGCAAGACATCGACCAGGGGAAGTAAAGGCCAGACTTCCCGTACGGGGCGTGATTTTTACCTCGGGTTTGAAGGGGGCCAGACTCCCTTGATCCGCAGGATGCCTAAACGAGGGTTTAACAGTAAGTTCCCGACGAGATATCAGGTCGTGAATCTTGATGTTGTCGCGAAGCTTAAAGATCCTATCATCAATCCCGCGGTATTATTCGAGCAGGGGATTGTTAAAAGTAAGAATAAACTTGTCAAGATCCTTGGCAACGGAGAAATTAAACAACCGAAAACTTTTCAAGCTCACGCATTTTCCCAGCAGGCAAAAGAGAAAATAACGAATGCCGGCGGTAAGTTTGAGGTCATCAATGCTTAGTGCATTAGCCAATTCGTTTAAGATCCCGGATCTAAAAAAGCGTTTAATCATCACCGGTATACTTATCGCAATATACCGTATCGGCTGTTATGTCCCGACTCCCGGTATTGACGGCGCTGCGCTGGCGGAATTCTTTGCGCGGATCGCCAAGACACAGGGGTGAACTCTCTTTGTAATCATTAACATGTTTTCCGGCGGCGCTATGGAACGCTTGACGATCTTTGCTTTGGGGATCATGCCTTATATTTCGGCTTCGATCATCCTGCAGCTTTTGACGGCAGTAATCCCCAGCCTGGAAAAACTCGCGAAAGAGGGCCATGCCGGCCATGAAAAGATAAACCAGTATACCAGATTCGGCACGGTCATTCTTTCTATCGTGCAATCATTTTTTATCGCTCTGTGGCTTGAAAACCCTGCCCGTTTTGAAGGCCTGCGGATCGTTTTGTATCCGGGGTTAGGTTTCAGGCTTTTAACCGTATTGACTTTGACGACCGGCACCATATTTATCATGTGGCTGGGGGAGCAGATCCAGGAGCGGGGGATCGGCAACGGTATATCGCTGGTGATCGCAGCGGGTATCATTTCGCGTATGCCGGCGGCACTCAACCAATTGTTCGTATTAGTATCGCCTTTTTCTCCCGCGCGCAGGCAGATACAGCCCATTACGCTTGTCATTATGGCGGCGTTAGCGGTGCTGGTTGTTTTTTCTGTCGTTTTGATAACACAAGGGTATCGTAAGATCCCCGTGCAGTACGCCCGCAGGATAGTCGGCAGAAAGATTTATGGCGGGCAGGCGACGTATATCCCGTTGAAAGTGGATCAGTCAGGGGTTATTGCTATTATTTTCGCCCAATCGATCATCCTTTTTCCGGCGACTATCGCTTCGTTCATTCCCAATCCGACGTTTCAACATTTTGCTCAAGGATTAGTACGCGGGCATTTACTCTATACGGCAATTTACGCGCTCTTGATCATATTCTTCTGTTATTTCTATACGGCCATCATTTTCAACCCGCTTGAAATATCGGAAAATATGAAAAAATACGGCGGGTTTATTCCCGGTATCCGTCCGGGTACGCCAACCGCTGAATATCTCGATTACGTTATGACGCGGATCACTTTGGCAGGATCAATGTTCATTGCCTGTATCGCTATATTCCCTGATTTTATTATGGCATGGCTTAAAGTGCCTTATTTGGTCGCTTCATTTTTCGGCGGCACCGGTATTTTGATCGTGGTCGGGGTCATGTTGGACACGATCAAGCAGATCGAATCTCATTTATTGACACATCATTACGAAGGATTTGTAAAAGCGGGTAAAATCAGGGGGCGTAGATCATGATCATAGTTTTATTAGGGCCGCCAGGCGCAGGGAAAGGGACTCAGTCAAAGACGTTAGCAAAGCGGTTAAGCTTAGCGCATATATCCACCGGAGACCTTTTACGCCAGAATGTTTCTGAAAACACGACCTTAGGTAAACAAGCCAAGGATTATATGGAAAAAGGTCTTTTGGTCCCTGATGAATTAGTTACCCAGATGCTCATTAAACGTTTTGGGCAGCCTGATTTGAAGCCGGGGTTTATTCTAGACGGATATCCGCGTACGATCAACCAGGCGAAAGTCCTGGATGACGTGCTTAAATCAATTAAGCGGCACGTCAAGCTCGTCGTATATTTAGATACGAGCGCGGCGGTAATTATCCAGAGGCTTTCCGGCAGGCTCGTCTGCAAAAAATGCGGCAGTAATTTTCACAAGAGCAATATGCCTGCGAAGGTCGAGAATGTTTGCGACCATTGCAAAGGCGAGTTATATCAAAGAACCGATGATAAAGAAGAGACTATTAAGAACCGTCTTTCAGTTTATAAAAAAGAGGTCCGTAGTCTCATTGAACATTACCAGAAAGCAAAGATACTTGAACGGGTGCTCGCGGATGATGATGCGCCTGTTGTGTTAGAAAAGATCATTGAATTAGTCCGTCAAAAGAATGATTCCGTTAAAGTCTGAAAAAGACCTGGAAATGATGCGTCAAGCAGGCAAGATCTTGACGAAAATAATGCGCCGGCTTCAGGAATCAGTAGCTGTAGGAATGACGACAGCTGAAATCGATTGTTTAGCTGCTGATTTGATACACAAAGAAAAAGTCATCCCGGCGTTTAAAGGATATAAAGGGTATCCTGCGACTATCTGTACTTCGGTCAATGATGAGATCGTGCATGGTATTCCGGGGCAGCGGAAGTTAAAAGACGGCGATATTATCAGCCTTGACTTAGGCATTAATTATCAGGGGTATTTCTCTGATATGGCAATTACGCTTCCTTTAGGAAGAGTCAGAGCGCCGGTCAAGAAGTTGATCGAAGTAACGAAGAAATCTTTGACAGAGGGCATTAAAGCAGCCAGAGTGAATAATCGCTTGTCGGATATCTCTTGTGCGATCCAATCGTATGTGGAACGCAATGGATTTTCGGTGGTCCGCCAGTTTGTAGGGCATGGGATCGGTAAAAACTTGCATGAAGCTCCCGAAGTCCCCAATTTCGGCAGGCCGCACCAGGGAGCGGTCTTACAGAGCGGGATGGTCATTGCGATCGAGCCGATGGTCAATATCGGCAGCTGGGAATGTAGTGTTTCCGAGAACGGCTGGACGGCGGTGACCGATGATGGTTCGATCTCCGCTCATTTTGAACATACGGTTGCCATTACTCAAGCAGGGCCGGAGATATTAACTCAATAAAGGATAACGCTTATTTATGGCCAAGGAAGAATTAATCGAAACAGAAGGTAAAGTATTGGAAGCTTTGCCGAATGCTGTTTTTAAAGTAGAATTAGAAAACGGGCATAGTGTATTGGCTCATGTTTCAGGCAAGATGAGGATGCATTTTATCAGGATATTGCCCGGCGATAAAGTAAAATTAGAACTTTCTCCCTATGATTTAACCAAAGGAAGGATCACCTTCCGTGTTAAATAAAGGGTGTCACGGGTATCATGAATGTTTGTGATACCGCAAGAAAGCTTCATGAGGAGGAAAAGAGCGTGAAAGTAAAGGCGTCAGTCAGAAAGATCTGCGATAAATGTAAGATTGTGCGGCGAAAATCTGTTGTGCGTGTTATTTGCTCTAATCCGAAACATAAACAGAGGCAAGGATAAATACCGTCTTCGTGCGTAATAACACGGACGTTATAACGGAAATTTAAAGGAGGAAATAAAGTGCCGAGGATCCTGGGTGTTGATATACCAAAAGAAAAAAGGATAGATATAGCGTTAACGTATTTATATGGCGTGGGTAAATTTGTCGCAAAGCTGATCCTTAAAGATGCTCAGATTGCCCCCGAGAAGCGCGCCAAAGACTTAAGCGATGAAGAGGTTGCCCATATCGTTAATGCCATACAGAAATGTTCCTATAAGATCGAGGGTGATCTGCGCAGGGATATTTCTCAGAATATCAAGCGTTTGACCGAAATCGGGTCCTATCGCGGGATGCGGCATAAAAAAGGTCTTCCGGTGCGAGGGCAGCGCACGCGTACTAATTCACGCACCAGGAAAGGCCCGAAAAAAGGAAGTATGGCGGTCGTTAAGAAGAAAACCGCTTAATGCTTTGCGGAAAATGGATTTTTGCACGGGAGAGAAATCTTCCGGTTAAATAGAGGAGAAGGTAATGACAGAAAAAGCAAAGAAAAAGAAAATAGCCAGAGGAATAACAGCCGGTATAGCACATATTCAGGCCAGTTTCAATAATACGATCATTACGATCACCGATAAGCAGGGAAATGTTTTAGTATGGTCTACTCCCGGGATTGTCGGATATGGCGGTTCAAAACGTTCCACTCCATTTGCCGCTCAGACCGCAGCGACTGACGCAGCCCGTAAGGCAAAAGAGATCGGCATTAAAGATATAGAGGTTAATGTTAAAGGCCCCGGGCCCGGAAGAGAATCAGCCATACGGGCATTGCAAGCCGCCGGCCTGAACGTGACCATTATTAAAGATTTGACCCCTATCCCGCATAACGGGTGCAGGGCAAAGAAGAAAAGAAGAGTATAAGGAATGTAGGTAATTCGGGTAATCTTGAGAGCGGCTCTTGTAAAAGAAGATTCCCTCATTAAGGAGAGTGTAAGATACATGGCAAGGTATACTGGTGCGGTTTGTAGATTATGTAGGCGGGAACAGGAAAAATTATTCCTCAAAGGGAACAGGTGCAATACTGAGAAATGCGGCGTCGCCAAAAGAAACTTTGCTCCGGGGCAGCATGGCCCGTCAAAGACCCGGATGAAATTGTCCAACTATGGCGTGCAGTTGCGTGAAAAACAAAAGGTCCGCAAGATCTACGGAGTTTTAGAAAAACAATTCCGTATTTATTTCGATATTGCATCAAAGACCAAAGGCGTTACCGGAAAGGTGCTCTTGCAGCTCTTGGAGAGAAGGCTCGATAATGTCATTTACCGGCTGGGCCTGGGAGTTTCCCGCGCTCAGGCGCGCCAGGTTGTGCGCCATAATTTCGTATATGTGAACGCGCATCGCGTGAATATCCCGTCTTTTCTGGTGAAGAAAGACGATGTGATCGAGGTTAAAGCCAAAGATAAAGCAAAGATCAAATTGAAAGATAACATGGAGCTCTCGAAAGACCGGACTATTCCTTCGTGGCTTGCGTTTGAGCCTAAGGATCTAAAAGCAAGCGTCTTACGTTTGCCGGAAAAAGCGGATATTCAACAGCCGATCGAGGAACAGCTGATCGTAGAACTCTATTCTAAATAAACCGGATAATTGACAATAATAGTTTCTTTTGGAAACTAATATACTTAGGGAGGAAAGAATGGGAGTAAAATGGAGAGATTTTCAACTGCCAAAGAAATTAGAGTGCGAAGAGTCCTCATATAGTAATACCTATGGGAAATTCTTTGCCGCTCCTTTTGAACGCGGCTATGGTGTTACCTTAGGCAATTCACTGCGGCGTGTATTGCTTTCCTCTATTGAAGGCAGCGCGGTAACTTCTATCAAGGTGCATGGCGTGCAGCATGAGTTTGCTGCGGTGCCTGGTGTCGTCGAAGATGTTTCTGAGATGGTGTTAAATATCAAGAATTTAGTGTTGAGGTCGAATTCAAAGATACCGAAGCTGATATATATAAAGAAGAATACCAAAGGGGAGATCAAGGCAAAAGATATTGAAGCCGACGAGACTATTGAGATCATCAATCCTGACCTGCATATCGCTACCTTAACAAAAGATGCCAGTTTTTCCGTGGAGATGGAAGTTTCCCGGGGCAGGGGGTATCTTTCAGGCGAGCTTAATAAGAAAGAAGACCAGGCGGTTGGTGTGATCCCGATCGATTCTTTGTTCAGCCCGGTAAAAAAAGTTAATTTTAGCGTTGAAAATACGCGTGTGGGACAGCGGACCGATTATGATAAGTTGATCCTGGAAATATGGACCAACGGTTCAATAAGTCCGAAAGACGCTCTTTTATACGCCTCCAATATCCTGCAGCGGCATTTGGATATTTTTGTTAATTTCGGCCAGCTGCCTGAAGAACAGGAAGAACCGGAAATGACAAAAGAAGAGGTCGCTTTGTATGAAAAACTAAGGCTTCCGATCTCGGAACTTGAGTTATCCGTGCGCAGCTCCAACTGTTTGCGGGAAGCCAATATTAAGACGATCGCTGATTTAGTGAAACGCTCGGAAGAAGAGATGCTGGCTTTCAAGAATTTCGGAAAGAAGTCCTTGATGGAGATCAAGCAGCTTATCGGCGGTATGGGATTATCGTTAGGCATGCAGATAGATTCCAAGAAATTAAAGAAAGGGTAATTCATAAATGAGACATCGTAAAGCAAAATCATTAAATAATCGGTTCACCAGTTGGCGTAAGGCGACCTTACAGAGTTTGGCCCGGAATATGTTGGTTTATCAGCGCATTACCACAACGCTCCAAAAAGCAAAAGCGGCAAAGCCGCTCGTGGAGAAGCTTATTTCGCTGGGAAAATCCAATACTCTCGCCGGAAGAAGAGATGCCTATCAGGTCCTCAATGACCATCATTTGGTGGAAGTCCTTTTTAACGATATCGCCAAGCGTTTTGATAAGCGCAACGGCGGATATACCCGGGTCATTCGGTTGGGTGAGCGCCGCGGAGATAACGCGGAGATGGTCATTTTTGAACTTACGGAAATAAAAGAGAAGGCTAAGAAGGTCAAGAAAGAGAATAAAGAAAAAGAATCAAAAGCTCAAGAAACGGCTGCACAGGAAACTGCGCAGGAGAAAACACTCGACCATAAGCAGGCCGAAACAAAGACGCAGGAAAAACCGGCAATGGAAAAGAAACCGTCAAAGAAATTCCTGGGCGGATTGCGCAATATCTTCAAGAAAGAACGAGATTCTTTATAATCGTTATAATCGTTATTATCGTTTAGTTCGTTAGTATCGTTGACGCGTTAAACGAAATTAACGGCATTAACGATATTAACGATAATAACGATAATAACGAAAACAACGACCATGCGAATAGAGACGCGTTTAGCTGATCGTTTGAGAAAAATAAATCCATCCTCTACTCTTGCCATTACCTCAAAGGCAAATAAACTCAGATCCGAAGGTAAAGATATTGTCGGCTTTGCTGCCGGAGAACCTGATTTTGCCACTCCTGATGAAGTCAAAACTGCTGCAATCGAGGCGATCAAGGGCGGGTTCACCAGATATACCCCTACGACCGGTATTCCTGAATTAAAAAAACTTATCAGCGAAAAATTTAAGCGCGATAATGGGCTTGTCTATGAACCTAACCAGATAGTTGTATCCTGCGGGGCAAAGCATAGTATTTTTAACGCGCTTTTTGTCCTGGTTGATAAGCATGATGAAGTATTGATCCCTTCTCCGTATTGGGTAAGCTATCCTGAAATGGTCAATTTGTGCGAAGGTACCCCTCGTTTTATAAAAACTCAAGCCGCCAATAATTTTAAGATGACCCGGGAAGATCTTGAGAAGAATATTACGCCTCAGACCAAGGTTTTGATCCTTAACAGCCCGTCTAATCCGACGGGGTGCGTTTACAGCGTGGATGAATTAAGAACCATCAGCGAGATTTGCGTCGAAAAAAAGGTTTTTGTCATTTCAGACGAGATCTATGAAACGATCATCTTTGACGGCCTGAAGCATGGTTCTATCGCTTCATTCGGGCAGGAAATATATGATTTAACGGTAACCATTAACGGCCTCTCGAAAAGTCACTCGATGACCGGCTGGCGGATCGGTTATTTAGGCGGCCCGCGTGATATTGTTGAAGCGATATCTAATCTTCAGGACCATTCAACGTCAAATCCGGCTTCAATCAGCCAGAAAGCGGCAGTTGCGGCATTATCCATGCCGGGTGAGTTTTCTGCCGCTTGTGCAATGGAATTCCAGAAAAAGCGTGATTACGCGGTAAAGCGTTTAAAGAATATCCCCCGGATCTCGTATTGCTATCCTCAGGGGGCGTTTTACATTTTTTGCGATATTTCCGCGCTTAAACTTGATTCATTAAGTTTTGCCACCCGGTTGCTTGATGAAGCAGGGGTTGCGTTGATCCCGGGGAAGAGCTTCGGGCGTGACGACTATGTCCGTATCAGTTTTGCGACGAGCATGGCGGAGATTGAAAAAGGCATGGATAAGATCGAATCATGGGTTAAAAAATATAGATCATAATAGTATTACGTGCATGGGAAAAACAATAGCAGAAAAAATATTAAGCGCGCATGCGGGAAAAAGTTTATCCGCAGGAGAACTTGCGTTATGTTCGGTTGATTTTGCCTTCGGCCAGGATGGGACTTCGTCTATTATTATTGACCGGGTCAAAGAACTGGGTTTAAAAAGCCTCAAGACGAAATTCTGTATGGTCATAGACCACAGCGCTCCTTCGCCGAGTGAAGGAGTTTCGCGGGTACATAAGAAAATGCGCGGTTTTTCGGAAGATTTTGGCGCGTTATTGTATGATATCGGCTGCGGGGTTTGCCATCAGGTGATCCCTGAGTCGGGGGAGATCTTACCCGGAGACCTCATCCTGGGCGCTGATTCGCATACGTGTACGTATGGGGCTCTGGGGATATTTTCTACCGGTGTCGGCTCAACCGATCTATCGATCGCTTTGGCGACAGGAAAAAACTGGTTTAAAGTCCCTGAGACCATGAAGGTCTTGATAAAAGGAAAAGTCCCGAAAGGCATTTTCGCGAAGGATATTATTTTACATATAATCGGCTCTATCGGCGCCAACGGCGCTACTTATAAAGCGGTAGAATTCTGCGGCCCGGTTATCGATTCGCTTGATATGGACGGGCGTTTTACTATGTGTAATATGGTAGTTGAAATGGGCGCAAAGGCCGGTTTTATGCCGTATGATACGGTGACCGCTGCCTGGTTAAAAGCCCGCGTTAAAGATCCTAAGAAAATAAGGCCGGTTGTCGCGGATCCCGATGCGCGCTATTGTAAGGTCTTAGAATTTGATATGAGTAAGCTTAAACCGCAAGTTTCTATTCCTCATAATGTCGATACCGTTACCGCGGTTGATCGATTAAAGAAGGTAAAGATCCAGGAAGCAGTTGTCGGTACGTGCACCAACGGCAGGCTTACTGATTTAAAAATAGCAGCTTCTTTGCTTAAATCCAGAACGGTTGCCCCCGGAGTACGCTGTATTATTGTGCCGGCATCACGTGATATCTATTTGGCTGCCTGCAAGCTGGGGATCATTGAGGTATTTATCAAAGCGGGCGCTGTAGTCGTGGCGCCTGGATGCGGGCCTTGTGTCGGCACACATAACGGTATCCCCGCAGATGGCGAAATCGTTATCTCTACTGCGAATAGGAATTTTAAAGGCAGGATGGGCAACCCGAACGCTTTTATCTATCTTGCTTCTCCTGCGACGGTCATTGCTTCAGCTATAGCGGGTGAGATCGCTGATCCCAGAAAGTATTTATAATTTTATCTTGGTCGAGTCAGGGTTGGTTCTCGAAACCAACAATTATGGAGGCTGTATATGGAAGTACGTGAATTGCTGTTATTATGCGTTGAAAAAGGGGCTTCAGATCTGCATTTAACTGAAGGGGAACCGCCATTATTGCGTATTGACGGCAAACTACAAAGGACAGAACAGGCAGTTGCCACCAGGGAGAATTTAAAAAAACTTATTTATAGTATATTGACCGATCCGCAAAAGGAGATGTTTGAAAAAGACCTGGAACTTGATCTGTCTTTAGCGCTTCCGGGGCTGGACCGTTTCAGGGTGAATGTCCATTTACAAAAAGGCTGTGTTGAAGCGGCATTCCGGCGTGTCCCGCTGACGATCCCGTCTATCGACGAATTAGGGCTGCCGCAGGTGGCTCTTGACCTGGCCCGCAAGCCTAACGGGCTTGTTTTGGTTACCGGACCGACCGGTGTGGGAAAGACCACGACCTTGGCAGCGATGATCGAGCTGATCAATAATGAGTGCGAAGCGCTGATGATCACCATTGAGGACCCGATTGAATTTATCCATTATAACAAGAAATGTGTCATCAAACAGCGGGAAGTCTTCGCCGATACGCATTCTTTCGCGGCCGCGCTCAAGCATACGCTGCGCCAGGACCCGAACGTAATTATCGTCGGAGAAATGCGCGATCTGGAGACAATTTCAACGACCCTTACCGCGGCAGAAACAGGCCATCTTGTTTTAGCTACTTTGCATACTCCTGACGCCCCTCAGACCATTGAAAGGATCATTGATGTGTTCCCGCCGTATCAGCAACAGCAGGTGCGCCTGCAGTTGGCAAATTGCTTGCAAGGGGTATTGTCTCAACTCTTGCTTCCGAAAGCTTCGGGAAGAGGCCGGGTATTAGCGACTGAGATCATGGTGGGCACTCCCGGTATCAGGAATTTGATCAGGGAGCAGGAAATTGAACAGATCCCGACGCTGATGCAGACCGGCAGCCAGTATGGCATGAGAACGATGGATAAATCCCTGAAAGAATTGTATCAAAAAGGTTATATTACTTTAGACCTCGCTATGTCCAAGGCCAAAAATACGGAAGAATTCCGTCAGTTGTAAAGCTGAGGTAACACCCAACGCTTAAAAGCACCCGGCGCAGATTGGAAGTGCGCCGGTATGCCGCTTGTTGCGGCAGAATTGCGTTGGCACCTTGCCTTAATTGGAAGGGCAAGGTACGCCGCTTTCTGCGGCGTGTTTCGCCTGCCTGCCGGCAGGCAGGCTTTCTACGAAAGGTAGTTTTGTAAATGCAGATCAAAGGAAAAAGCCTGAAATTAGGGGACAATATTAATACGGACTTTATCATATCCGGCCGCTATAAATTCTCGATCACCGATATCCATGAGCTGGCCAAGCATATTATGGAGGATATTGACCCTGATTTCTATAAAAAGATCGTTCCGGGAGAGTCGATCTTGGTGGCGGGTGAAAACTTCGGCATGGGGTCTTCCCGTGAGCAGGCACCGCTGGTTATTAAAGAATCAGGGATTACCGCGATCTTAGCCAAGACCTTCGCGCGTATTTTCTTCCGTAATAGTTTTAATGTCGGATTACTCTTGATTGAGACTGATACCGATAAAATAGGCGCCGGAGATCGTTTGAGCATCGACTTGGATAAGGGGACCGTCAATAACGCGACAAAGAATATTGAACTTCATATTAAACCTATTCCTGTGTTCATGCAGGAATTATTGAGAGAAGGCGGGATCATTCAGTATTACCGTAAACACGGGAAATTACCCGAAGTCTCTCGATAATCGGTTTTCGGTGCTCGGTTATCGGTTTTCGTTAACCGACCACCGACCACCGATAACCGACCACCGATAACCGAAAATATGACTCATAAAATCACTTTAATACCCGGAGATGGAATAGGCCCGGAAGTCGCCAGGGCGGCAAAAAGATGTGTGGATGCTACCGGCGTTAAGATCGACTGGGAGATCGCCTTTGCCGGACAGGACGCGATAGAAAAATACCATTCGCTGCTTCCTGAAGAAACGCTTGATTCTATCCGGAGGAATAAAGTCGCTATTAAAGGGCCGATCATTACACCGATCGGGGAAGGATTTCGTTCGGTAAACGTCGCGATCCGCCAGGCATTAGACTTATACGCGTGCGTGCGGCCGGCGAAGCTTTATCAGGGTATCAGGTCTAACTTTAAGAATATCGATTTGGTGATCGTCAGGGAGAACAGCGAAGATCTCTATGCAGGGATAGAATTTGAAGAGGGAAAACCTGAAACTAAGGATCTGATCGAAAGAATAGAGAAATACAGCAAGAAAAAGATCCGGCCTGATTCAGGCATATCGATCAAACCGATCTCAAAAACAGGCTCAGAGCGTATCGTGCGTTATGCTTTTGAATATGCCGTAAAGTATAACCGAAAGAAAGTTACCGCTGTCCATAAAGCAAATATTATGAAGTTTACCGATGGATTGTTCCTGCGCACGGCACGCTCAGTCGCGGCTGAGTATGCCGATAGAATAATATTTGAAGAAGCGATCGTTGATAATATGTGTATGCAGTTGGTCCAAAAACCTCATAATTACGATGTCCTGGTCCTGCCTAACCTGTATGGCGATATAATTTCTGATCTCTGCGCGGGTTTGATCGGCGGATTGGGCATTGCTCCCGGAGCCAATATCGGCGGAGGACTGGCGGTATTTGAAGCGGTCCATGGCTCAGCGCCGAAGTATAAGGGATTGAATAAAGTCAATCCGACGGCCATGATCCTTTCCGGGGTGCTCATGTTGCGCCATATTGGAGAAGAAAAAGCCGCTGACCGTCTGGAGAATGCGGTAAAGGAAATCCTGGCAGAAGGCAAATCCGTAACCTATGATTTAAAGCCTCATCTGAACGACCCCACGGCAGTAGGAACCCAAGAAATGGCCGATGCCATTATTCAGAAGCTATAGGATTGATCGGTAAAATGACAGTAATGGTCTATAGTCGACGGTCCATAGTCCATAGCTGATAATGAATATAGAAAAAGATAAATTTATGGTTACTTTTTTTAAACCATGGACTATCGACTATGGACTATTTTGTGATCTGTGACCGTACTGTTTTTTAAGAGAGAGTTATTATGAAGATAAGTATCATTGGAGCGGGGAACGTCGGTGCACTTGCGGCGATGCGTATTGCCGAGCAGAACTTAGGCGAAGTAATGCTTATCGATATCCTTAAAGGAGTAGCGCAGGGCAAAGCTTTTGATCTTGATGATTGCCGCGCTATCCTGGGATGCCATTATACTATTCAGGGCAGTTCATTAATTGAAGATATAAAAGGTTCTGATATTGTTGTGATCACTGCCGGCCTTGCGAGAAAGCCCGGCATGACCCGTGAAGACTTGATCAGCAAGAATGCCGAGATCGTCGGTAGCGTTTGCCGCGCGATCAAGGAATATGCGGCGTCTGCGATCGTGGTCGTGGTTACGAATCCTTTGGATGTGATGACGTACCTCACTTTGCAAGTCACCGGTTTTGAGAGAAGGAAAGTCTTTGGCATGGGCTTGACCCTGGATGCTTCTCGTTTTAGTAATCTTATTGCCGGTGATTTCGGGGTAGCGGTTACTGATATCCAGCCGTGCGTGATCGGCAGCCACGGCGAAACCATGATGCCGCTTTCCCGTTTTACCAAAGTCAAGGGTAAAATACTTGATACTCTGGGCCCTGTTGAGCGGATCAACGCTTTAGTTGAGCGCACCAAAAAGCGGGGGCAGGAGATCGTTTCGCTTTTAGGAAGCGGGAGCGCTTTTTTTGCGCCGTCTGCGGCTATCGCGGAAATTGTTCGCGTGATCGCGCAGGATCAAAAACGAGTGTTAGGGGTCTCTGCGTTACTTGACGGTGAATATGGGGTCGAGGGCGTTTGTATCGGGGTTCCCTGCCAATTAGGCAGGCAGGGGATCGATAAGATCAATATTTTAGGCCTCAGCAGTCCTGAAAAAGAGGCATTCCTTAAATCCGCTGAATCTATCCGTGAATTAACCAAGCTGCTGACGCATTACTAAAATACCTTTTGAGGTGCGTGTATGTATGACCTTACGATCATTGGAGCAGGGTGGGCTGGTTTTAACGCCGCAATGACTGCAAAGAAGCTGGGGTTTAAGACCGCCCTGGTGGAACGGTCTTTGATCGGAGGCACCTGCCTCAACCAGGGGTGTATTCCGACTAAAACATTGATCCAATCCGCCAAAGTCTTTAACCTGGTAAAGAAATCGAAAACATTCGGTGTCGATTGCGGCCTGACGCCATCGGTAAGCTTGCCGGAGATCCAAAAAAGAAAAGATGCTCTTGTCTCTGCACTTGGCCGCGGCATGGAATTTATGGTTAAGGGAATTGATTATATCAATTCTGAAGCGGAAATCATCTCTTCTGATACGGTTAAGACTGCCGGCGGGCAGATAAAAACTAAATATATCCTGATAGCGAGCGGTTCAAAGCCGGTAGAGCTGGCGGCTTTGAAATTTAACAGGACAAAGGTTATCTCAAGCGATGAAATGATCTCGCTTACCGAGATCCCCCGCGCGCTTCTTATCGTCGGCGGGGGGGTTATCGGATGTGAGTTTGCCAGCTTGTTTTCCACCTTGGGAAGCAGGGTGACGTTAGTTGAACTCACCGGGCAGTTATTACCGGGAGAAGACCGTGATGTTTCCCGGAAATTAGAGTCAGTTTTCAGGAAAAAGAACGTCTCGGTCATGGTTAATACTGACGTTTCGGCACTCGATATGAACGTTTATGATGTTATTTTGGTCTGTGTCGGCAGGAAGCCGAGTTTTGCGGGAGTTTGTTCCGAGAGTTTAGGTTTGCTCGAGGAGAAAGGGAGTATTGTCGTCGATGATTACGGCAGGACCAATATTCCTACAATTTATGCGGCCGGTGATTGTACGGGAAAGCTTATGCTCGCTCATTTTGCCGCGTATCAGGGAAGGCTCGCCGTCGAAAATATGGCTGCGCCTTTGAAGAAAATCAGCCTTCAGTGCGTTCCAAATTGTATTTTTACTGAGCCGGAAATTGCAAGCGTCGGTTTGACTGAAGAACAGGCAAAGGCGGGAAATATCCCGGTGAGTGTAAAAAAATTCGATTTTCTCGCTTCCGGGATGGCGCGGATCCTTGATGAGGCCGAGGGGTTTGTCAAGATCATTGCTGATAGCAGGACTCAACAGGTACTAGGTGCATCTATTATGGGCCCTAAGGCAACCGAATTGATCAGCGTTGTTTCGGTGGCGATAAATTCGGGACGGACAACACAGGCGTTAAAGGAAATGATCTTTCCCCATCCGACGCTCTCTGAATCTATTTCAGAGGCGTTAGCATGAGTTTTAAATTATTTGATCTGGGGGTAATAGATTACCGGCAAGCCTGGGAATTTCAGAAAAGCCTGTTCCAAGATGTTGCGTGCGGCCGTTTAAATGCCGGGGTTATTCTTTGTCAGCACCCGGCGGTCATTACCGTCGGAAGGTCGGCAAAGAGAGAGAATATCCTGGCAGGCCCTGCCGCATTAAAAAGCCGCGGGATAGCTGTCTATGATGTTGAGCGCGGGGGCGATGTTACCTATCACGGCCCCGGACAGCTTCTGGTTTACCCTGTTGTTAATCTTGCCCATGTTAAAAAGGATATCCGCTTTTATCTGCGGGCGCTTGAGGAAGTAGGGCTGGCGCTTTTAGCTGCTTTTGGAGTTACGGGCCGGAGAAAAGAAGGCGCAAGCGGCGTTTGGTTCGGCGATCAAAAGATCGCCTCTTTAGGGATCGCCATAAAACAGTGGATCACGTATCATGGGCTGGCGGTCAATGTCAAGAATGATGATCTGCCCAATTTTTCGTTGATCCGTCCCTGCGGCATGGATATTATGATGACGTCTTTGGAAGCGGTATTGCAGCGTGAAGTCTCGATAATCCAGGTTAAGCAAATGTTGACAGAAGATTTTTTCAGAAGGAGGCTGGCGATATGATCCAGGTGATCTTACCGGAATTAGGCGAGGGGATCGAGAAAGCAACGGTGTCTTTCTGGTACTTTAAAGCGGGTGATACGGTAAAAGAAAAGGATAACTTGGTTGAATTGACCACTGATAAAGCCGCTTTTAACCTTCCCAGTCCGTCAGCGGGTACGATAATAGAGGTTTTTTTTAATGAGGGAGATTCTGTTAATGTCGGGGAAGTCCTGGCGTTAATTGATGGATCTGTCCGGTAAGAGAAGAATAAAAAATTACTTGACAAAAGAATTAATTTGTTTATAATTAGCACTCTAGATGTAAGAGTGCTAATAGGGCGCACTAATAAAAACACAAGAGGAGGTGTAGCAATGAAGATCCAACCGTTAGGAGACCGCGTCGTGGTAAAGCCTTTAGAGGCAGAGTCAAAGACCAAGGGGGGCATTTTCATACCTGATACGGCAAAAGAAAAACCTCAAGAGGCTGAGGTTATCGCTGTAGGTAAAGGTAAAGTCTTGGAAAATGGTTCTCTGAAAGCTTTAGAAGTTAAAGTCGGTGATAAGATATTATACGGGAAATATTCCGGCAATGAGATCACCACTAAAGATGGAGAAGAGCTTTTAATCATGAGAGAAGAAGATATACTGGCAATCATCAAATAAAATAAGGGGGAGATAATGGCAAAACAATTGTTGTATAAGGATGAAGCCCGCAGAAAGATATTAAGCGGTGTTGAGCAGTTGGCTGCTGCGGTCAAGGTGACCTTGGGCCCGAAAGGCCGTAATGTCGTCCTTGATAAGAAATTCGGTTCTCCGACTATCACCAAAGACGGTGTTACCGTCGCCAAAGAGATTGATCTGGAAGATGCTTTTGAGAACATGGGCGCGCAGATGGTTAAAGAAGTCGCGGAGAAGACCTCAGATATCGCCGGAGACGGTACTACTACTGCTACCATTTTAGCTGAAGCGATCTACCGTGAAGGTTTGAAGAACGTTACTGCAGGCGCTAACCCGATGGCATTAAAGCGCGGGATCGAAAAAGCGGTTGAGAAGGTCATTGATGAACT
>CAZPNW010000092.1:0-4354 GCA_964588175.1 uncultured Planctomycetales bacterium
TCCTGTAGTGACCGGGGACATGCGCCTATACACACTGAATTCTTCCCGATACAAATGCGCGTAAGTGAATATATTATCCAACCCTAAATCCATCCTCATAAAAAGCTCAACTACCCTCACCGCGCCGAAAATAATAACCAATGCACAAGCAGCTATTATATACAGCCTGCTAACCTTGAGCTTCGAGGGAAATAAAATAAGCCACAGACAACTCCCAAAAACCATGAAGCCTATAGCTGTGCTTGCTCCCATCGGCTTATAACCTATACCTAAAGTAGTAAAAAGAGTCGTTTCTGACAGCCAATCGACGATACCAAGAACGCCGATGGAGAAAGCGGCTATACAGCAAAAAAATCCTACTCGTTTCAGAATACTTTCTTTCATAGGGATGGCTTAAAAATTAAAAACCAGGCGTTTGCCTGGCCATGGGTGAGAAACTGATATTATGATTTATCATCATTTCCTGCTTCCTTGTAGCTTATTCTATTCTACTGCGCACAGAAGCATTGTCAAAGGAAATTCATACGAAGCATAACAGTGGTAGGAAAGAAAATCCAACGGCACTTTATTTTTCTCAACATATTATCCGTAACATCAATAAATGCCTTAACAAACCGGCCTCCCTCTTCTTTTGATCTAAAAATGCCAGGCTCACAAAATAACGATCACCTTACTTCAATGAGCTGGTTATTTTCCAGGGTTTCCAACAAAAATTCCGCCATAACTCGATAGCCTTGAGCATTAGGATGAAATCCATCATCCGACAGAAGAGACTCAAGCGGGATGTCTCGCTGGCGTAACATTTCAACCTGATCGCACAAGATAACCCCATTCTCGCGGGAGACCTCTCTAAAAGACGAGATACATGCCGGATGAAGATACGTAGTGTAAACGATCTTTCTACCTTCTCCGCGGATCGACTGGGTAATCGCCTTCATATTAAATTTATACTGTAAGTATCTCATTACCGCGGCTTCGCCTTTATAGAACTTATACATGCTCGCTTCAGGCCCTAAATTAATATACGCTCCGCAAAATTCCTTAGACCTGCGCAGCATAGTGCCCTTAAGCAGAACAGCTAAACGGTATACCCTGAAATCCAGAAGAAACCGGGAAACAAAGAACAAGGAATACTTAACAGGCGCCTTACTGCCGTCGCTGATGAGAAGCGTATTGGTGACATTGAGCCTTAAACATTGATCATTACTCGCGCAGGTTAGTATGACCAATTGAGGATCTGTCTCGCCAATAAAACGCCTGAAATTGAAAAAGATCTGTGACGAGCTTATGCCGGGGACTCCCCTGTTGTATACGATATACCGACCAGGGTATTTCGCGTCTAATAATCTGTTCAGCTGGGCGGGAAAATCTTCCCCCGGATGAGCTCCGGTACCGAAAGTTGTGGACTCGCCAATGCAGAGGATCCTGACTTTATGAGGGTCTTTTTTGATAAAGGTGCGCGCGCGCAGTGCATAATAAATGCCGCCGAATAATCTCAACGATATCTCTACAGACATCAAGATCAACAATACCCAGAGAACTACTAACCCGATTTTACGCATGCGCCGGAAGAGTTAAAAATGCCTGTCCCAAAAATGACCTTGCCTATTTCATGAACAACTCAGAGATCTTCTTCTCGATCATCACAACATGTTTTTCTTCTTCATTGATCAGAAAATCAAACAGGTCTTTCAAGACAGGGTGTTGAATTAAGAGTTTTTTGTAGACCTCTACTGCTTCTTTTTCTTTTGATAAAGCTATTTTCAAAGCATCAATTGCAACCATTCTCCCCTCCATGTTTGCGGAAACCGGAAAAACAATTTATTATATAATTATATCACGTCAAGAAAAGTATGGAACAAATCTTTGCGCAATCAGGAAGAAATCTTTTTAAGCAAAATTTAAAAGACCTGGTCTTAACATATACCCTCAATTACAGATAAGACCAGGTCTTGAAATATCGTCATCCCCAAAAGTGACAGTTTACCTGCCCGTTGCCAACATCAAACCGAATAACGCGCCTACTACCGCGCTTATCCAGGGATTACTCATAAGCGGGCATGTTCCTGAAGCGCATTTCCCGAAATATCCCACCGCGAAACCTATAACAGCGCCTCCAGCTATAGCTAAAATTATTCTCATAGCAAGAACTCCTTTTGCTTAAATTCTTTTACACTGCAAGATACGGTTTGACCCTTGCCGCAAGCGCTTTTTGAGGTAACGCGCCTGAGAATGTATCTACCGCTTTGCCCCCTGTGAAGATCATAAAAGTGGGAATGCTCATAATACCGTACTGTCCGGCCAGATCCGCGGCTTCGTCTACATTGACCTTACACACTTTAAGCTTACCCTGGTATTCTTGAGCGAGTGCCGCCACAGCAGGAGCGACCATTTTACACGGCCCGCACCACTGGGCCCAAAAATCAACCAAAACCGGCATATTAGCTCTTAAAACTTCCTGATCGAAATTTTGCATCGTTAGATCTTGTTCCATACATCCTCCTTTTTTATAACGCATTATTACAATAATACGTTATATATGTTTAAAAAAATTTACTTCCCTAATATTTTCAATAATTCAACGACCCGGGGATCGGTAACCCGGTAACAGGTTTTCACTCCTTCTTTACGGATCTGCACGATACCCCTGCTTTTGAGAATACCAAGATGCTGGGATACGGTTGACTGCGGCAGATTCAGAGCATTGACAATTTTGCCTACATTACACTCATGCTGCAACAGCCCTTCCACCATTTTCAGTCGCACCGGATGCCCTAACGCCTTAAGCAATTCGCTATCTTTTTCATAACTGATACTCATTACGCGCCTCCTATATCGTTATATTATAATAATACGTTATATATCGCGCTTTGTCAAGTATTTTTTATTTTCCCAAATGTGTTCCCGGGATCATTTCTCAGAAAGACAATCCTGCGGACACTTGCCGCACTGCTTCTCAAACTCATCGCAAATGCCGTCGCCGCATTTACCGGGGCTGCCGGGCCTGTTATCAAAATTCAGAGGAGCGATCTCTTTATTAAAATAAGCCTTATAGATCTTGTTCAGCAGCCTGCAATTTGACGCCGGCATCTTGCTGTTACAGCCATTACATTCAAAGGCTTCAGTAATAGAATTACTGATACAGCCTTCAGCAGGAGAATAATCGTTTATGCTCTTTGCTACACTCATCGCTTCATTTGAAAACCAGATCGGAGGCAGCCATGAACGGTTAGAGTAAGATCCCTTATTATACGGCGCAGCGGCGTAAGCGAAGATCCCTCCCGCGCATTTTACCGATTTTCCGAGCAGCTCCATAAAACGCAGCTGCTGAGGCTGCTCGCATTTACCCGTACTTGAAAAAGAACGCCCATCACACCCATGCTCCCGCGTGATAAAGACAAGCTTTCCCTTCTCAACCGCCCGCTTTACGATATCCAGAGCTAGGTAATAGAATAAACTGTCGGCATCGCTATCATTAGTGGCTGCGAGTGAAAAAGCAAAACCTTCTGCCAGGGAATCCTGGGTCATCGCATCATCGGAAACAGCCGAGAAAATAAGCACATGATCCGGATCAGCATTTTTAATAAGGTTGGAGTAATACCGCCTATCCTGACGGCGCATCTCATTCCTGAATTCATAAAAATCCTTCCCCTTTTCTGCCAGCTTTTCTTCATCGCTATGGCCGGAGCTTTCAGCAAAAATATCCGTAGGATCAGGGAACAGAGGGACCTGCTGCCCCTCTCTTATCATTTCAGGCGGCTTGGGGATCATGAGCCCTGCAAAAGTAACGGCTTTATCATTCCAGGCATCCTGCAGCCCCGGATCATCCCGGTACTTCTCTTTCAACCATTGCTTGAATCTTTCTTTAAAATACGGGGAATAATCCGTGAACATGAGCGGTTGAGGTGTGATCTTTTCGCAGGCATTACCAAACCCTTTTAAAACAATATAATTGGGCCCATAACCGTCTTCTCCTGTCGTGCCTACACCAACGAACCAGCCGGCTAAAGCAGCATGCTTTTTATAACGCTTTACAACCGCATCCAGGAAAGCGCCCCAATCGCGCTGTACGATATCCGCGTTCATACTGGCATTATTATATACATTACCGTAGGAATCCGTTTCGCAATGACTGCAGACTTTACCTTTATGGTACGGCGGGAAATTGTTCTCTTTGAGCCACCAATCGGGTACAAAAGGGAAAAACACGAAAAACGGGATGATATAAGCGTTCTTTTCCCGCGCATGATCAAAGATCTCATCGAGCTGGCCAAAATCAAGATTATCGGCGATATTCTTAGGACGGCTTTCTGACTTATCCAGATCTTTCCACCAAACGTTAAGCAAAACTAAT
>CAZPNW010000093.1:0-4683 GCA_964588175.1 uncultured Planctomycetales bacterium
TTGATGTTTGAGTATCCGCTTCGCCATCACCTGATCAAGTATGACGTATATGGCCCGCAGATAAAGGTGGTTGGGGATAAAGTCGTTAAAAATGATAAATTGAACTGGATATGGAATGAAACTCCTGTTGTCAATGGCGGAGAATATCCTGTTAAACGGATCGTGGGAGAGCCGATCGTTGTTACGATGGAGACCATCATTATCGATGCTCAATCGGTATTGTTAAAGTACCGTCAGAAGTGGAACGAAGCCCTCTGGCATACGGTGGAGATGGAATGTATCCAGAAAGAAAAAGCCTACCGCTGGAAGGGCGAATTTACTCCTTTTATAGAAGGGCGTTATGAGATCAGCTTCGAGATCACAGATATCTCTGGGCAGGCCTATAAATATGAAGAAGAGATAACGCCGCTGGAGGTAATGGTTTGCCCGGTGGCTGCGCGCTTCGGGACCTGGTATGAATCATTCCCCCGGTCGTTCGGCGGCTTCAAGGGAATGATGAGCGACATAGAAAGAGTCGCTGAGATGGGGTTTGATATTTGGTATTTGCCTCCGGTACATCCTATCGGAGAAACGAAGCGTAAAGGAAAGAACGGCAGCCTTAATCCAGAGCCGGGTGACCCGGGTTCTCCCTGGGCAATAGGAAATATTTCTACGGCTGTTGAAGGAGACCGCGGCCATAAATCAGTGCACCCTGACCTGGGGACGTTGGATGATTTCAGGAAATTTGTCGCCGCGGCTGAGGAAGCAGGAATTAAAGTTTCCCTGGATTTCGCCTGTAATTATTCCCCGGACCATCCCTATGTGCATGACCATCCTGAATGGTTCTACCGCAGGCCGGACGGCAGTATTAAATACGCGGAGAACCCTCCGAAAAAATATGAAGATATTTATCCTTTGAATTTCTATCCTGAAAAAGACGAGGATATGGAAGCGCTTTGGAGCGCTATTCATGACGCGTTTGAATTCTGGATCGCTCAGGGCGTTACCGTATTCAGGGTAGATAATCCCCATAAGAAACCATACGGCTTCTGGCGCTGGCTCATCGATGAGATACATAAGAAACATCCGGAGACGATCTTCCTGGCAGAGGCTTTTACCAACGCCAAGATCATGAGGCTTTTAGCCAAATCAGGATTTCAATTATCGTATACCTATTATCCGTGGAAGAATAGCAAGCCTCAATTGGAAGAATTTATTTTAAATCCGGAAATAGGGATCATGACCTGCCGGACAAAAGAATATTTCAGAGGGCTTTTGTCGGCGAATACTCCGGATATACTCCCTGAATGGCTCAGCCGTATTCCCAGAAATAAGGATGAGCTCGAGCGGGCGTTCATGATCCGCTATATCCTCATGCTTATGTCGCCGAGTATGATGATCTACGGGCCGGCGTATGAATTATGCTGGAATATGCAAGGAAAAGAAGGCGGGGCCACAGAATACCACGATTCCGAGAAATTTGAAGTAAAACGCTGCAAAGAATTTTTGCAAGCCGCCAAAGAAGATGCCTTGAAGTCTCCCGAGGAAAGATCTATCCCCGACATCAGCGGCTTTATTACCGCGGTCAACCGGGTGAGAAAAGAGCACCCCGCGTTGCAATCAGACGATATCCGCTTCATCAGAATAGAAGAACAGAAGCGCCGGCCTGAGGACCAGCATTATATGGTTGGTTTTATAAAGAAGTCGGTTGATAAGAATGAAGTTGTCCTGGTCATCGTGAATATCGATCCTTCAGGGGCCGAACGCTGGGTGAATGCGACGATACCGATCGAAGAGTTAGGCATCGGCTGGGGAGAGTCATATGAATTAGTTGATGTGTTGAATCCCGGAGAGAAGTATACCAGAGACAGCGCGGTCATTGAACTCATCCGCGGCGGTAAGAATAGGCCTCTTGCTCATGTCTTCGTGCTTAAGAAACTACAGGATAATTCTTCTTCAGCGATCATGTCCGCGTCTCCTGTCTTGATAGGCCAAATATTAAATAAAGCCGTCCAGGACGCAAGCTTTAAAAACAACGAAGCTTTGGCGGCATATTTGGGTCATGCGGGGATAGAACGGGTTTTGGCCGATGCTGAGGCAGAAACAAAGCTTTCAGGCAATCAGGAAGCGCTTGCAGCATTGCAGGCTGTGGCAGAGAAGATATCTTTAAGCAAGCCCGGATCGATGTATTTTAATGTGTTCCAGACGGAAATAATTGCGGCAGCCGGCCTGTATACTCATCTGGCAACGCAGGAAAACGGGAAGAAGGCATTAGTGATCAGCGGTCGGGAGAGGTTCAGGACGATCTTTGAAAGTAAATCTAAGACAAAGGTCGCGATCATCAGCACTGAAGGCTTTGAATATCATTATGGCGGGGTCGGCACCTATATTCAGACACTGGTCCCTTATTTGAGCGAGTTTGTCGAGATCGTGGTATTAGGCTGGTCAACGGACGAGAAATTCCAGGGAAGAGAAGTCAGTTTAGGGGAGTACCTGGTGGAAAAAGGCAAGGCGCCTGTCGCAGCGGAAAAAGAATTCTCTCACGTGCGCCTGTATTTCGCGCCTAAGACGAAAACCGGAGGGTATGAAACAGTGCCGCAGGCATTAGCATTGTCTGAGCATATGGTAAGGTATTTGGCCAAGGCGCACGCGGATACGGATCTGGCATATGTGCAGGTATGGTATAACGGCGGCGCAGTGCCGTTGTTAGCGCAGTTGATGCCGGATACTGCGATAGCGGTCATGTTCCATAGTATCCAGCCGAGCAAGCATTGGAAAGCAGGGGATTTCAGCGGCGGATACGGCAGGGAATTCGGAATATACGGGCAGTGGCAGGCTAATAAATTCGAGTCGATGTACGCGTTATTGTCAGACGGGGTGATCGCGATGACTGACGGTAACGGCGCGGAAGCGCTCCAGTTCTATAAAGAAGGAGCGGTGAGGATCAACGCTGACCACTTTACCTGGCTTGCGGGAAATGATTCAGCATCGTTATACGAGGAGTTAATAAAGAAGGGGTATATTGAGGAAGAAGAAAATGCTTCCGAAGGATTGCGTAAAGGATTATTGACGCAGCGCTTTGAAACAGTGCGCCGGGAATATGTGCGCTGGTACACTGGATTATTCAATGCGCTTTCTTCCGCCGGATACGCTTATAGCCCGGAATATGCCCGGGAATACGGTATTTGGTTAATAACGCCGAAAGCGAAAGAGGACTATGAAGGTTTTAAAGCCTTGAAGCGGTCATATGAAACAGCGCATCCTGCGCCAGCGTTAGGATTGGAAGCAAAGTTCGCCGGTTATGAAGAGGGAGTGATCTTGTTAAGTGATTATCCGCGTTCAGAAGGCCTGGATAAAAAGATGATGACGATATTCCATGGGGCTCCCGCGGAAAAACAGGATATTCCTGTTTTAGACAGGGAGAGGTCGTTCGCGGTATTACATGCCTACCTTGAAAAGCACCATTCCTCGAATCAGGACAAATTTGTCGGGTTACAAGAAAAGATCGGTGAAGTAAAAGAAGGAAAGCGTAAACTTATCGTCTACGTGGGCAGGTTGTCAGGCCAGAAGGGGTTACAGATCTTGTTTGACGCGCTTAGTTCACTGGATGAGAGTAAATATTTGCTGGTTTTGGTGGCGAGTAATCCCGATAGCGCGGAGATGAAGGTCCTGGCGGATGAAGAGATCCCGAAGCACCCGAATATACTTTGGATCAATGAGCACGTAAAGGTATTAGATGATGTTGAAGCGATCAGGACGGTATCGGATGTCGGTTTGGTGCCGTCGACGAATGAGCCGTTCGGCCTGGTGATCCTGGAGTTCTTCAGGGCGCGGGTTCCGGTAGTGGCATTGCGGTATTCAGGCGGGCCAGATTCATTGATGAAAGATGTCCGCAAAATGCCGTTGGAAGAAGCCAACGGGGTATTAGCGGATAACCAGACACCTGAGGCGTTAGCGGGAGCCATTACAAAACTTTTGGAATTATCGGCAGAGGAGATAGCGGTATTAAAAGATGCGGCGTTCCGTGACTTCATCAATAATTACAATTTACGCGTCAATACCGTTCCGAATACCTTTCGCTTCTTTGAGCAGCTTATCACGAAGAAGCAAAAAGCGGCGTTTGCCCGTAAGAACGCTTCTCGCGTATCAGGCCAAGAGCGGTTGCTGGCGGTTGACTCAGATGAATTTAAAAATGAGTTTGGCGGATACATGCAGTCGTATTTGCTTGCTGAAGGAGTTGATACTATCAAAGCCTCCTCATCGTCGCTTGGTGAGAACGGGAAGGGGAATGAATGGAACAGTGAGGGTATCTGTATCGCGGCGCAGACGTTGTACCGTAACGCGTCGTATGAGTGGGCGCTGCGGTTTGTGGAAGATGTGTACCGGCCGAACGCGGGGAGCGAGGGATTTGTGTCAGCGGCGGAGCGGGCGTTGGGGCGGTTGTTGTTCGTGCGGCATTACCGCGCAGGGGTGGGGTATATCACGCATCAGGCGGGGTTATTGGAAAGTGTTCCGATCGAGAAGTGGGATGAAGACAGGTCGGTGATGAAGGTTTTGAAATGGTATGGGAACGGGGAAGCAGCGAGGAACGCAGAAGCGGTAGATTTGATCGTATCATTTTACGGGATATTGAAGCATTGCAAGGCAGGGCAGAACCAGCGGAAATGGTTTGTGGGGCAGATATTGAGTTTACTGGCGTGCGAG
>CAZPNW010000094.1:0-4265 GCA_964588175.1 uncultured Planctomycetales bacterium
ATCTTTCGCCTGACATGAAGAATCACAGGTAAATATGTTTTTAATATCAAAACCGCATCTTTGGGCAGCCTGGGCAGCCTGACGGGAAAGTTTGCCTACGGCGACAATAACATCGCAAACCTGCGTTGCTTCAACTCCTGCTTTTGCGTGGAACAATTCCTTATCGCTGCCCAATTCCAGCATATCGCCCATCACACAGATCTTCCTGCCCCGCACCGCGCAATGAGATAACGCATCCAAAGCCTGCGACAGCGAAGCAGGATTAGCGTTATACGAATCATCAATAAATGTTATATTCTTTACCTTCTTAAGCTTAAGCCGTTTATCCGGGAACTTAAAACTCTCCAAACGCGCTGCAATATCCGGATATCCCATACCGAAGATCCGGCCAAGAGTAATAGCCGCCAAAGCATTAGCTACATTATAATATCCTAAAGTATTTAAAGTAAACGTATATTTTTTACGGTCTTCCCCGCGCGATGATGAAGTTGAGCTGGAATTCACGCAAAACCGCAATTTCCCACCGCGATAGCCGATCGAGGAAGCGGTAAAATCGCTGGATACCTTAACCCCGAAACCGACGCTCAAGATACCCTTATCAGGGGCAATAATTTTTTGATATAACGCTGCATCATCGGCATTGAGGACGGCAAGGCAAGGCGCCCGTAAATGTTCGATCAATGAATATTTTTCTTTTGCCACACCCGCAAGATCATGAAAATGCTCCAGATGCGTTGGCCCGATATTCGTTATGACCCCGATAGAAGCGCGGCAAATATCCGCTAAGTATGCCGCCTCACCGAAATGGTTGGTCCCGACTTCTACAACCGCGATCTCATGGCGCCGGGTGAGCTTTAATAAAGCAAGCGGCAAACCGATATGATTATTCTGGGTCCCTTCATTTTTCAAAACCTTGAAACGTCCGGACAAAACCCAGGAGATCATCTCTTTGGTCGTCGTCTTTCCGTTGGAACCGGTGACCGCAATAACAGGGATCGCAAACTTCTGGCGATGGAAGCAAGCGATATCGCCTAACGCCTTGACCGTATTATCGACCTCCAGGATCGCCGCGGGTGATAATCGGCGAAGTATTTTTTCAGGGACAGGACAATCCTTTTGTTTAATGATACAGCCTGCCCCGCTCTTTACCGCCGCCTCAATAAAATCATGTCCGTCAAAATTATCGCCTTTGATAGCGACAAAAGCCTGACAGGTGAGGATCTTGCGGGAATCGATTGAGATCCCGCTGATCTTACCCCGGCTGCCGCCCTGGAGAAGGCGGGCGCCTATTGCTGCTCTTAGTTCATCGATTGTAAACATTTCCGGATCACCTTTCGATCATCAAAAGCTATCACGGTATCCTTGAATACCTGATAATCTTCATGCCCTTTCCCTGCGACTAAAATAATATCTTTTGCGCCGGCGACCGTCAAAGCTTTCTTGATCGCCTCACAACGATCTACAACGACGCAATAATTATCTTTTGTAATGCCGGCCGTAATATCATCAATGATCGCCGCGGGATCTTCCGAACGAGGATTATCCGTGGTAATAACCACGTAATCCGCTAATGCTGAAGCAATTCCTCCCATTTTCGGGCGTTTAGACTTATCACGCTGGCCTCCGCAGCCGAAAACAACAATGATCTTTCTTTCGGCGACTTGACGCAATGCCCCGATCACATTTTTAAGCGCATCATCGGTATGGGCATAATCCACAAAAATACAGATGTCCCGGCCGCAGGCGACCCGTTCAAGCCGCCCCGGCACAGATTTGAATTTCCTGACTGCTTGTTTTATCACCCCGACCTCCACCCCCGCGGAGATCCCCCAGGCAACCGCAGCGAGAATATTATACACATTATGACGGCCGATGAGCTCAGACTGTATTTGAACCTGCGCACCCGGGATTGAAAGGATAAACCGGGTCGAATCCATATCCATAGAAATATCACGCGCCGCAACATCGGATTCGCGTTCAATACCATACGTAATAACCTGCGCCTGCGTCGATCTTTTGAGCTTCCTGCCATACGGATCGTCATTATTGATCACCGCATGGGCACGCCCGGATAAATTCCTGAACAATTGCGACTTAGCGCAAAAATATTTCTCCATGGTCTGGTGATAATCCAAATGGTCATGCGTCAGATTAGTGAAAACCGCAGAAAAGAAATCTATGCCGTCGCAGCGCTCCTGGTCCAAGGCGTGAGAGGAAACCTCCATCACCACATTGTCAACACCCTGGCGCACCATGGTAGCGAGCATTTCCTGCAGCTCAAGCGGACCGGGGGTCGTATTCTTCGACGGGATCCTGCAGCCGGGGAACCGGTAATTGACCGTTCCAATAACCGCCGGGACATTGCCCGACTCTTTCAGGATCGCTTCTATCAAATATGAAACCGTCGTCTTACCGTTAGTCCCGGTAATACCGGTGATCTTCATTTTCGAAGACGGATGGTGATAAAATTCAGCAGCTAACCGCGCCGCCGCTTTACGCGTATCGGTGACTTCGATAAACACCGCTTTCTTTTGAGAGGTAAGCGTCGGCACGAAGGGCCCAGGGCCGGGAGTAGGCTTAAATATTACGGCTGAGGCCCCGCGGTGGAGCGCTTCTTGAATGAACATATTGCCGTTCTGAGATGCCCCTGCTACTGCTATAAAAACAAAATCTTTCCGGACCGTTTTTGAATTACAGCTTATTCCGCGTACCGGGACATCAAAACCAGCGGGTACCGGGTGGGTCTTTTTTTGCCGCTTCCCGGGCAAAGATAATGACTTTAGCGCCACAGAAGATTTATCACAATACTGCTCTATAGATTTAACGAGTTCTCTCAAGTTCATGTAACGCGGCAACTTTCTCATATGACTGGTTTGACTTCAAATATTTCAACACATCCGCGGCGACATTCTTGAATACCGGCGCGGCAACAACCCCTCCATAATAATACGGACGGGGCTCATCAAGAGTAACGACAATAACAATTTCCGGATCTACGGCAGGAGCAAATCCGATAAAAGAACCAATGAACTTATTATGTGAATATGCCCCATTAGGCTCTAATTTCTGCGCAGTCCCCGTTTTGCCGGCCACGCTCAAACCAGGGATCTTTGCCAACTGCCCCGTGCCGGCGTCAACCACACCGGTAAGTATTTTCCTTATACGGGCGGCCGTATCCGCAGCAATTACTTTTCTGATCATAACGGGGTAAAACCGTTTGATCGGCTGGCCTAAAGGATCCCGGATTTCTTTTACGATATACGGCTTCATCAAATTCCCGCCATTGGCTATAGCTGAGATCGCCGAACACAATTGCAATAACGTAACACCTACCTCTTGCCCGATAGGTATCGCGGCAATTGAAGTCTTCGACCAAAAACGCGGTTGCTTGAGCATGCCTGAGATCTCACCGGGAATATCAAGCCCTAATTTTTCCCCAAAACCAAAATCACTCGCATAGCGGTAAATGATATCGCCTCCTAAAAGCTGCGCTACTTTGACCGTTCCGATATTACTGGATTGTTCAAAGACTTCGCGGAAGCTCAACCAACCATGCGCCGTATGGTCATGCAAAACATGGTTAGCCACGCGCCAGGCTCCGTTTTCGCAAAAGAATTTGTCTCTTTCAGAAGCCCGCTTTTCTTCTAAAGCAGCCGATGCAGTCACGATCTTAAAGACTGAGCCTGGCTCAAATAAATCACATATCGCCCGGTTTCGCCTCAGATCAGCGTTACTTTGAGAATACTCATTCAAATCAAATGTAGGACGGTTGGCGAGCGCGAGTATCTCCCCCGTATGAGGATTCATAACGATGATACTGGCACCCCGGGCATTGCAATTCTTAAAAGCTTTATCAAGCTCCCGCTCCGCGATATATTGAATGACCTCATCGATAGTCAAGACAATATCATTGCCGTCAGCGGCAGCCACCATCTTATCAGAAATATCCAATTTTTTCTGATGGGCATCCCTCATGATCAACGACCATCCGTCTTTCCCCTTTAAATACCGGTCAAAACATAATTCAACGCCATCCAGGCCGGTATTATCCAAACCTGAGAAACCGATAATATGGCTGGCCAAATACGCATTCGGATAACACCGTTTACTTTCTTTAAGGCAACCAATGCCTTTAAACTTAAGGTTTTTGATCGCTTCACTCTGTTGAGGCGTTGTTTTACGCGACAACCAAACAAACGATTTTCTACGTAATAATTTTTCTTTTAAAGAGGCCGCGGGGGTATTAAGGATAGGCGCTAAAAGCC
>CAZPNW010000095.1:0-20575 GCA_964588175.1 uncultured Planctomycetales bacterium
GAGCGCGCGCTGGCCCAAGAAATACTCGGTGATCGCTGAAAAAGCCAATAAGCAGTAGGTGATCACGGGGATAGTTGTGAGTAATTGAGGGGGTTGTTTTGCTGATTTTCCGGCCGAGGACAGCGTCGCTGTAACGCGTTCATAGGCAAAATAAATGATAATGATGCCGTATAAAGAGCTAAAAACTGCCTCGGTAATGAATCTTTGCATAAGTATCTTTATGCAGCGATCGGCAATTCGACGATGAATTTAGTGCCGACTGTATGCTGCGATTCTATGAAGATCTTGCCTTTATGGGTTTCGGTAATGATCTTGTTGATGACGTACAATCCCAGTCCGGTACCTCTGCGCGATGATACTTTGGTTGTAAAGAAAGGGGTGAAAAGCTTTTTAGCGTTCTCTTCTTTGACTCCCATTCCGTTATCCTGTATCTCGATACGCATGATAGCATCCTGTTCCTGGGCGCGGATGATTATTTTGCCTCGATACCCTTCTTCTTTAAGGGTTGACCTGCGTTCTACAATGGCATCATAGGCATTATCGATAAAATTAAAGAACACTTCTTCCAGTTGCACGAGGTTACCTTTGAGTTTTACCAGGTCGACAGGGTATTCCCGGATTAGGTCGAAATCGGCCAATTTTACTTTATACTGCACCATGGCTAAAGTCCCGTCAATGACCTGGTCCATGGTGAGGGCTTCAAATCCTTCATCGCCTTTACGGGTATACTTTAAGATACCTTTGACCACCTCTCCTCCCTGGAGCACATTGAACTGGATGCGTTCAAGGGCATGATTGATCTGCCCTAACATATCCTTGATCTCAGGGGAACAGTTTGAAGCGTCGGTCATTTTGATGGTGTCGATGGTGTCTCCTGCGATCAAGGAGAGCGCGTAAAATCGGTTATTGATCTGGTGCGATAATCCGTCAGCCATGGTGCCGATAGTAGCCATTTTCTCTGCCTGGGCGATCTGGCTCTGCATTTCTTTGGCATCTTCATAGAATTGCGCGTTTTCAATGGCTAAGGCTGCCTGGCTGGCAAGGACCTGGAATACGCTTAAGTCCTCCGGAGTGAATATCCGGCCGGAAAGTTTACTCCCCAGGACCAATAAACCTAAAAGTTTGTTTTCCAGTAAACTCGGAAGGATGACCGAAGCACCCAGTCCCCTCATCTCTTCTTCGATTTTACGGTAACCGGTATCTTTTTCGTTAATCATCTTGCGTTTTATTTCTTCGTAAAGCAATGGAGTTTGATTGTTTTTTATCCATTCAATGAGCGCGCAGCGGGCTGACAATTTGTGGGCTAACGTTTTCTTTTTGACCCGGCAGACCTGTAATACGTATTCATCATCAGCTTCATGGAAAAGATATACCGCTGCAAATGATATACGTACGGTCTTGGTGATTATATGCGCGATAAGGTCAAGTAATTTGCGTAAACTGCGGATACGCGTCATGCCGATCGATGCCTGACGCAGGGTATTTTGATAACGTTTTTGTTCTTTTAAAAGCCTGTCTTCAGCTTTTCGTTCGAAATAGATATAAATGAACGGGCCGACGGTAGCCAAAACCGCCATTATCGCAAGCGGTATTGCCCACCAGTTGATATCGAATATCCCGATCAGCCACAAGCGTAAAAAGTATGCCACCGCGAACGGGATCCCCAGCACTAAGGTGTATACCGCCACAAATACACCGGTACGAGTTATCGCGACCGTGATGTCCATGAGACGGTATTTTACGATCGAATAGCCGACAAGACTGACATAGAGCGCGATCAAGATATTACCGGCCGGATAGATCTTGATCCCGTACCAGAGAGGGAAATTGGTGGCTCCTCCGATATATCCTAACGCGCTTCCGATAAAAATATATATGGCTTGATTTTTTCTTATCCCGGAAGAATTCTTTATTTCTTTCAATAGAAAGTAACACGCGTATATCGAAAAAGTGGCGAAATACAGTAAAAAATATTTGAAGACCGGACCGGCGGCAGGCCAAAATAAAAACTCCATCTGCGGGACAATGTCTTTGATCATTGAGCTGGTAAAATTCAGCGGGGTAAAAATAAAGGCAATGCCATAGACAAAGTAAATAACTTTCTTTATGTTTACTTTTTTATAATCACCCGTTAATGTCGTTATAAAATGGAAGTATGTCGCGGGTATAAACGTGGCACCGGTCATTAATAGTTGGCACCAAAAAAGAGCGCTTTCTCTTGATTTAGACAGCTGCCAGAACAGGTAAGAGAAACTCCAAAAAGATATCGCGAGGCAAAATAAACCGTACGTGATATTAAGTAATGAATATTTGTTTCTGGAAAAAACAAATATCCCCAAGAGCGCAAGAATTACTCCGTTAATTAAAGGGCTTATTGTGTAATACCACATAGTATGCCGTGAGTTATTTGATCCCTACAGCGACAGTAGCCTGGTTGCCTAAGGACCTGAAAACTTTGATTTTTTTAGCGCCTGCAGCGAGCAGTATTAATTTAATGTCTTTATCACCGAAGAATCTGTAATGCCCCATTCCTTCCTTTTGTTTTATCTTCCCGGCTTCGCTTAACAATTTCCTTGCAGCCATGATTTCTTGTTCATTCTTTGAAATGGAAATAAAATGCCGGTAAACTTCAGATAAATCAGCAAATG
Organism: uncultured Planctomycetales bacterium; assembly: GCA_964588175.1. Lineage (GTDB taxonomy): Bacteria > Omnitrophota > Gorgyraeia > Gygaellales > Profunditerraquicolaceae > JBAZTA01. The sequence goes on from CAZPNW010000095.1 coordinate 2,649, forward strand.
GTTTCAATGAAGAAATAACGATACGGCCTCCCGGTTTTAGGACACGCAAGAATTCTCTCGCGGTCAAGAGAGGGTCATTGAGGTACGATAACACAAGGCTGTTACAGATCTTATCGAAAGAACAATCTTCGAAGGGCAGGTCAAAATTCAAATCGCATTCCTGATATTTGCTTGGCAGAAATGCTTGAACATCCTGGCTGGTCAGCCCTCTTTCTTTTAAGAATTCATTTTTCATCTTTTGATGCTGGTTCCGGGCAGTCTCTAAAGCGCTGGTGACAAAATCTATTCCATAATAGGTGCTCTTTGAGTATAGTTTTATATCGTGCATAGCGCTGTTATTCCTAATGATTTCATATATAAGCCAAGCTCCAAAATGTCCTACTCCGCAGCCGGCGTCAAGAATCTGGTCGCCGTCTTTTATCCCGTTTAATGATATTGAAAGAAGCGTTAAATATTCCCGAAAATCCGGGACTTTGAAAATAATGCTAAAGCTCGTGAGGTATTCTGCCCAGAAGTCTTTTTCTGAACTGAGCGCGAATACGCCCTTTAACTTAAGCCTGTCTTTTTCGATCCGGTTCTGCATGGCGATTTCTCTGATGCTGGGTTCTATGGTGTTTTCAAAAGACAGATTCCCTGCCGAAAGATATTTACTGCAGCATGTTACTATTTGTTTGAGGACTGTTTGCGCAACTTTAGGGTTTTCTTTGAGTTGGTGCATCGCTTCCGGTATTATGTGCAATTCTTTAACTTTTCCCTGGCTTTTTTCAAACACGAATTGTACATCTTCCGCTTTAACCCAAATGTCTTTTTCACCTACAAAGAAAATAACCGGGATCTTAAGCTTACTGAGATCATGAGCAGTGCTATTAAGGTCATGGAAATCATCTTTAACCGCAGATTCCAGGAAATTCTCAAAATTGACTTTCAGTCCCAATACGTCGGTTTCCCCCCATTTTTCTCCTTTAAGAAAAGCCTCAAGCATATCTTCTTTATAAACCGCTTTTAACGTTTCCTGCACGTTAACAACGCCAACTACGCCGATAAGTAAAATGATCCGGGTATCTTCACTGGCTGCTTTAATCGCTATTCTATTAGCCAGGCTGGTCGCCACTACAGTGACGAAGGACGTTTTAAAGCGTTGTTCGACATAATCTATCGTTGAAAGAAGGTCGGTCTTCTTTTTTGAAAGCGTTGTATTGACAACGCTCCCTTCGCTTTCTCCGACATGGTCTGTCGCATCATATCGGATACAGTTGAAACCGTTTTTGACCAGGTAATATGATGTCGAGAGTGTGTCACGCTTGGTTTCTCCGTATCCCGGGGGAAGGATTATAAACGGCATTTCAGAGGTCCACATGCGCTGATGATCGAAATATCCCACTATGTTCTTGCCGTATCTATTCTTGAAATTCACTAAGTCACTGATAATAACCGCGCCTTGAGATACTTCTAACCCGGAATCAATCCTTTTCTTAAAAGCCCTGAGAGTACTTGTCAGGATCACCCGTACTTTCTTTTCTATAAAATCATCCGTGTATCTGAGTTTAATAATTCCCGACAGGTCTAAAGTAACGGATAATTTAAGATTGACTCTCGAACTGTTTATTTCCGTAACCTGCCAGAGCCCGGAAAGGTTAACTAAATCCCCTTTTAAACCGCTGAACTTTATTTCGTGAGCGATTGCGTCACATTGGTCTTTCTGCTGCCAGGCGATGAGCGTTTCATTAACATTAATGCTCCAATCACTCAGCCGGGTAATGCCGGTATCTTCGAGTATCTTTACTTTTTCGACGTTCAGCATAAAACGAGGGTATCCCTCTACATCATAAATCGTTTCGTAAACGGTTTTTATGTCTTTATTGATATAAATCGATGATTCTATGCGCATAATTTATTCTTTCAGGTTCTTTTTGACGGCAGAAATAAAGACCTCAACGTCGAAAGGTTTGTAGATATAATCCGCGACACCAAGCTGTTCGGCTTCGATCCTGTTTTCATCTGAAGCGTAACCGGTAATAATGATCTCTGGCACGGTCTTTTTGTATTTATCCTGCATGAGCTGCCGTAATTGCTTGATTGTTTCTATCCCGTTCATCCCGGGCATGCGGATATCGGCAATGATCAGGTCCAAGGAATACGCTTCGGCGACGTGGATCGCTTCCTGGCCGCTTGCGGCGGATTTAATATCATAGCCGAAGGTTTTGAGGTAGCGCGTCAAAGTTTTAAGTACGAGCGGGTCATCATCAACCACGAGAATGTTCTTATCCATTGTAAAACTCCTTATAGGTTAGTTTTACGGGTTATTAAAATTCACGATCACCTGATGCATGTCAGCGGGTATATTGGAGAATTTTCTGGAAACGACATCGACAAAGGCAACTTTTTGTATCCCCTTGGCGATCACTTTTCCGGTCCGTTCATTTTTAAAATCTATATGCATCTCAAAGGATATTTTTTTGATATTGGCGGTTGTCAGGATCGCCTGGATCTTGTCCGCCCAGCGGGAGCTTCCGGACACGGTAATGGTTAATCCCATGGTAAACATCTGTATCGGGCTTTCGACGAACTTGAGGTGTTCAGGGCAGGAAGACTTAAAATACTGTTCCCGGGTCATGGACATCCATTCGCCGATCTTTTCCAAATGGACTTTTCCTGAAGCTGAAAGGTCCTCAAAATAGATATCAAACTCAGAATTGAATGTCTTCATGTAAGCTTAATATTTAAACAAAAGCGACTTTTCGTCAACAGCAATAGGGGTTAAGATACTTTTTACCAGATTCTCCGGCAGATTGACTACTGCTCCTGTTTTAGAATTACGGAAGCATATTTTTTGCTTTCCCAGGCTTATCAATAAAGCGTTATCTTTACGGATCAAGGTGAACAAGAGGTTGAATTCCTTTTCTTTTATATCAGCCGCGTTTACTTTAATGACAATTTCGTCCTGTAAAACAGCTTCGCGTTTATACTGCACGTCGCAAAAAGAAACCTCGGTTTCAATGAGCGGTTTTAAGCTGTCGTCAAACCCGAGGTTTTTCCAGACCAGGAGCGCGTCCCTGGCAATATTGTACCAGCGGATGTAGTTAATAAAGGAAGCGCTGCCGTAGGGGGTCGTGTCTCCCTGTGTTACGATAAGCTCGAATACGAATTCGCGCTGTTTGGCCGCCGTAAATATCGGTTGGTTCATATTACTTTAAGTTTTTTTTGACTATCTCTAGAAAGTCTTTTATGTCAAACGGTTTGTAGAGATAATCGGCGACTTTGAGTGCTTGTGCTTCTTTCAAATGCTCATCACTGGAGTATCCGGTGATCAATATCTCCGGGACGGGCTTCTTTTGGGATATCTTATAATAATGCCTGATATTCTTGATAATTTCAACCCCGTTTACTTCGGGTATCCGTATATCTGATACTATGAGGTCAAAATCGAGTTCTTTTACCTTTTCCATGGCGTCTGTATTATTACGAGCAATAGCGACTGAATACCCATTTTTTTTAAGAAGCCGTTTTAAACTTTCCGTCACTAACTCTTCGTCGTCGATCACCAGTATATTTTTGCTCATAACGTGCTCGCTCCTTTTTTATCTTAATATTACATTTTAATGGCGCTCATCTCTTTTGCGTCCGGCAGTAAAATGTTGAACACCGTCCCTTTATTGACTTCTGATTCAACGGTGACCAGCCCCTTGTGTTTTTCTATGATCGATTGGCAGATCGATAAGCCAAGGCCTAATCCTTTGCCGACATCTTTGGTAGTAAAAAACGGGTCAAATATCTTAGGAATGATATCCCGGGGGATGCCGATGCCTTCGTCTTTTATCTGTATTTTTACCCATTTGCCGCTTTTAGCCACCGAAATACAAATTATTCCGCCTTTTTTTAATCCTCCAATAGCGTCTTTGGCATTAATGAGGATATTCGTTATCACCTGTTCTAGTTCATTCTGGTTACCTAAAACAAAACAATTTTTTTCTTTTTCTTCTACTTCTATCTTTATGTTATCTTGTTCAAACTGGTAGCCTAAGAACGCGAGCACTTTATTTAATATGTCGGATACCAATACCTTGCCGATTTTTGACTCCTCCAGCGGTTTCTTCGCGTATGCCATCAATTTCTGAACGATGGTACGGCAGCGTTTCGTAGCTTCTTCAATAAGTTCCAAGGATTCTTTGGAATCGGCGTCCAGGGTTTCATCGGTTGCCAGGAGTATCTGGACATTGGTCAATATCGCCGTTAACGGATTATTGATCTCATGCGCGACGCCGCCGGCAAGGGTGCCAACGGTCGCCAGTTTTTCCGCTTGAACCAGCTGTTTCTGGACATCGACTAATTCTTCGGTGCGAAGTTTAACTTCGTCCTCGATCTTGCCGTATAATTGAGCGTTTTCCGTTGCCAGGGCTGCCTCGCTGGCTAAAAAGGAAAAGTTCGTTAAATCTTCGGAATTATATATTTTTCCTGAAAGTTTTTCTCCCAGGATAAGTAAGTCCAATATTTTGTCTTGCAGGAAACAGGGTACAATAACGGCGGCATTGAGTTTTCTCATTTGTTCTTCTAACCTTTTAAATTCCGGGTCAGCATTCTCGTGTGCCTGGTGTTTGACCTCTTCGTATACTAACGGTTCTTTTCTTTTTTCAAGCCAGGAGATCAAAATGTTCTTATGGTCGATCGACTGCTGCTGTGAATCTTTTAAATGAGTGCCGGCTTTTAAAAGAAAAGCGTCTTTTTTGGCATCATGAACATAGATGACCGCATGGGATATACGGACAACCTCCGTCACCGTATGAGCGATATAATCGATCAATTTTTGCAGATTACGGATCCGGGAGAGGTCAACCGCCACATGTTTAAGGATCTCCTGATACCGGCGTTGTTCTCCTAATAATATCGATTCGGCTTTCTTTTCAAGATAAACATAGACAAACGGCCCGATGGTTCCCAGCAGCACTAATGAAGAAAACGGACCCATCCACCAGTTCGAACCCAGATGCCTCATGAACCATTCTTTGAGGGCTGCAGAAAGAATAAAAGGGATCCCGAGTACGATAGAATAAACCGATAGAAATACTGCCGCACGGGTGATAACAACGGTGATATCCAGAAGGCGGTATTTTACAATGGCGTATGCTATCGTGGAAAGGCATGCGACTACTCCGATAAAACCAAATGGATAAATATTAATTCCATAGGCGGGTATAAAATCCCAGAAACCTATGAAGACAATGCTAAAGGCAATGAAAATGTATTTTCTTCTTTCACGGTCGAGCGGACTGGTGAATTTTTTGCGTTCCCGGTGTAAGTTGTATATAGTAGCAATTCCCGGTATCAGCCAGAGAATGAGGAAAATGGTGTATAAAGGCCCTGCTTTTTTATAATAACCCCAAAAGTATTTTGTTACATCACTCACTAATAAATGAGTAAAGAGGTTGATGGTGAGGAAAATAACGCCGAAAAGGTAAGATAAAATAACATATTTTCTTTGTTGTTTTAGGTCAAGATACGCTGTTGAAAAATGGTACATTGCAGGAGACAGGAACGGGATCCCAAAATAGACAAATTTCTGCCAAATGCGCGCGGTATGTTGATCTGCGCTTAAATAAACAAAAGTATAACCCAGTTGCCAGATGGTGGCGGAAAGACATACCAAAAGAAAGCTGAAATTAATATCTGAGCGCTTATCCCGCATAAAAACGGATAACCCCAGGATAAAAAGGAACAGCGCGGTCAAGAATGTCGGTATCGAATAAAGATTAAACGTATAGGTCATTTTTTAGCCTTGAGGCGTTCTGCGTAATCATGAAAACTAGTCGCGAGTAATACTGTCATAACCGAAGTGGCGTTTTTTCTCCATAAGCATTTCCAGGTAAAGAGTGTTTGGGACCATGAAGCGCGAAAAATCGTAAAGAGGGTAAATATGATGCGTCCTTTAGAAAATAAGCTTTTGCGCCCTGCTTCACGCAGGAATACGCCTTTGTTCCAGAGATGTGTTAGCCTCGCGTACAGGTTATTAAAAGAATAAAGATTTCGAATGAGTTTGTCCCTTTTTTCCTGTAATTCCGGGAGTGATAAGTTACGGGGCTTGAAGGTGACGTGTTCACCGTCGAATTGATTCCAGGGGCACGGCAAAAGCCGTTGTTCTTTCTCCAGCCTCGTATAAAGTGCTGTCCCGGGAGGCGGCGTTAATACGTTGATCATAGCGAAGGCCATATTTGTTTGTTCGATGAAGGTTTGTGTCTCTTGAAAAATAGTGCTGTTGTCAAAGTCGCTTCCTAATATAAACGAGCCGAATACGGATAAACCATGGGAGTGTACCTTGGTAATGATATCTTTATATTCATCTACCTTGTTTATTTTTGTTTTATTCATCGCCTGTAAACTATTTTGCTGCACTGATTCAAAACCGACGAATATTTCCCGGCAGCCTGATCGGAACATCAATTTGAGTGTTTCATCGTCTTTGAGGCTGTCAACAGAGGATTGGCACCACCATTTTATCCGGTAAGGGATAAGCTCTGAAAAAAGTGCTTTCGCGTAATCTTTCTTCGCCAGGAGATTATCGTCTACAAAGAAAAACGACCTTTTCGCGTCAAATTTCTTTAATAAGGAAATTTCTTTCAAGACCAGGTTAATGTCTCGGGAACGGTAATTTCTTCCGTTAAATCTTTGTACGGAACAGAATTCGCAGTCAAAGGGGCAGCCGCGGCCGGTTTGCAGCGTGAAATAGCAATACCGGTCATTTTTCAGCAGGTCCCAGCGGGGTATGGGCGCATGTGTCAAATCAGGGAATCCAGGCGCGCGGTAGGTTTTTTGTAAAGCCCCCTTTCCGGCGTCAGCGAGCACCTGTGCCCATATCTCTTCAGCTTCCCCGATAACGATTGAATCGCTGTGTTGAGCTGCCTCTTGCGGCATCATTGAAACGTGTATCCCCCCCATGATGACCGGGACCCCTTTTTTTCTGAACTCATCCGCGATCGCGTAGGCGCGCGGTATCACACAGGTCATGCCCGTTATTCCGACTAAGTCAACTTTTTCATTGAAATCGACCGGTTCAACATTTTCGTCGGTAAGTATTACTTCAACATCGTGCGGAGTAAGTGCCGCTAAAGTGGGCAGTGCCAGCGGTGCTCCCCCCGCATACTTACGGGTCAAGGCAGAGAGTGTTTTTAAATCCCAGAAACTTTCTCCCCACGCATCAAGTCTTTTGGGTGCGATGAGTTTTATTTTCATGAATAAGGTTTTGGATCCTTTCTATAAGCGAAGCGTCTATAAGGGTATCTCCCCAATAAAAATCAGCCGCCTCGAAGCCGTGTTTTTTGCCTAAGGCGCGTATTTCGTCGACTTTTTCTGTCGTAATATTGCCTCTCCCAAAGCTGTAATTTTCAAAACGTTTTTCCAGAGCCAGGATTATTCCTTCAGCGAAACATCCGTAGATCACCGACGGCGACGGAAGCGCGAAATCAATGGGGAAGGTGACGGGGGTCGGGCTTTTGGCTAATCCTCCGGAAAATACGAAGATATCGTTTCTGTGAGTCGCCGCGTGGGAAATATTCTTCGGATAGCCAACATCGCAAATGATCGCTCCCGGTTTAAACCACTCCATCTGCAGGATGGGAATTGTGGCGCTGGCAACGGCAATGATGATATCGGCTTTTTCTGCCGCCTTTTTATTATCAAGGCTTATGGTTACGCGGGCTTTTTTGTGTTTCTTAAGCTCAGCGCTCAATTTATTTAAATGCGATTTTGTCCTCCCGGTTAGGATAAGGTTTTTTACTTTATCGGCAAAAACCCGGGCGCAGGCGCTACCAATGTCTCCGGTGCCTCCGATTATTGCCAGGGTAGATTTATTGATATCCAGGCCCACGAGATCAGCTGCTTTTAAAACACCGTCGACTGCCATCGCGGCGGTAAAGGTATTGCCTGAGGTGACCGCGATATCGACTTCATGGGCGACTTCCTGTCCGATACGTTCGGCCACAATTGACGTGAATCCCCCTAAGGTGACAATACCGATGCCGTGTTTTTCAGCGATCTTACAGGCGCGTACCACTTTTGAGAATACGCTCCAAATATCTTTCTCCATCATGTCGGGAATGAAGGTCGCGATCATAAATGACCCGTTTACGGTCTCCCCTGTCAAAGATTTATAATCTTTAATATCATAAAGTTTAAACGAAGGGCTGACATGAAAGAGTTGGCTGACAAATTCAGGCGAGCTGACGTTATAATCCGGATTGAGCATCTTAAAGCATTTTTCCAGGTGCGAGAAATCATACGGGTGCGCGATAATGCCAAATCCGGCGACTTTGTCAATGTTCCCGTGTTTATAACTATCGTAGCGAAGCGAGATTATTTTCTTTTCGATAGCCTCGAGCATCGCTTCAAAGTTCTTCGTGAGGAGTTTTTTAATATAGGCTTCCGCAAATTCTTTTATCGCCGGTATATCGATCTTAAGCGAGACGGTGACAGTCACTAAAGTGCCCTGTGGATCGTCCTGGAATTTCCAGGCGCCTTTGAATTCCTGGAGGTCTCCTTCTGTTGAGTTGAATAAAATGGTATTATGGGTGAGATTGAGCGTGTCGACTTCTACCCAGCTTATGGGCACGCTGTCAACCTGGATTTTCCATCTGGTTTTGATCGTATTATGCACTTTTTCAAGGACGGTAGCTTCTTTGACATTGGGCATGTAGCTGGGGAATTCACCGACTTTTGTCAATAATCTGATCACTTTCCATTTTTTAGCGGGTATCAATTTTGAAACACTTATTTCTATGAGTCCATTATTTTGCATTGATCTTTTCCTTTATTGCGTTTTTTATCCTCGTAATACCTTCCTGGAGATCTGTATCGTCAAGGACTTCATCAAATTCTTTTAATAAGAATACAGGTTTGCATATGGTGATGGTTATGGGCACCAGGCGCGGAAACTTTGCTTTTATAGGAAGCGCTTCGTAGGCGCCCCTGATCGCGCAGGGCACTATCGGCCGGCCGGTTTTCATCGCTAAGAGTGCCGCCCCCCGTTTAAACTCGCGTAATTTACCGTCTCTGCTGATCCCTCCTTCCGGGAATAATCCTACGATATTGTTTTTAACTAACAGGTCGATGGCGCATTCGGAAGAGGCTCCTGTCGGCAGGCAGTCGAGTTTGCGCAGCGCCCATTTTAACTTCGGGAAGGCGTATAACGAGCGTGAAGCGATACAATAGATCTTTGCGGGTATCGCAGCGGCGACTACAAACGGGTCCATAAAGCTGGAATGATTTGCCACAACGATAAAATTGCTCTTTTTCGGTAAATTCTCCCGGCCTTCTATCTTAAGGCGGAAAAAGAGCTTCAGGAACAGAATACATCCGGTGCGAAAGATTTTATACCACATATAATGAGCAATAAGTTGTTGAACGGGCGCTCACTTGAGGGAATTACAGATCTCAAAGCCGTATTGAACAGCGATATCGGCGATATCCTCAAGCCTGTTGATGTTTGTCGCTTCCCCCAGAGAAAAAATGCCGGTTTTACCTTCGAATGCCAATAAGATCGGCTCAGCAAATGTCGCGTTTATCAAATTGTCGGGTAACCCGAGATCTATTCCGAGGTCGATCGATGGAGGCATCTTAATAATGCCTCCTTTTATAACCGTGATATCTTTGAGGAGCGCGGTGAGTGTTTCAAGATATTGACAATCGGCAACAGCGCAAATGATGCTTTGTGGTTTTAAATTGATATGGGTCAGTTGTTCGCACGCGGCATTTGATATCGGGATAAAGATATCCGCATGTGCTCCCTTTTGCGGCAGCTCATCAGTCGAGATTACCGTAATAGTGCTTTGCTCATTCTCTTGTGTTCTTTGAACCATCAGTGTTTCTTTGAACGCGTTAAGTTTTTCTCCGTCAGTATCAGCGAGTATGATGTTTAAAGCGTAAGAAGCCAGTTTTCGAGCACAGAGCATTCCCAGGGTTGAGTTCGCCCCTATGATTACGATTGAAGTATCTTTGAGCTTAAGGTTATTGTCTTGAGCCGCTAAAAAAAGAGACTCAAAGAACGACCAGCTTAAAAGGGATTCTCCGCTGGTAAAAGGTATCTTGATCTTTCGGGCAATCGTCGTTAAATCCTGGGCAGAAAGCCCGTACGAGCCATTGGTGCCCATCATCCGGGCACCTAAGCGTCCTGCAAGTAGCCCTGCTTCTATGATCTTTTCTTTGATCGATTCTTTGTCAAGCGAAGCGATAGTCTCTTTTAAAACCGGCCAAATGATCAGGTATCCGCAGATGCTCTCTCCTTGCGGAGAAGTGATCTTCTTAAGCTTGATTATTTTAAACGGAAGGTTCTTGCGCAGCAGAAATTCAAGTGCTGCATGGGGAAGGAATCGCGTGCCGGGAAGGAGGCGTTTGAGTTCTCCTAAAGTGGCAGGATTCATAAGAATGGCAAATGTTTTCATGGTTATCCGTTAAGGATTTAAGACAGCAGGCGAATTCTTCCTGCGCTCTTTTCCCGCGACATTGTGAGTTACCTTTTCTTTGATCCAATTCTCAATATAATTCTTGTGGAAGCGCCAGTCGGTGCCTATTTTAAATGCCGGGATCTTGCCTTCCCTCGCGTATTTATTCACGGTCAAGGGGTGAATGTTTAAGTATTCGGCAACCTCTTTGGTGGTCATGATAGGTTTTATATCATTAGTGTTTTCAGCCATAGTTCACCTCATTTAGACATATTTAGAATAGTTATAAATATACAAAGAAAACCACTGTTTGTCAATGATAATTACATTTTAAAGCTCAGTGATAATTATAGTTAGGTTATTTTTTAATTTCTTAAAGCAGGGTACTTTAAATTAAAGATGTTCGCGGGGATAGGTTGGATTTACTGAGTATATCTTTCATAGAGCAAATATAATCCTTTTAACGTTAAATCTTGATCGATTTTATCGATTTTCTTGCAGAAAGCTCGAATAAGGGGAATATTGCCTCCTGTGGCGACAACGGGTGTATTTGCTCCGGTTTTAGCCTTTATTCGCTCAACAAGGTTATCGGTAAGACAGGCGAATCCGTATACTATACCGCTCAACATGCTGTTTTTGGTGTCTTTACCGATAAATTCACGCGGCTTCTGCAGCTTTATTCGAGGTAAGAGCGCAGTTCTTTTATTGAGCGCATCGAGCGAAATACTTAAACCGGGAAGGATCATTCCGCCTATATATTCTTTTCTTTTCGAAATAACATCAAAGGTGACCGCGGTGCCGAAGTCAATGACTACCAGCGGCGCTCCATAGAGCATTATTCCGGCGTAGGCATTGACCAGACGGTCCTGTCCGACCTGGTGAGGATAGCGGTACAAATTTTTAATGGGGACGATATAATCGCGTCCTACAATGACAGCTTTTGTATGCAAGGACCGATTGAATGTCTTTTCAAGCTTGACCGTGCTCTGGGGGACGACACTGCAAACAATCGCCTGTTGGATAACATACTGCTTAAAGATCTTGGCCAGTGGTTTTGCGTAAACGGGTTCTTGAGTCGGGATAATAAAGCGTTTCAGTAGTTTTTTTCCGTTAAAAACCCCGAAGTTAATATTGGTATTGCCGATATCAGCGGCGAGAAGCATAGTGTCTTTCCTTTTTCTAGAGAGTTTTTTCTTTTAATGCATGGATCTTATCGCGGAGGAGCGCTGCTTGTTCAAATTGTAAATTCCTCGCAGCCAGCTCCATTTCATATTCTAATCCGGCAATATATTCGCGCATTTCATAATCTTCTTTTCCCTCGCCCGTGAGCCCCTGTACGAAACTTTCCGCGTCCGCGATATCTTCAATGCCTTCTTTTATCGCTTTTTCAATCGAACGGGGAGTGATATTATTCTTTTTATTGAATTCAATCTGGATAGCCCGGCGCCGGGAGCTTTCAAAAATAGATTTTTTCATTGAATCGGTGACTGTGTCCGCGTACATGATCACGGTGCCGTTAATATTGCGCGCGGCCCGGCCGGAGACCTGGATGAGCGATGTCGCCGACCGTAAGAATCCTTCTTTATCGGCGTCTAAGATCGCCACCAGGGAAACTTCCGGCAGATCAAGCCCTTCCCTGAGCAAGTTGATGCCGACTAAACAGTCAAAATCTTTTTTGCGCAGTTCCCTCAGTATTTTCGAACGTTCAATGGTCTCTATCTCTGAATGAAGGTATTTTACCCTGATTCCTTTCTCCTGTAAATAGGCGGTCAGATCTTCCGCCATTTTCTTGGTGAGCGTGGTCACCAGGGTGCGTTCATTGCGCTTTGCCCTTATTTTGACTTCTTTGATCAAATCATCAAGCTGGTTATCGGTAGGCTTAATGATGATTTCAGGGTCAATAAGGCCGGTCGGGCGGATGATCTGTTCTATGATCCTTCCTTTGCTGCGCTTGATCTCATAATCAGCGGGAGTTGCAGATACAAAGATAGTCTGTTTTATGAGGTCGTTAAATTCGCTGAAGGTCAGCGGCCGGTTATCCAGGCACGACGGCAGGCGGAAGCCGTATTCCACCAGCGTTTCTTTTCTTGCTTTATCTCCTTCATACATGCCGCGCACCTGCGGCAGGGTAACGTGAGATTCATCGATGATAGTGAGAAATTCACCCTTGAAATAATCCATCAGCGAATACGGGCGGGAACCTGCCGGCCTTCCGGTAAGATGGCGCGAATAATTTTCTATCCCCCGGCAGTAGCCGATCTCTTTAAGCATTTCTGTGTCATAGCGCGTACGGGATTCAAGCCTTTGGGCTTCCAGCAACTTGTTTTTCCCGCGTAAAACGCTCAATTGGCGGTCCAGCTCGTCATGTATCGAACCGATAGCCGCGTCAATACTGTCTTGAGAAACAATAAAATGTTTTGCCGGATATATCGCGACGCGATCAAGGAGGGTGATTACTTGTGCTGAAACAGGGTTAATTTCAGTTAACTTTTCAATGGTGTCGCCGCATAACTCGATACGCAGCGCTTTTTCCTGATACGAAGGATAGAGCTCGATACAATCTCCCCGCACCCGGAATTTTCCCCGGATGAATTCATAATCATTGCGTTCATATTGTATTTTGATGAAATGTCTCAGGAGCTCATCCCGGGAGATGCATTGTCCTTTTTCAAGGCAAACCAGCATATCTTTATAATCTTCCGGATTGCCTAAGTTATAGATACAGGATACTGAAGCTATGATCACGACATCAGAACGTGACATAAGGTTTGTGGTAGCTGAAAGGCGCAGGCGGTCGAGCCGGTCATTAATAGAAGAATCCTTTTCAATATACGTGTCTGTCGATGGTATATAAGCTTCCGGCTGGTAATAATCGTAGTAACTGACAAAATATTCTACCGCGTTATTCGGGAAGAATTCTTTGAATTCAGAGTAAAGCTGGGCAGCGAGGGTTTTATTATGCGAGATGATCAGTGTCGGCAGATTGACCTTTTCAATGATATTGGCCAGGGTGAACGTTTTACCTGAACCGGTCACTCCCAAAAGCGTTTGAAAAGGATTCCCTTCCCGGATCGACCTGGTCAATGCTTCTATTGCTTTCGGCTGGTCGCCGCAAGGTTTGAATTGTGCTGAGGAAAGCGTGAATTTTTGCATGAAATCAAACAGCCATTGATACTCCCTCATCAATGGCTGTTCTCTTACCGTATCAAGGTTTTCTAGGGTCGTATTTATTCCGGCAGGATATCTAAACTGATATCCGCGGACTTAAATGAATGGGTTAAGTCCCCGACCGAAATAATATCAACACCGGTTGCCGCAAGCTTCTTTACGATCTTAATATTAACTCCTCCTGAAGTCTCGAGTTTTGTCTTGGGGTGATGGCTGTCAAAGCGGGTGTTATCACGGATCTTTACCGCTTTCTTAACATCGGCAATATCCATATTGTCCAGCATGATGACATCCGGTTTAAAGCGCAGCGCGTGGTTGAACTCTTGCATATTCTGCACTTCAATTTCGATCTTATATCCTTTCGGAACTTTGGGGAATTGATGGTAGCCATCCATGATCTGGATATGGTTGTCTTTTATCAGGATCATTTCATCCAAAGCCATGCGGTGGTTAAATCCGCCTCCGATACGTACGGCGTATTTTTGCAGTTCCCTCAAACCCGGCATCGTTTTACGGGTGTCGGTGATCTTGACTTTATACGGTTTTACTTTTTCGACATATTCCCTGGTTTTTGTCGCGATTCCCGAAAGCATGCTTAAAAGATTAAGCCCGACCCGCTCTGCGCTGAGGATACTGTGGGCTTTCCCTTCGATAAGGGCGATCCGCTTGTTTTTTTTAACGCTGTGGCCTTCTTTTACTTGAGGGGAAAAAACGATCTGTTTATCTACCGTGTTAAAAACCCTTTCGATCACATCCATACCGCAGATCACGCAATCTTGTTTTGCGATCAAGATAGCTTTGATATGCTTATCCTGAGGGATGGTTAATTGCGTCGTGATATCCCCTTTACCGATATCTTCGCATAAGGCGTGCCTGACAATACTATCGAGTTTACTCTGGTCCAAACTTGGTTCTGCGTGAGAAAGAAAATATTTATTGGAGTCCATCGCGCACCTCCTTTTGTTTTTTTAACTTTTCGTTAAGTTCCGACAGTTTGATCTTTTCCTTTTCCACTATCTCCTGCGGTGCCCGTTTCACGAAGTTTTCATTCGACAAAAGATTATTTTTCGCTTTGATCTCGGTAATGGTTTTTTGTATCTCGCTCTCTATCTTGTTTTTATGCTTTTGGGTGTCCAGGACTCCGGATAGCAGAATAACGATATGCGCTTCGTTTAAGACTAGATCGAATTGTCCCGGTGAGTGGGTGTATTCTGCTTGGCCAGCCGTGCTCATAAGCTTGTTTTTTGAAACATTTTCAATTTGCGTTGCAAGAGATTGAAAGAGTTTTTGCGTGCTTTCAGAAGCGAAGATCTTATATTTCAGGATACTGGTGATCGGGATCTCAAGTTCAGAGCGTATGTTGCGGATCGCGGTGACCGCGACAAATACCAGGGACATTTTTTCCTCGACCTTTCTATTAATGAGGTTAGTTTGCAGGTGCGGCCATGCCTGGATCATGATCGATCCCGCTTCCGGTTGAATACGGTGCCAGATCTCTTCCGTAATAAACGGCATGAAAGGATGAATGACCCGCAAGAATTTTTCCAATACTTTATACATGATAAGCTGGTTGTTCGGGTTTTTGATATCGGTTTTTATCAATTCAAGATACCAGTCGCAGAAGTCATGCCAGAAAAATCCGTATAAAAGGTTGGCGGCCTCATTAAACTTAAAAGAGTCCAGGTTTTTATTCACGTCTTTGATCACGGAATACAAACGGCTCAATATCCAGAGGTTAACGATATCGAGTTGGTTGCTCTTAACATAAACGCAGAGGTCGCCTTTGATATGCGCAGCATCCAGATTCATTAAAATAAAACGGGATGCGTTCCATATTTTATTCGCGAAGTTCCTGCCTTGCTCAAAGCGTTCTTTGGATAAATAAACATCCTGGCCCTGGGCAGTAATCGATATAAGGCTGAAACGCAGCGCGTCAGTCCCGTATTCGTTTATGATCTCAAGCGGATCGATAATGTTACCGAGTGATTTCGACATCTTCTTGCCTTCAATGTCCCTGACAGTGCCGTGTATATAGACATCTTTAAACGGGATATCTTTCATAAATTCAAGTCCGGACATGATCATTCGCGCTACCCAGAAGAAAATGATCTCAGGCGCGGTTACCAGGACTGAAGTCGGATAAAAATAGCCTAATTCTTGTTGAGCCTGCAAGCGTTTGTCTTCTGGTAATGAATTAAACGGCCAGTAAAATGTCGCGAAGGGCCATAACCAGCTCGAAAACCAGGTGTCTAATACATCTGCATCCTGGTATATATCAGATGATCCGCAGTGCGGGCAAGCCGCCGGCTGATCCCGTGAAACAATGACTTTTGGCATTGGTGAGTCTTTCCCGGCGCAGGCGTTACAGTAATAGACCGGAATACGGTGCCCCCACCATATCTGGCGGGAGATACACCAGTCCTGGATGTTTTCCATCCAGTTCAAATATACTTTGGTCCAGCGTTTCGGATGAAACTTTATTTTACCTTTCTTCACGGCTTCTATCGCCGGTTTTGCCAGCGGGGACATTTTGACGAACCACTGTTTTGATAAATAAGGTTCGATAATAGTATGGCAGCGGTAGCAATGCCCTGCCGATAATTCGTGCGGCTGTATTTTTTCAAGCAGTCCCCGTATTTTAAGGTCCTCGATAATGACTTCCCGGGCTTCAAAGCGGTCCATATCTTTATAATCAGCGGCATTTTCGTTCATGCGGCCGTCAGGGAACATGACTTTGATGAACTGCAGGTTATGTTTTTTACCCATTACGTAATCATTGGGATCATGAGCAGGGGTGACTTTTACCGCGCCTGTCCCGAATTTTGCGTCAACCATTTCATCTGCGATTATCTCGATCTCGCGGTTTACCAGCGGCAGCATAAGCTTTTTACCGATCAATTTCTTGTAACGCTTGTCTTTTGGGTTTACCGCGACGGCAGTGTCTCCCAGCATGGTTTCCGGGCGGGTGGTCGCGACGATCACAAAATCAGCGGGAGAATCTTTTAAAGGATATTTTAAGTAAAAGAGGTTCCCTTGTAATTGGTGATGAGGAGCTTCTTCGTCTGAAAGGGCAGTCTGGCAGCGCGGGCACCAGTTAATGATATAGTCGCCTTGATAAATAAGCCCTTTTTCATATAAATTGACAAATACTTCTTTGACAGCTCCGGAATAATCCTGGTCCATGGTGAAACGAAGCCTCTCCCAGTCGCAGGAAGAACCTAATTTCTTAAGCTGGCGGATAATGGTTTGGCCGTATTCTTCTTTCCATCGCCACACCCGTTCTATGAATTTTTCTCTTCCGAGGTCTTGGCGTTTGAGGTTTTCTTTGCTGAGCGATTTCTCAACCACATTTTGTGTCGCTATTCCCGCATGGTCTGTCCCCGGCATCCAAAGGGCGGCGTGACCTTTCATACGATGATACCGGGTTAAAATATCCTGGATACTGTTGTTGAGGGCATGTCCCATATGCAGGATACCGGTTACATTGGGAGGAGGAATAACGATACAGAACGGTTCTTTCGCAGGATCGGGTTGAGCGTGAAATAATCTCTTCTCCTGCCATTCTGCGTACCACTTGTCCTCTATTTCTTTTGCGTTATAAACTTTTGGGATCTCATTCATCGAAGTAATGTCCTGTTAGAAAAGCTTAAAAGCTATTTTTTCTTGAGTTTTGATTCGTTGGCTACCGTTGTGCCGGGTTGTTCGTAATATTCGCTGCTTAATTGTTTTTCCTGCAAAATCCCGACTTCTTTGGTGATCGATTCAATGACTTTTAAACAGCCCGGGCCTTTCATTCCTTTGATATGCACTTTCAATTGCCCGTCATCAGAAATAAAAAGCTCGATTTCCTGTTTTGCGGCCATCGGGCCTCCTTTTTATGACCATTTACGCGCTACCAGGCGGATCGTGTTGTTTTTGACTTTTTCTTCCTGCGCGATAACATAGCCCTGTTTTTTAAGCTGGTCGATAACTACATTATAAGAGTAGCGCTGCCTGATTTTCTTTATGATATTTTGCTGGTCTTTTACCTGGGCGGAGCTTAAACCCGAACAATCAGTGATCACTTTATAGTCGCCCTTGGCTGTTTTTTCAAAAGCGATCGCTTTCCCGTTTTTATCGGTGACGACCAGATCAGCTTTATGGATGACGCCGTCAGAGGTCTTCATCGTTGAAAGTTCACGGTATTCCATTCCCAGGTCGACGATCGATTTGATCAAGGCTGCCAGACAACGGATTTCAAGCCCAATGATACCTTCTCCTGACACAGAGTACCTCCTTTTAGCGCCGGGTGCTTTTAAGCGTTGGGTGCAGCAGTAAGCCTGCCTGCCGGCAGGC
>CAZPNW010000096.1:0-1899 GCA_964588175.1 uncultured Planctomycetales bacterium
AATGCGCCGGCTGAATGATAATAAAAAGCTCGTTTATCGTGCGCCGGTCGATATCTTTGACCATTCCCAGATCAAAACCCAGCCGGACCATCGAAAGAAGCTCAATGGTCTCCTGGCTGGTAATAATATGAGCGCTCTTTAAGATCCCGAAACTCCTGTTTACCTTATCCTCAACCATTGCCCTGTTTTGAGAAAGCAGGACTTCCCGTGCCTGATTCTCCTGCTCGACGATCTGCCTGATCAATCCGTTAATATTCTCAATGATCTCTTCTTCTTTTTGGCCTAAAGAAACCTGGTTTGATATTTGAAAGAAATTCCCGCTTGCCTGGGTTCCTTCACCGTATAACCCGCGCGTGGTAAAACTGAGCTTTGCGATCGCCGCCAAAACGTGGTTAACCTGACGCGTCATTACCAGCGCCGGCAGATGCAGCATGACCGACCCGCGCATACCCGTGCCGGTATTCGTAGGGCAGGCGGTCAAATACCCCCAATCAGGCAAAAAAGCGAATTTCAATTCTCCCGCCAATCCGTCATCGATACGGTTAATGATATTCCAGCATTCATAAAGATTAAACCCTGACTGCATCACCTGGATACGGATATGGTCCTCTTCATTGATCATAAGAGAGATGACCTCATCTTCATCGATGACAATAGCGCGCGCATTATCCTTCTGCGCATGCTCCAGGGACATCAAGTGCCGCTCAACCAGGAACTGTTTATCGATATTACTGATATCAGCCATCTTTAAAACACATGTCTTATTAAGGCAGGCGGCCTTACCCACCGCATCAACTACCGTATCCAGCACCTGTTTTGCCTGTTTCTTATTTGCCCAGTTAGGGAACGGGATCTTATCAAGATTACGCGCCAGGCGGATACGGCTTGAGATAACAATATCTGAATGAGGGCCGCTCCCCTTTAACCATTCACTGGTATGTTTCATTAAATCGTTTAATTCCATACAATTTCCTTTTAATCAGCAGTGTCTTTTGCTTGTTTTTCCTGTAGTTTTTTTATCTGGTCGCGGATTTGCGCTGCTTCTTCATATGCTTCACGCTGGATCGCTTTCTGAAGCATAAAACGCAGATCCTGCAGGTTATTCTTTTCTTTTGCCGCCTTCGGCACTTTGACCGGAGACTTTCCCAAATGCGTGTTTGATCCGTGTATCTTCTTTAACAACGGTGCCAGGTATTTGCGGAATGTGCTGTAACACTCCCCGCAACCCAGCCGGCCTAATTTTTTAAAATCCTTATACATCAGGCCGCATTCCGGGCATTTTAAAGAAATGATCTCTTTTTCCTCTGCCGGCTTTTGGAAATCAGACAACCCCGCCAAAAGGTCAGCCAACCCGAACTGCTGTTCCATCTTAGCGCTTTTCTGGCGCGCGCACTCTTCACACAAGTGCAGCTCATTCATCTGTTCGTCGATGATCTCCGTAAGATGGACCGTCGCTTGATTTTTTCCGCACACATCGCATACCATAGACATTCCCCTTCGTACGATCGAGCCTCTTTAAAGAAAAGGCCCTTAATACCTGGTCCCCGCTTTTTTGGTCAAATCCCTGAATTTCTTTATCAGGCTTAAGGTAAGCGCCCCCGGCTTTCCCTCACCGATCACCCTGCCGTCAACCTTGACCACGGGGATGATCTCCGCCGCGGTGCCGGTCAGGAAACACTCATCGGAGATATAGACTTCGTGCCTCGTGATCACATGTTCATGGACCGGGATTCTTTCCTTTTTAGCGATCTCCAAGACGCTGTCACGGGTAATACCGCGCAATGTCCCCATGCATTGGGGAGGCGTGTACAAGTGATCGCGCTTAACGATAAAAATATTGTCCCCGGTGCACTCTGCCACAAAACCCATAGAATCGAGCATGATCGCTTCATCGCAACC
>CAZPNW010000097.1:0-33235 GCA_964588175.1 uncultured Planctomycetales bacterium
AACACCGCCGCCACTGGTGGTTGTTGTCCCGCTCTCTTGGGTTTCGCTGCTGCCGCTTCCCCCCCCGCCGCCGCTGCCTCCCACGTATGGCCCCGCAGGCAATACTTCTCCCCCGCCATTCATCACAATAACGCTTGAATCAGTATCAACGCTATTGGCGTCTATATCACGGCCGATACGCTTGGCTATTACCACGAAATCATCATCAGTGACATTAACGACCCGGTACTCATAATATTTAGGCCGGATATTCAATTCCAAAAGCCTATTGATCTCTTCGGTATTATCTGCCGCGACAAAAGAACCGGACTCGATTTTGTGGGCCTTCTCCGCGTCACGGATCGCCTTGATGCTTACGATCGCGTCGGTTTTAATGGATTTGTTAATGACATGAAGGTATGAGAAAAACCCTCCGGCAGCTAAAACCGCGATAATAGCAACCGCAATTGACAATTCGATAAGGTTAAAACCTTTTTTATTATGCACCGTCCCCCTCTTTTTGTTTAGGCTTTAACAGCTTCTCTAAGTTCTCAAGCGCGCCCTTTGCGTCCGCATCTGCGGGTTGGAGCAACAAAACTTTTTCCCACTGCTCCCGCGCCTGCGCGAAATCACCCTTCTTCATGTATACGACACCTAAATTATAGAGTACCCGCGCATTCTTCGGCTCAAAGGCAATTACTTTTTCATACTCTGCCAAAGCTTGATCATAAGCATCTTCCCTTAAATACAGATCTGCCAGGTTATTATGGGCTTCAACCATACCATAATTCTCTTTTATCGCCTGGCTATATAAATCCTTTGCTTTCGTAAAATTCTCTTTTTGAGCGTATATACTGGCTAAATTATTGTAAACTTTAGCATCAGCCAATTCATGCTCAATCAGGAATTGATAATCATTGACCGCTTTGTCTAATTCCCCTGTTCGCTGGCTTAAAAGCGCGCGTAAATAATGGACCTGCCGATTATCGCTATAATTCCGCAAGAGCGCATCACACAATTCACCGGCTTTTTGATACTCTTTTTGCTTTATATACTTCTCAATGTCTTTTAAGGCCGTTTTATGATCGAATATTGTTACTGAACCCTCATTACTGAATAGGGGATTTTTCTTTGTGGCAGCTGCCCCTTTTTTGTCAAATATCTGCTTGATCCCGGAAAACTCCCGGCTGATCGAAGATATTTCTCCTTCCAGGGCCTCTTCATCTTTCAGAGCAGGCCTTTCTGCTTTACCGATAAAAGGATACCCGCAAACCGCCGCCAACAACAATAGACTGATACTGAGCCGGTAAGAATTTATTTTCATATTTACACACAAAGATTTACCTATTTCTTAAGATACCTAACGGCAAACAGATCCTCTCTTAGAATATACCAAAAATCATACCGGAAAGCAAACAAATACTGCACCTCTTAAAAAACCTCATTTACTCTCCAGGTTTCCCTTAACCCGCCCCCAGAAACCCTTGACCTGGCTCAACAAATTACTTTTTTTTACCTCCGGGTCCCTCTTACGTATATATTCTTTAAAGTGCTTCGCAATAACTCCTTCAGGGACACTATCAATGATCTGACAAACTTTTTTCTTATCCCACTTCCCTAATTTCTTAATGGCATCACGCCGCTTCATATTTTCATTGATCCCGTATTTTATCTTTACCTCCTGCGGGAATTCCGAGATCACGGCAAGGCTCTTTGCGTAACAAGCTTTAAACCGCTCATCCTCCATGCCTTTTAAGCGCAGAATAGTATCTTTCTTTAAGCGCTCATAATCCGATACCGAAACATACGCTTTAGCCAGATTCTTGAACATAACCCCGACAAGCTGATCTTCAACACTCAGATCATCCTTTGCGGCAAGGGGATTTACCCACCATAAACCGATGATCAACAACAAAAAGACCTTTATCTTCATTTCACCCCGAAAATTTATTTCGCCTCAACCGCATCAATCTCATCAGAAAAACAGGCGTATTGTTTTATCTATTTTACCACTAAATAAAAAACCCCTCTACTAAAAAAAGAGAGGGGTGGAAAAAACTTGATTTACGCTGACCGGCGGCTCCAGGCTACAAGCGTATCTTTAAGTTGATTAATATTGATCGGCTTAGTAATAAAATCATTCATGCCGGAAGCGATCGCTTTATCTTTGTCTTCTTTCATCGCCGCAGCGGTCAATGCGATGATCGGGATATCTTTACTGATCTGATTACGGATAAACTCGGTCGCTTCTATTCCTCCCATAATCGGCATCTGAATATCCATCAACACCATATCAAATGTTTCCCGGGAAAGCTTCTCGATAACATCTTTACCGTGAGACGAAGTTCCCACACGGCATCCGAATTTTTCGAGGATAGTCGTGATCAATTTTAAATTGACGATATTATCCTCTGCGACCAGGACACGGAGGTCTTTTAAGGTCAAATCTTCAGCGTCATAGCGCGTAATAATATTCTTGATTTGCCGTTTATCCCCGAAAACAGCCTGAATGATCCGCACAAAATCCCTTTTAATGATCGGCTTAATAGCATACGCGTCAAAACCGCACTCTTGAGATAACCGTGAAGTGCCCGGGATGACATCGCTTGTCGCTGCGATCAACTTGATAGATTCAAACCGGGTGTTCTTGCAAATCTCTTTCGCAAAAAGGTACCCATCCATCCCCGGCATCCGGATATCGGAAATAATAACATCGGGTAAGACTGCCTGCTGAGCCAACCAATCCAATGCCTCAAAGGCGTTCGTGGCGCAAGAAACCACCTGCATCATCTGTTCCTGGCAAAAAGATGCGATAATATAACGCGAATGCTCATTATCATCAACGATCATCACCTTCTTGCCCCGCAATGTATCCAAAGGGACAAGCGCGATCTCTTCCTCGTTCAGGGAAAGGGCTTTACGCAGTGAAAGCGTAAAAATGAATTCACTCCCCTTACCGGGTTCAGACTCAACCCAGATCTTCCCACCCATCAACCCCACAAGATTCCTGCAGATATACAACCCAAGGCCGGTACCCCCGTATTTGCGCGTGGTCGACATATCTGCCTGAGTAAACGCATCAAAGACATCCGACTGTTTTTCTTTCGGGATGCCGATACCGCTGTCTTTCACCGAAATCCTTATCGAAAGAAAATCCGAAGGTTCCGAAAAACTTGATTCTTCAAGTTTTACGGCAATGGCTATCTCTCCGGCCTCGGTAAATTTTATCGCATTACCCAAAAGATTAAGGATGATCTGGCGGATGCGCGTCGGATCTCCTTTAAATCCGGGAGGGACCCGCTCATCAAAATTATAAAATAACTCGACTTCTTTGCCTTTCAACTTCGGGCTCACAATACGAATAACATTTTCAACCAGGTTCATCAAGTTAAAATCTACCGATTCCAGCTTAACCTCCCCTGCCTCGATCTTGGAAATATCCAAAATATCGTTGATCAAAGTCAAGAGCACTGAACCGCTTTCATGGATAGTCGAGAGATAATCCCGTTGCAAATCATCCAGGGACGAACCTTTTAACAATTCTGAGAACCCGATAACGGCGTTCAAAGGAGTACGGATCTCATGGGACATATTAGCTAAAAATTCACTTTTGGCCTTAGAAGAACTTTCTGCCATGACCTTGAGGGAAAGAGCCTTTTCACGCTGTTCAGTAATATCATCCATGATATTCATAAGGGCCCGCTTGGAATTTTCCAGCTCATTTTTTTGAACACGCAATTCTTCCGTTTGCCTTAAAAGCTCTACTTCCGCTTTCTTACGCTCAGCGGCCTCTAAGGTAAGGGCGATCGTATCTACTATCGAAGCGGCGAAGTTTTGTTCTTCCAACGACCAATTTTTCACGGCACCTGTTTGTTCGATGGACAAAACCCCCGCCAGTATGCCGCGCGACCGTATCGGGACATCGAGCAACGAAACGATATTAAAGGACGATAAATATCTCCCGATGAGCGCGTCCGTCCGGGGATCTCGGCTGGCATCATTCACAACGATAATACGGTTTTCTTTTAAAGACTCAAAATACGGCTGATAATCCTTAACCAGGCGCGCGCCTTTCTTCTCATGGGCATGGCGCTGACGCGCATAAAAATCCACGCAATCAAGCGTCGTTCGGTCATGATCAAACAACCAAATACTTGCCCCCGCGACTCCTAAGGTCCCGGCAACAGTTTCGGTTATCTGCATAAGGCCGCTCGTTTGATCATTAAATTCGCTTCGGGCTAATTGTAATAAAACAGACTGAAAATTAATTACCTTCTCAATACGCTGCCGCTCAGACTGCTCGAGTGCTTTACGTTCAGCGACTTCCTTATCGAGATTACTGATCGGGGTCAATGTCTTGCTTAAAGACAACGACATTTTATTGACATAATCCGCAAGCAGCTCGATTTCATCCCCCGATCTTACTTCGATCTGGTGGCTGAAGTTACCGTATGAGATTTGCTGGACTGCGTCATAAAACTTTTTTATCGGGCGGACGATACTCTCCGCGAAAATAAAACTGACAGGAATGGATGAGATTATTAAAACCAGCGCGATCAGCAGCATCTGAAGAATTAATTTCCGCAAAACCTCGAATTCCCGATGAGCATCTTCCATGATCACAACCCCCCAGAACTGATCATTTGCCAGAAGAAAAAGGTTATCGATTTCTGCGTACGACAGATACGACTTATTCCTCTCTTTCGTGCGAGCCAGGATAATGCACTTTTTCTTAGCGTTAACCAATCGTTTAAAATTAACGCTATCGGAGATCGTTTTATGCTCAAGTTGCGCGTTCTGGCTGAATATGACGAGGCCGTCCCGGTTGACCAGGGAAGCGTACCTGACCTGGCTTATATTCACCGTATTCAAAGAAATAAGAAATTCACTTGCATTGATTTCCGCCATCCCGACACCGATAACCGTATTTGATTCATCAATGATAGGGATAGCAAAAGAAATCATTTTTTCCAGAGAAAATTGGTCGTATTTGATCTGACTGATATAAACCCGGCCGGCGCCACCGTTATACGCCTGCTTCCACCATAATTTATTTCCCTGGTAATACTCTAACGGCGAATGAGAAGAAGCGATGACCCCTCCAAACCGGTCGGTTATCATGATTCTTCTCACATCGGATAATTGCTGCTTTATATTGCTTAAGTTTCCCTGCGTTTGCGCTTCCAAATATTTATTAACTAAAGGGTCATACCCTTGCAATGTCGCCCATGTCCTATTAAGCTCCGCGAAAAGCTTTTCCCGCTCCTGCGCGGACAATGCTGCCAAAAGATTATTATATTCTTTTATTTCCTTTCTCCAGACCGCTGCCCGAAAATATGATTTCAAATTGTTTATTCGGTCATCGAAAACGCGACTCAGCGATTCTGAAAGTAAATTCGCCATTTTCGCCCGGTCATCCTGTATCGTATTCTGCAAAAAAAGAAAACCCCAGAAATAACAGACCACAAGCGCCAATACCATCACTACCAGTATTACAACAGTCATCAGTAAAGTGACCTTAAACCGTATGCCTCTTTTATATTGTTTTTTCTGTTTCATTTATTCTCTTTGCTTGCAATACCACAGCCGCCTTTTTCTGCTTCAAGGATCTTAATCTTGGCTTTCAATTCGATCATTTTTAATTCCCTATCTATCGCGAATTTGTTGAATTTCTCCAGGTCAAGCACTTTCTCTTTAAGTTCTTCTTCCATCCGCTTTTGTTCAGTAATATCTTCCCCTGAACTTATCAAAGCGATGATTTTTCCTTCTTCATTCCGCAATTCACTGCTATACCACGCAATGGTCCGCGTTATTCCTGTTTTAGTAACAACTTTATTCTTAAAACTAACCGCACTTTCCGCTTCTCCCGATATAATCTTAGAAAAAACCCCCTCAACTTCATCCCGGGAATCCTCGGGGATAAATACATCAAACCAGTTTTTCCCAATGATCTCTTTTTGTAGGTACCCCAGGACTTCACACCCTTTCTTGTTGATCAAGCTTACCGTTTGGTCACGGTCAATAATAATAATAATAGTCGCGGCAATATCAAGATAATTCTGGGCTTTATCGCGTTCTTTGCGTAATGCTACCTGTTCATTTTTCAATATATACTGAGATTCATTTAATTTCCTGTTCAAAGCGGCCATATGGGTCATAACAAAGCCCATAACTGCCAGGAGGATGAATACCATCAATATCACGAACCAATACGTTTTTAACACGTACGTCAAAGCGGTTTTTCCGATATCTTTGTATGACCCGACCTTTAATTCCTTCAAACATTCATGGACAACCTGATAATTCGCGGGGACGGTCCATCCGGCATATTTTCCGGTAACAGCAGCAAGATCATCCGGCCTTATCGCAAACAGTATCCTGGCGACATACTCAGCGACCTCTGCAGGCACATGTTTTAACCTCACGAAAGGCCATTCAGGATACAAAGAAGTGCTGTGAAAGAAAGGCACCTCATCCTCACCTTTCCACCATCCTTTTTTTTCACCGAGAATACGCACTTTCTCAATATCTAATCTCCCTTCTGCCGCCATACTCTCAAGTATCGTTGTATTAACACTTCCGGCATCAACTTTTCCGGTTAAGACAGAATATACAACTTCATCGTCAGTTCCCCCGAAACGCAACGACTTAAAATCAGTTTTAGGATTAATTTTATGCGCTTTTAATTCACGCCATGAGGCAAGCCAGCCGCCGAGTGAATCCTCATATACCGCCATAAACGTCTTATGCCGAAGGCCTTGAAGATCGACGATATCCTTTTTCAACGCACTGGTAAAAATAACACTGCTTAACACCGCGTATCCTTTATTCAAATACCGGTTCTTCAGTGTCGCGATACGCTGAGCGCCATAAAAACTTTCGAGTTCCACATACACAGCCGGGTCAGTGATGACAAAATCAATCTGTTTCTCACGCGCAGCCGTCAATACTTGATCGGATTCAAGAGGCACAATAACAAAAGAAATGCCGTTTCCTTGATCCGTGAGTTCCTGCGCGGTATTGAACCACTGTTTCAAACAAACATCTTTTCCGCGTGTGGCTAAAACCCCGATCTTATATTCTACACTGGTTTCTTTATTGCCGGGCTGGGCATAAACGAACGGAATAATAAAAAGCAACGATACACTCAATACCGCTCCGATTATCAAGACTTGCGATCGACATTTCATAGAATATCCTTATTTTTAAAACAGTACATTTTCATTACTTCATATAGTTATTTTATCGGCATTCCCGACGATTTCTTTAAATAAAAGGCTGATTAATTTTAACCAGTCCGGTAAGAAGGATTTTTTGATATTGCAACCCCTTTGCCTTTTAAAAAACAAAAAACCGTCTTTTTCAAATAAGACGGTTCCAACAACCACAGCCCTTGAACGATATATTTACTCTCGCTCAGAACTTATTGCTGATAAAAGACTTACATGCCTGAAATTTTAGACTACACAATACACTTTCATTATGACTTCATCAATTCAATCTTATTCTTATACGAAATAAATTTAACCAACTCAAACCACATGACACTCAATATACCGGCGGCAAGCGCGATAAAGAGGTCAACACCGTGAAATACTTCAAAATGGAACGATTTCCTGAAGAACGGGACATAAACAACTAACCATAAAAATAATACCGCACCCGACATAACCCAAAGTAACGCTTTGTTTGCGACCATCAATGATGCAATAATGCTTCTTGACCATGAACGATTAGTAAGGATAAGGCATAGATTGGAGACGATCAAAGTGACAAATGCCAAGGTACGCGCTGCCCCCACTGTTTCTCCAAGCCGCAAGCTCACTTGAAATACCAGGGCTACAACAGCTAAAGAAAAAACCCCCTGCAAAAAACTTAAAATAAATAACCTTTTACTAAATAATGAGGTGTTTTTTTTACGGGGAGGCCTTTGCATAATATTTTTCTCTTCTTCTTCTGACTCAAAAACAACAGAACACGCAGGATCAATGATAAGCTCAAGAAAGACGATATGCACCGGATAGAGAATAAGCGGCCAGCCGGCAAGCACCGGGATCAGAGAGATCCCGGCTATCGGGATATGGACACTGATAATATATGCCATGGCTTTCTTTAAATTATCGAAAATGCGCCTGCCCATGCGCACCGCTTCTACGATCGAAGAGAAATCATCTTTTAAAAGCACCAGATCCGCCGATTCACGCGCGACATCCGTCCCCCTCTCCCCCATTGCCACCCCGATATGCGCTGATTTTAATGCCGGGGCGTCATTAACCCCATCCCCGGTCATCGCAACGACTTCGTTATTTCTTTTAAGCGCATCAATAATCAATAATTTCTGTTCGGGGACAACGCGCGAGAAAATATTTACCTGACGAATACGGCTCTTCAATTCCTCCAGGCTTAAACCGACAAGCTGCTCACCCGTGATCACTTCCTGGAAATTCCTCAGGCCGATCTGTTGAGCGATGTTCTGGGCGGTCACCGGATAATCACCGGTGATCATGACTACCCGTATGCCTGCCTGGTAACATTCCTGAATAGCCAGCGGCACTGCCGGGCGGATGGGGTCAGCTAAGCCGATAAGCCCGAGAAAAGTAAAATTAAAATCATGCTGGGAACCGGGAAGTTTTTCCTTATCGACAAAAGCCTTAGCAACGCCTAAAACACGAAGGCCATCATGAGCCATAACATGGATCTTACCCGCAAGTTCCTGCCTTTGCTTTTCAGTCAAGTGGCATAAGTCCGCGATAGCTTCAGGAGCGCCTTTCGCGGAAACAACGAACCCCCGCCCATCAGGGGTTTTCCAAACGTGTGATAACGCCATGATTTTCTGCGAAAGAGGATACTCTTCGATCAAAGGCCAGTTCTCATGAATATGTTCGGTATTGATCAATGTTTGATGCCCGAGGTCTTTTAATGCTTTATCCATAGGGTCAAACGGGTCTTTCTTGCTGGCAAGGATCCCGTATTCTATCACCTCATGAAACTCATCAGAAAGGCAGGTATTGTTCCCGGAAGACACATCGCAAAAATGCGTGCCGTTAAAGATCTTCTTAACCGACATTTTATTTTGCGTCAAAGTACCTGTCTTATCAACACACAAAACAGTTGCGGACCCGAGCATTTCTACCGCAGAGACTTTCCGCGTTAAAACATCTTTCTTTGAGATCCTCCAGGCGCCTAACGCCAGAAAGATCGTAAGCACCACGGGAAATTCTTCGGGGAGCATAGCCATTGCCAGCGTGATCCCGGATAAAACTCCCTTAAGCCACTGCCCCCTGGTAAAACCATATACAAGGATGACCATACAGCAAAGGATAACCGCGATGACAAAGATTATTTTGACCAATTTCCCGGTTTCTTTCTGTAACTGCGTCGATTCATTGCCGATCGATTGCAGGACTCGGCCGATCTTCCCCATCTCGGTATTATTGCCTATCGCGGTGACCCGGGCAATACCCTGCCCATGGACAACAAGGCTTCCTGAATATAAATACGGCAAATCGTCCCCTCCCGGCCGATTCCGGGAAAGATCCATGCTCTCCGAAGGCAATTTCCGCACCGGAACGGACTCACCGGTCAACAAAGATTCATCAACAGAAAGGTTAATACCCCATACCAATACGGCATCGGCAGGTATCCTGTCACCTTCTTGCACGACAAGGATATCATCGTTTACCACTTCCTTCCCGGGGATCCTTTTATGGATCCCATCCCGAATGACCAACGCGCGAGGGCTGGAGAGGTCACGTAATGCCTCGATAGCTTTTTCAGTCTTTCCTTCCTGATAGATAGTAATACCCATAATGACAAAAACAAAACCCAAAAGCAAAGACGCCTCGCCCCTATCCCCTAAGATCAGGTAAATCGCGCCACAAGCTACCAAAAGAAGGAACATCGGCTCTTTCAAGACTTCAATAATGATCTTTAAGACGCCCCGCCTTTTAGCTAATAACAGCTCATTATACCCATCACGCTTAAGCCGTGCGCAGGCTTCAGGCTCAGAAAGGCCTTTTAAATTACGTAGATCAGTATCTGAGAACATAGGTATCTCCCCTTAAATAGGGCCGCTCACTAAAGATTTAGACAGCTCCCTGATTATTGAAAACAATCCGAAAAATAGTCCCTTCTTTTCTTATTACTTCATACTCCCCCAACTGCCCTGCCAAAGTAGCGACTAATTCAAGGCCGAGAGTCTTGGCAGAAGAAAGATCAATATCAACAGGCAGCCCTACACCGTCATCGCTGAAAATTAACACAGAGCGCTGATTTGCGTCTAGATCACACCCAATGGTGATAGTGCCTTGTCTTTGTCCCGGAAAAGCGTATTTAAAAGCATTGGTTATCAACTCATTAATGATCAAACCGAAATGCAGCACTTGATTAATATCCAGGACAACAGCCTCACCGATACGAATATGTATTTTTATCTTGTCGGGATCGACACTGAAGGAATCCTTAATATTACCGACGAGGCTGGTAACATATTCTTTTAAATTGATCCTGACAAAATCATTGGACTCATACAACTTCTCATGAACGAGGGAAATAGCGCGTATCCGGGCATAACTTTCTTTAACGATCGCCTTCAACCGCTCATCATCGGACTTGCGCAATTGGAGGTTAAAAAGGCTGTTGATTATTTGCAGGTTATTCTTAACACGATGGTTTATTTCCCGCAACAACAGTTCTTTTTCCTGCAATGATTTCAATATCTTTGCTTCAGCAAACTTACGTTCAGTAATATCATGCGCAGTGCCGAATACCCCTAACGGCTTGCCGTTCTCCCCGCGCATAATGGCGGCATGGACCGAAATATAACGGACCTCTGCGCCCCCATGGACAACGCGGTACTCAATATCAAAATACTGCTTCGCCCCCGGGTTCAAAGCATTTTCAATAGACATATTAAAAGCCTGACGGTCGTCGGGATAAATAACGTCCTGGAATATCGTGAATGTGGGTTTAACATCACCCGGAACATCCATGATCTTGAACATTTCTTCCGACCACAAGACTTCCCAGGTAACCAGGCTAAAGCTCCAATTTCCGATTTGAGCAAGCCTTTGCGCCTCAAGAAGCAAAGCCTCATTATTGACTAAGAGGTTCGTAAAATCATTTACACTGCGTTGATATAAGAAAATACTCATGATCAGTAAAGACAGAAAACACGCCAATCCAATAAACGGGAGCCGGTGTATTGCCACGCTGTATTCAATTAAACGCGTATCCACATCAATACCGACTATCGCCACCAATGCATGCGTGACAAGATCGTAAACAGGGACAAAACCGGAGATAAAATCACCCCATGTATCCTTATACGGCCCCACGACCTTTGCTGCCGGTGATTCAAATAAAGCATGAAGTTCCTGAGGGGCATCATCATAAGGGTCTCCCGGCAGAGCATGGTCATCTGAACCTTCAGCGACAGAATCAACCATAAAGAAAATTCTGTTGTTTTTCTTTCCCATGAGGTAAATCCAGCGGATATCAGGGATCGCTTTCTCAATCTGCACAAGCTGCTGCCGTAAGTACGCGTAAGAAGGGTTTTGCGTCTCATCAGCAGGTGTCCCGGATAAATTACGGACATGGACAGGATTTATCGCTCCCGCAGCAGCTTTGGTCAAATTGAGCAAATAATTGCGCTGCCGGGCAGCTTCTTTTTTACCGCCCCATTCAGTACATATCCAGCCGCTTATAAAAACAAGGGACAACAGAATCCCCATCCAAAGTACACTGCGGTCCATTTGCCTGTTCTTTTTAATACCTATCACGACCTGACGCCAAGATTGAGAATACCTCCACAGGCATATCGCCATCAATAAAACAATAACGCCGCGGCATAATTGAACAGGTAAGCCTGCGATCGCGAGAAAAGAATTATAATTAATAACAGCGGCTATCGGAAAAGTCGATTGAGGGACTATTAAACCGCCTAATACCGCGTATAATAGTATACTCAAAGCTATAAAAGCAAGCGGCCGGCTTCCGACAGGTTGCGACCGGGACGCTTTATATACCACCCATGCCGTCCCTATCCCCCCGATAAAACATAAAGAATAACGGACCGTATCATTTAATCCCGCGATTCCCGCAGGCGCCCCCAAAGGGATAAAAAGGCATAAAGGCAGGTATATCCATTTTCCAAATTTTTTACCGCTTAACGATACAAAACTCGACCTCCCAAATTCAATAAGCAACAAAAAAGAAATAGCCACGAAAACAAGCCGGGTTTTTATTAAAAGCGGGTTCCCCGCAAACCCTACAGAAAAAAGCGCCAGCCATTCATATGAACCATGCACAAGACAGAAAGACATGAGCCATTTCCATTTAAGATGATACTTTTCCTGCCGGATCACTATCCAACAAAAAAACGCGCTCAAAAAGAAAGTAAAGCCGTAAAATAAGTAAATATAATCCAATTGAGAGATTAAAAAAGTTTTCATAAATTTTAGTTTTCTGTGGATACAGGAGTAGCGAAATGATCCAAATTAAGAATAGCCGTTTCTTTACCGTTATATTCCGGGGCTAGAAATCGATCTGGCCGCGCAGGCCGCCGACTATTAACGTATCATCTCCTATTGCCGCGTCCTTTCCATATGGCTGCCATATGATCTGCACATCAGGGCTCAAACTCAAATGGCTATTGACCTTAAAATTGTAGTAACATTCCAGATGGCTTTCTGTCCGCGCCAATACACTATTGGATTTTTTGTATTGTTTTGACGGCATAACCTGGCCAAAACCCACACCTAAAACATCTTCCGCCCTTCCCCATAAAGCCCCCTTAAGCTGCGGGCCGATACTCCAGGACTGCGCGAGTGAAAAAGCAGCGCCATTCGTATATACCTTGGGGTCCTGCCAGCCGTAACGGGCAAACAGCCCGAGATTATCGGTTAATTCCTGGTCCATGCTGGTGCCGAATCCGAAGTTATTTTCTTTATCATCTGCCGCATCCGACCATTTTGTATGGTTGGCGCCGTTATTCCAGGCATACAGGCGGTAATTGCCTTCCCTGTTTAATACCTTCGGTTTAATATTGATCTGCCCGGCAATAAACAGCGAATCAAAAGCATTCTCCCAGTCGGCATCAGCGTCAAGGGCTACAAAATTTATATCGAATAGATCTACCGGCGACATTCCATAATGGATACCGGCCGCGCTGGAAGGGAATTCAATGACCGCGGAATTCCGGAACATTCTTCCTATAAACTGCGTCGTCTCACTGTTAGCGTAACTATTCATATCGATATATCTGGTGGCATCAAGTTTGCCGAATCCCAACGCCCCGGAAACAGGCTGAAAATATTGTTCATACCATGCTTCGGCCAAACGCACATTCTGGTCGTTATCGACATCATAATTAACATTGCTGAAGGCTTTCAGCTCATCCTCGATTCCGGCCCCCTGCCCGGCAGTAATATACACATAGGCTTCCCCATACTCTTCGAATTTCTTATTGAGCGCTATATCAACCGATATGGTTGAATCCGTAACGCTTTCTTTTTCTGAAAGCTGGTTATCCCCGTTAGCATGATAAGCGCCCTGGGTGAGAGTTGTGGCGCCGACGCTTAAAGATAATCCGTCCATCAACCGATACGCCGGAGCAGTGACTGAAAGCCGTTCATCAATACGTTTATCGATCTCGGAAACCGGCACAACATTTTCCGCGGGGACAGCGGAAGCATTTATCTTTTTCTCGAGCTGATCGATCTGTGACTGTTGCCGCTGAACAATGCTCTTTAATTCCTGTATCTGTTTAAGCATTTCTTCATTAGTCACCTGCCCTCCGGCAAAAGCGCTCCCCAACGACAAGAAAAATACTCCGGGAACAACCCCAATCAATCCCTTACGCCATTTACCCCATTCCATAAAACCTCCCCTTTTAATAAAACGATCTATTTCTGATTTTATCGGCAAAAAGGTTGTACCCTTAAAGGATATTTATCCCTTGATTCTTTTCTTCACGCTCTTTCGTTGCTTACGTTTAACATCAATAGAATCCACATAGAATTCCTTATCCATTTTGATAGTGACGTCCGCGCTGCCGCAAAAAGGACAGCTAAACACTTTTTTTGTGATCAGAGTACTTCTGTTACAGCTATTACACGCTAAGGGCAGCGCTAATGCCTGAACCTTAATCGATACACCTTTAAGATCCATCCCCTTAGACAACTCCTTAAAAGCCGCCAACAAATTCCCCGCGGAAACATGGCTTAAAGGGCTTAAACGCACATTGACCGTGGCCTGAGCGGAAGACGCTTTTTTAGTCAACTTTTTTTCCAACGCCGTGAATATTTGCTGAACAAACCTTGTTTCGTGCATAAGAACCTCTCATTAACCTAATCCTAGAAAAAACGGCCCAGCACCTTTCACTTATTTCCTCGCGTGCCTTTCAAAGAAATCCCAGATCACCTCATTGGCGTCAATATCCCTGCTTGTTTTTCCAACAATATTTTCGTTGAGATATTGATATCCATTCGGCCAGGTATGCCCCCCGCCTTCAACAGCATAAAGGATAACTTCTGTCGACTCTTTACCGTTACCATATACTTCTTTTCTGATCCGAGTGCCGTCATGCGGGTCGCGGTCAGGCTCCTGAGTGATAACTGCCGTAGGAGTACAATTATTATGCTCTACCCAAAACCTGATAGTCTCAGATGTCGGCATGACTTTTCCCAGCTTCTTCATTCCCCAGGGGTCGGTAATATCCTCGTCTGACCATGGCATCAGAGGATCCAAAACATTATTGATAGCTAATACGGAGGTCGGCATTGCAGGCGAACAAGCAGGACATAAATTCTGCGGGATGTTGCCGGTAACGGGAGCGATCGCGGCAATTCTTTGAGACAACTGACAAGCAAGGCGGTAAGACATCATTGCTCCGTTGGACATTCCCGTCACATAAACCCGTTTTTGATCAATATTAAATTCTTCCATTAAATGATCGAGCAATGCCGAAATAAACCCCACATCATCTATATTCTCCCGATGCGCCCGGTATCCTGTTTCTTGCGCGCTCCTGCCGTCATTCCAATTCTTTTCTATCCCGTCGGGGTAAACGACGATAAAGCCTTTCTTATCTGCCAGCGTATTAAACCCGCCGCGGGTAAGTTTGATCATATGCTTACCGCTGCCCCCTCCCCCATGCAAAGCGATCAAAAGCGGCATTGGCCTGGTTTTATCATAGGAGGATGGGATATAAATAAGATAGGTTCGCTTAAGCCCTGCGAAACGTATTGACCCGGGAAAAGTCATAGCAAAAACATCACCGGGTAAACCGCTCACAAAAAAGAAAATTAAAGCGGATAAAACAAGGGTTATTCTTTCTTTGATATTCTTCATTGGTCGTTACCTGCCTCATCCGTAGTTTAGGGGACATGCAAAAAACAGCTGTCAGCTTTCTTCTTTTTTTTGCCGCGAAATACTATGCGCCGCGTAAAGCGTACAGGCGCTTATGAGTATAATGGATCCCCAGGTATAGGTTACCTGAAAACGAGGAGCAATGACCCTATATATACCGCTGAGCCCGAATAATATAAAAATAACCGCTGATATCCATTTTATTGCTTTCTCAGGGATATGTTTTCGCATCACAATACCGATCACGATGCCGAAAGCATCCGTTACCACCATGCCGAGAGTAGTACCCATCAGCACATAAAGCATATCCCGGTATTCAACCGCGAGACTGATCGTGGCAAGCTGTGTTTTATCCCCCATTTCAGCCAGAAAAAACGCGATACCGACGGTGATCACCGGGCCAAAGCGGCTTTCCTTTTTATCTTCTCCTTCAAGTTTGTCGCCGCGGATAGTCCACAAACCGAAGATTATGAACGAAAAAGCCGCGACAAATGAAATGATATCTAAGGGAATAACGGTAGTTAAGAAATGCCCGACTGCTACTGCAAGAGCGTGATTAAGCAGTGTGGCGAGAAAAACTGCGAGCAGGACTTTTCCGGGGCTGTATCGCGTGGCAAAAGCCATTGCCAGGAGCTGGGTCTTATCCCCCATTTCCGCCAATACGACAAATAAAAATGATGCGATAAACGCCGCCATACTACCATACCCTTTACTTTACCAAATACCAAGGTGTCCCTTTGGGAAACGTCCCCTTTTTTGATATTAACTCTTACTGGCTTGAGAGCTGTATTTGATGAACAGGCCCAAAGCTACCACCAGGATCAGGAACGTGACCCCGTTAGCCAGGATTATTACGAAATTATTCAGATGGATACCGTAAACCAACCAGAGAAAAACTCCCACCATGAACTGCAGAATAGCAATCAGGCTCAGGTCTTTGACGGACTTAGTGCGGTAGATCTTAATTACCTGCGGCAGAAAACCGAACATGGTTAAGAACGCCGCCGAAAAACCAATAATTTCCCAAACCATAGATCCCCTCTTAATGGCTCGTATAATAAAAGCTGTCCTTTTATTCAACAAGAAGAAACGCGCCCTTATATATACTATTGCTTTAAATTATTAGATCTTAACCGTTGTATTGTATCTTTATAATCCGATACGCGCAATAAAAAAGGCGGCGACTCACCCTAAATGGAACTTAAATGAGCGTCTGTCAGGGCATTAGTTCATTCCTGCGCTGACTCTAACGGAAACTGCCACGTATTTCCCGGGTTCAGGAGAATAATACTGTACCAACACTGAATCCTCAGTCTTGACATAACTCAAATCGATCTTTTTAGTCCCGCGCGTAAACTGCGTTTCCGGGGTTATCTGCAGGCGAATATACCCTAATTCGCCGTAAACCACGATAAAGCTTTCCGCGAACCCTACCTGGGAGACAGACCCGGACAAACGCTTAATCTCAACCTGAGACTGCTGCTCCTTCTCCTGAGAATAAACAGGATATACCGCTGTCAACACGCATACTGCTGTCAAGACAATGATCTTTTTCATTTTGATATGCCCCCCTTTTAAGAAATCCGTAAAAATAACGTAAAAATAAAGACGTTTTATCTATTCCATGATACCAATGCCAATTACTAAACAATTATTTACTGCCAGGGCAATAGAATTGCCAGGGAAAAAAACTAAGAATTTAAAGGTGTGCTCAAAGATCCGGCGATCCTTACTTCTCGGGAGGGATCAAGATTGAAGTTATCTTCCATTCCCCGTTTTCTTTGCCTAGAGAAACAGACCGATCCTTATAACCTGATTTATGTTTAAGTTCATTAACATCAAACCCCTTCCACTCTAATTCAATGACCGCAACGGCGTTATTCCCGTTTAGATCTAATGATACCATTTGAATATTATAAAAAGAATAATTAGCAAATACTTTCAACCGGTTATCTATGCCCTCTTTAAGAAAGATCGCGTGCGCATCATAGTCTAACGTTTTCCCGCCTACAACACAAGAAAAGTTCGAAGAAAGCATCTTCAGAGCAGAAGACACATCCCCCTGCCCGCTCCATTCGTAAAATGTTTTTATTACGTTCTGTATAGCTCCTGCATCGTCTTCTCCCTGCGCTGAAACAGGGGCTATTTTACAGCTGCCGTAGACCAGCAGGATAAAAAGCAAAAATAGTGCGCTAAATTTTTTCATTTTTACTCCTTGTTTACGCGCCTTTTCTAATAACTCAGGAGAAAATATCTCTTAAAACTTAATCGACACTTCAGCTCTAAAGAATACCGCTTCGCTTTGATGAGCAAAAAACTTGCCTGGAATAAAATATTCGGCCAAGAAATACGTCGTAATATTCTTGTTTATCTCATAATCCAGCCTGGTCTGAAGTAACTGCCCCTTAGTCTTGTTTGTTCCGGAAAAAATACTGCTGGCTGCCACCTGAGCGTTGGCCCTTAAGAAATTATAGAACAAAGAGATCTTTGTTCTCTTCATCGGAAAAAGGGATACCGACGCTCTTTCCCATTGCAAATTAGTCCAGTAGCTGATTATGCCGGTTTCGCTTGCCAAAGAGGAAATATACAATTCCGATATCCAGGGATACCTCGAAAAGAGCGGGTCCCAAGCTTCATTCCCGGCAGTGCCGGTCTTATCACCGGAAAGATAAATATAACCTAAACTCGCTGACGGCGACCAGGGAATATTTTTGAAAACCCTATCCAGATAAACATACCCACCCAACCCTCTTCTGCTATTATCGCCGTAATCACCTTCCTGACGGGCAAGTTGTCCTCTTAAGGTGTATGGGGAGAAATTAAACCTGGAGAACGAACCAAAGGTATGCAACCGGGTCCGTTGCGACTGCAGCCCCGCGCCTCCTTCTTGAGCTTCTGTTTTATATATGTAATAGCCTTCCAAATAAAGGCCTTTAATGGATTTGTTCTTTAAATATAAAATATACCCTTTTTCGTCTGTTGTAGTTAATTGTTGAGAGACTTTATCCACGCTTGGATTACTTGCTTTTACCAGTCTGGTCTCGTTTATCACAGGCAAAAATTCCTCATCTCGGGGGTTATTTACGTATATTGCGTCTAACGTATTATTGGAGCCAATATGCCAGCTTGCCTTGGCAGCATTAAAATAATACGTCCGCGACCCATCACCCGGAGTCCCATCTGCGATCAAGAATCCTTCGCCATAATCCGAAAGAAGGAAATCCTGCCGGCCGACCCGTAAATCTACGGGAGCATCAAAAACTTTTTTTATATCAAAATAGAGATTGTCAAATATCACTTCATTGATGTCAAAATGATACCCTTTTTTTGCTGCGGTCTTATCCGGAGATGAAGAAGTTGTCCCCCCGAAGTAAGTATAAGCCCTGAATTCATCCGAGAGCTTGGCATAAAAAGCTGCCTTTTTATCGAATGCCAACTGCCCCCAGAGAGATGTTTTTATCCTGAAATAGTTGCGGTTATCCAATTGATCATTATCCATATCCTTGGTATCATTCAAATACTCATGCCGCAACCGTAAAGAAGCTCCATTGGTAAGTTTTAGTTCAGCGAATGCCGGGATAAACGTTTGCAACACGCCCATAAAGAAAACAAAAGTCATAAAAAAACGCTTCATGAATTTCTCCTTCCAATTTAAGATCCCGGTTACAAAACAGCCTACAATCCAAGATTTACTCTTTAACCCGCCTATACCTGCCGATCATTTATTATCATCACATACCACCTCTGACTTGTCAATCTTTTGAAGGAATGCTTGCGTTGCGTTTATTACCTCAGATCAACATTCAGGAAGATGCGGTTTTTCTATTGAGCTAAGAATACATCTTAGCCGATACTATCGTTAAGCAGGCTTTCATAGATACCGAGTAATCTTTTGCGATACCCCTCGGGTATAGAGAGCGCCTTATCCGCGAAATCACGGCAATAGCCGCACGTATCACAATTAACACGGCTACATTTACCTTCAATAAAAAACCTCAAGAAACCGTTTAATTTTCCATTATCCAGGAAAGTAGGATCATGATCGGGTATTTGAGCGAGCAGTTTACTGGACCGGGGGAGATTAAAAGCACGTTTTTTTCCGATTGCCAACCCTTTCGCGGGGATTATGTATAATAAATCCAGAAGATTCCCGTCATATTTTCCCATTGAGTATGCCTCAACGATACGCTGGATCTGTTCTGTTTTCATGCTTCGGTCGGACAACTTAACCGCATTTATTCCCGCTTTTTCATAGTAAAGTAAATCCTCCGGCCTGATCCAGCAGGCTGCAATAAGCCTCCAGGGTTGTTTGAGTATCAGATAGTTGCACGTAAACCTGCAGTAATTGATACGAGACCCTCTGTCATTCATCCTTGAAGAATGGCTGTGTGATGAATAATGGTATTGGACAGAAGGACATCCGGAGAGACACCGTGTATTCGCATATACCTGTAATTTACATCTTACTGCCTGCCTGATCTCCTTTAAAATCCTAAAATTACGGTTTACTACCCATGGAGAAAGAGTGATCGTATCCGCTCCCCTATCTTGCCAGTATTTCGCCTGTAAAGGGTCGCACACTGCGGCGCATACCGATACTTTGGCCTCAAAGTGAGGGTAGTGCTTCTTAACCAGCTCAAGCAGATACGGTATGCTGACGGTAACCTGATCAACCCCGAGAGCGGTTAACCAATCAAGAAATCCCCTTATCCGTTTCTGCCCGGAAATTGTCCATTCAATATTTCCCAAGCATACAGCGTTTAAGAGATAATTAAATTTCAGGCCATACCGGTGCACTTTGGAAATATAATTCTTAACCCGACGCTTATCAATAAAGGGCAGCGTAAATGATGGCCGTCCTCCTCCGATAGGATCGCAAGCCAGTTTTCCATAAATCTCCTCAACCCTGGACTTATTTATTTTATCTAAAAGATCAGGTTGCCAATTAGTAGGTACGGAAAGTTTCATAGTAAGAGCCTCGGTAAAGAAACGCGTTTTATACAAGCTTGATTATTATAACGGCGGCTACTCGTTTGGCCCTGCAATACCGCTTAAAAAGCAATTCAGTACAGGATAAAGAATAACCTCGATCTTTAACTTATCCTATTGGCCAGGTATGTAACGCGTATTTTTGTTATTATAGCACGACATACCATCTTTGCCATCCCCAAGCCGCTCATGCAACAACCTAACACATAGGAATAGATGATATAAATACGCAAAACCCCTCTCCAGCCGTTTTTTAATCGCTGATATTGCGGGGGGCTTCTTTTTAATAACCAATAATCATCAGAAATTAAGCCTTCCACTTTTGCCTGTTCATAAATTTGAGTACCCGGATAAAGAAGCAAAGAAAAAAGAAACAACCTCCCCGGTTTTAATTGTGAGATCACTAACGCTGATTCGTGAACATCTTTCCAGGTTTCAGCCGGCCATCCAAAAATCGCATACAACCGAGTCTCTAAATTAAGTTCTCTGCTTTTCTTAAACGTTTTCACCGCTTTCGGCAAGAGCAGCGGTTCCCGATTCTGGCTTTTCAATATCCTGGCGGAAGCGGATTCCAGCCCAAAGGTAACAGTAACGACCCCCGCTTTCCGCATGATACGCAGTGTTTCATCATCACCGTCATTGATCCGCATGGTTACCGATAATTCCAGGTTTAACTTCTGCTCACTTATTGAACGAAAAAGTTCCCGCGTCTGCTGGTCCGGCGGCATAAAATCATCGGAAAAAAGCATAGACCGGGCGCCAAACATCTCTTTTAAATATTTCATTTCTTCGATCACATTCTGGTTGGACCTTCTGCGGAATTGATGGTTATAGAACTTTGAAACGGAACAATAGGCGCATTGAAACGGGCAGCCTCTACTGGCGCAAATCCTCAATACCGCCCCGTGAGAGATATTTTCCTTAACGTCATCGTAACAGGGAAACGGCAGCATATCTATATTAGCTATACACGGGCCGGGAGGATTATCTACAAGAGTAGCGTGTCTATCGCGGAATGTTATTCCCGGGATTCCCTTTGTATCTCCTCCTTTTGCCAGCCTGCATACTAATTCATTGAAAGCCAACTCTCCTTCTCCGTTCACGATATAATCGATACAAGAGCAGTGCTGTATCATTTGCATTCTCATGAGCGAAGCGTGGAATCCGCCTAAAATTATAATTACATCTTTCTTTATAGATTTAACTGTTTTAGCAACGGATAAGATCTTATTCCTGTTCCAAGAATTACAGCTCAAACCAACGATATCCGGATCGATCTCACTGACCATCCGGCGGATTTGGCTTTTTTCATTTCCGGAGAACTGCCTCAAGAAAACATCCTTCTGCCCGTGATCCTTTAAATAAGCCTGAAGGTACATCAGCCCTAAAGGGAAAGTCGATCTCCCCTTAACCGTATAATTTAATTCATCAAGCAAAAAAACGCGCATTGTAATTACCGTTTGTGCTATGGATCCAGCTTACATTAAAAAACGCAAAAGAGAAACGCATTGATCGCATATCGGATTAATACCAAGGAAACGGCCTTCCGCCGTGGTAAAATTAAAAGGGGCTTTGTTAATATTCCCTATCGGCTCATCCATGCGGCAACGATACATATTCCCTTCGGTATTAATAAATAAAGAAACAAAAGGCACAAAACATTTCTTCTTTATTTCCCTGCCTTCCAGGCTCTCGATAAGATATTCCGCGCATATTCGATCAACCGCGGGATTGTTCTTTGCCTTCTTTAAAGCGTCTATAATCGACTCTCGCTGCTCGGCATTAAAAA
This sequence comes from uncultured Planctomycetales bacterium, assembly GCA_964588175.1. Lineage (GTDB taxonomy): Bacteria > Omnitrophota > Gorgyraeia > Gygaellales > Profunditerraquicolaceae > JBAZTA01. The sequence goes on from CAZPNW010000097.1 coordinate 22,127, forward strand.
TGAACCTTTTACTTTCCAGGTTTTGCCGGTACTTGAGCGAATTAGTGTACGCTCGGACATTCTCCACCATTTTGACCGTAAGCGCAATATTCTGTTCCCGGCAATAATCAGCTGCCTCTTCGATCGCAAGATAATTCCAGGGAGTGATCACGAATTTAGCTTTCAGGTCCAATAAAGGGAACTTTTTTCGCACTTCATTGAGCGTATTCTCAAGGTTCTCAAAAGACCCCGTCACCCCCGTGACATCATCGTGTTTTTTTCTACCCAACAAACTGAATTCCAGGCCGATATTCTTATATTGTTTGACCCTTTCAAAGAATTCCATTATCCGAGCGGTCAAGGTCCCGTTCGAAGATATGGTTACGCTCGTTCGGGGATATGAATCTTTGACCGCCAGGGCTATTTCACAAAGGTCGTTACGCAGGAACGGTTCTCCTCCGGTAAGATATATATGTTTCAGGCCCCGCAGGGCTTTATGCCCGAACATCTGCCTGGCCTTATTAAAATCCAATTCCCTGCATGCATCGCCCTTTTTCTCCCAAATATCACACATGGCGCATTTCAGATTACATCTATCGGTCAGATCCAGTATCAACGTGTAAATCTTTATCGCCCCGAGAACGCGCAAAATAAGGTTCCTGGAGTCACGCAGGAAAAATCCCGCTTTCTTCAAGCTAAATACCAGGGATTGTTTTTTCATAAGTTTTGCAGTCCCCTTCTTTCCGTCACCTTCGGCCCTCTTATCTTTGCAGTAAATACCTGAATGAATGTATCGGATTATAAAGCCTTCTGGATATGATCCTCGGCAATGAAACATCCTGATACTCAAACTTAAGCCGTGAGGCAAGGCCCACATATTTCTCTTGCAGCCTGCGCATTAATCCCCAAAACCGCTCCCCTTCATACCTGTTATTGCGTACTATCCCTTTGAGGCCCTCATTCCCGGCAATAAATTCGCAGAATCTTTCGCTGTCGTTAAAGGACCGCTCGCTTACCAGGAAAAGCAGCTGCATCCTTTTATAGCGGCGGTCAATAAGCTCTTGGATAGCGCTGAACACAATAGCACGGTTATTCCTTTTTGTTACTGCTTCATGCGTCCGGTCCTGCATACCGTAAACGGTGATCGTGAGAAAAAGATTATTTTCTATGATCTTATCCAGCCCATAATCGCGGAGCAGCGTGCCGTTGGTATTGACCGAAATCTTCTTATTCGGGTGGTTCATGATAAGCCGGTCGATAAATGCGCGCGATTCTTGCGCGAAAAACGGTTCGCCCCCGGAAATGGACACTATCTCTGCCGACGGGATAAGGGTTTCTTCGATCTCTTTTAACAGATCGCCTTTCAGGCGGTATTTTCCCCTGTCCTGCTTCATAAAAACATAAAAACAGAAATAACAATCGCAGTTACACGCGTGGGAAGGATTAATGACGATTATTTTCGGCGTATACGCGAGGACGTCTTTTTTAAGCGCGATCGCCTCCTTACAATCGGGATCATCCAGGAATTTAGCTTCACGGTGGAACGGGTCAAATACACAGCTGGCACCTTTGCAAAAACTCCAATCGGACCTTGATATCAATTTTCTCTGAAACCTGAACTGCCGGGAGTTCCAGGCGCCTTTAATATTTTCTTTAACGACTGCTTTATTCTCCGGGTAGAACATATTATTCCAACACGGCGCGACGATGGCGTCTCCGTCTCTCGAGGGGGTGATCGTCATCCTAAAATAACTGCGGTAACAACACGCCAGCTTTTTATGAGCATCGTCGCATTCTTTACGCAAAAACCCCCTCCCCTCTTTCATGCTCTATCAAACACGTTTACCCCAATAAATACCTGAGTGAATACACCGGATTGTACCATTTCCTGCATATGACCTTCAGCAACGGTTCAGATTGATACTCAAACCTGAGCCGGGAAGAAATATCCGCGTGTTTTTCTTCCAATCGGCGCATTAATCCCCAGAACCTATCGCCTTCATACCAATTATTCCGCACTAAACCGTTCAGCCAGCCGACTCCCGCGATAAATTCACAGAATTTCTCAGCGTCGCCGCAAGACTTTTCGGTGACCAAAAAAGAAACTTTGATATTTTGATAGCGGCGGTCGATAAGCGTTTGGAGGTTACGTAAAACAATATCGAAATAATCCCTCTGTGTTACCGCCCGGCAGGTATCGGCGTTCATGCCATACAGGGAGATCGTGAGGAAAAGATTATTTTTCATGATCCTGTCCAACCCATATTCGTGGAGAAGCGAACCGTTGGTATTGACCGCGACATGCTTCCCCGGGTAACCGGAGACGATCCGATCAATGAACCCCCGCGATTGTTCGGCAAAAAACGGTTCTCCTCCAGACACGATCACATATTCGGCAGAGGCAATGATAGTTGCTTCGATCTCTCTCAGCAGGCCATCTCTCAGGGAATACTTATTCCTGTTGCTTTTAATGCGGGCCTGGAAGCAGGAATGACAGTCGCAGTTACAATCATGGGAAGGGATAATAACTATGAGTTTTGGGCCGTAATCAAGTGATTCTTTTTTGCCCGCTATCGCGCTCTTTACTTCAGGGGCTCCTAAGAATTTACTTTCACGGCCGAAAGGGTCACAAGCACAATTGGCCCCTTTACAACAACTCCAGTCTCCTTGAGATATTAGTTTTCTTTGAAACCTGAACTCCCGGGAATTCCAGGCATTTTTAATATTTTCTTTAATAACTACCCTATTCTCCCGGCGGAATATATTGTTCCAGCATGTCGCGGCTATCGCATCTCCCGCCCGGGACGGAGTAATTGCCATTTTATAAAAACTCCGGTAACAACAGCTTATCGTTTCTTTAATGCCCCGGCATTCTTTATGCAAAATCCGCCCCCTTGCTTAACACTCTACAGCCATTGAGCATCAAATCCAATGGTTAATAATTCCCGGCTTTATAAAATCTCTTTATTTCCTGAGCGATCTTTTCTGCGTCCTGCAAAGCGAGTGAATATGATATCGGCAAAGAAATTATTTCCTCATAGATCTTTTCACAGACAGGAAGATCACCCTTCTTGTAGCCAAGGTGCTGAAATTCATTCCTTAAATGCAGCGGGATATCGTAAAAAATCTTTGCTTCTATGCCTTTTAAAAATAAATATTTTAACAGGCGAGCTCTTTTCACTGCCCTTATTGTATAATTACGCAATGAACTCAAAAGATCACCTTCTATCTTCGGCAGGATAATACCGGGTATCCCCGCCAGCATTGAAGCATAGATATTCGCGATTGATTTCTTTTTCTCAATAATTTCTTTAATGTGGCGCAATTTTACCTTTAAGAAGGGGATATGGATCACATCTAAAGAAGCGGGAGTTTTTAAGCTTTTTAGGACTTCCTTATCATTAAACACCGCTTCCCGTAACCTTTCTATCTTTTTTGCCACTGCACGCTCTGAAGTAATAACCATTCCGCCATCCCCGAGCCCTCCGACGATCTTTGAAGGATGAAAGCTGAAACAGCCGGCATCCCCAAAAGTCCCCACCATCTTTGCCTCGACGCTTGCGCCGTGAGCCTGACAGCAATCCTCGACTAGAAAGATCTCATGCTTTTTTGCCAACGCGGAAATTTCTTTTATCCGGCACGGTAAACCATAAAGATGGACGGGAACGATCGCCTTGACCTTATGCGAGATTTTCCCTTCTATTGCATCCGGGTCTATATTAAAGTCCTCTGCGATATCCACAAAAAGGGGAGTAGCCCCGATATCAGATATTGAAAGCGCGGTAGCGATATACGTATGGGGCGTGGTTATTACCTGATCCCCCGGCCCGATACCCAGCGCCACCAGAGACAAAGAAAGAGCCGCCGTGCCTGATGAAGTACCTAAAGCAAAAGCGGACCCGAAATAAGACGCGCACGCGGACTCAAATTCTTTTTGATAAATTCCAAATTCATATACGTCACTTAACCTCAATACTTTTTCCAGCTCGCCGGCGATCTCATCAATAAAAAGAGCGTTTTCTTCGCAGAAATTATCATACGGTATTTTTAGTAAACGGCGGTTATAGTTTTTTGCGCGCGTTCTCAATAAATGGCCGCTCCGGCATACTTTTCTGAAATATTCTGATATCATTTAATCGCTTCTCGTGATTTTTACCATACCTGACAGAAAACCAAACGCGTATGCCAAATGAATGGTAGGGAAAACAAATAGTATAAGGGAAAATAAGCGGAAATCATTTTCCCTGTAAGCTATTTTTAATGAAAAAAGCAGATCTAAGAACAAATAAATTAACAGCGGGAATAGATACAGAGAAGATTTAATAAAAACAGCGGTTACCAGGTAAAAAAGGAATAACACGGGCAAGAAATAAACCGGTTTTAAATAGGAAGGGAAGGTTTTAGAGATCTGCGCCCTGCCTTTTCCATAAGAAAAGACCTGGCTGAAAAAATCACGATACGTAGCCCTGCGTTCGTGAAAAACTTCTAACTCTGATATATACCTGGCGTTATAACCCATCCTGGCGAATTTTGCTAATAATAAATTCTCTTCCGCGGAAATAAAATTTATCGGGAACCAAATACCGGTTTTTTCAAATACTTCTTTTTTTACGACAAGATTGCATAACATCAATCCTGATTCGTCAGTATACTTATCGCATCCGGTATTCTTATACCTTCGGCTTACCAACGATGTTCCGAAAAAAGAACCAAAAGCATGGCCTTGAGACACTTGGAACAGAGAACTATCCGGCATGGTTAAGTTAGGGCCTCCCAGTATAGAAACATTGTCATATTCCCGGAACTTCTCGCTTATCAAAGTAAAGACATCCTTTACTATCAAAACATCATCGTCCAAGAAATATAAGATCTTGCCGAACGACATTTTTATCAAAAAATTCCTTGCTTCCCCCCTATTCACTCCCGATGACCTAAAAGTACGGATGTTGCTGTGGAGCGTGGTCAATTCATTCAGGAGGAGTTCCGTTGCTTTGTCTTCTCCGTTAATAAAAACCAGTATTTCCGCTACTTTTGGGCTGGCAAACCGCAAAACACTTTCAAGCAGCCTTCTTAATTTGGCTGCCCTGTTATTTGTTATGATAAGAACAGAAATTTGTTTCATAAGATACCTATTGTACGAAACTATCCGGGAAGTCTTCCTTTACCAGCTTGTAAAAGTAAAATAGCCATGCCGCAATAGAAACAAAAGGATCTTTTAAGAAGCTAGTGAAATAAGAATTGAATTCAACATCTTTTTTGCTGTATTTTAACTTATAATCGTTTATCAGTTCCTTAACCGAGGGGATATTATCTAAAGGATTATTTTTATAAAAGAAACAGCATTTTAATGTATATTTTAACAACCAACAAAATAAATTAACCAAAAAGATCATGCCGTCTTCTACCGGAGAAAGGAAAATCACGCCCTTTCGGTACTTATACTCAAACGGGGGAAGATCCTTCCCGGTATAAATATAATAATTAAAGAGCGGCCGGTTCATCCCCAACCGCATCTCCATCCATGTGCTGCCGCTCATTTTAATGTTCATTTCAAGGAACTTGGGAGTGCCGTTTCGCGAGTCTACTCTAAACTGCGCGTTCGCGAAGCCCTGGAATCTTAAACTTTTAAGCAAGCCGATTATCTCATGTAGATTTTCATTCGGTTCTGTCAATTCATTGGCGCCCATGCGCACAAAGAACACTCTTCTATCCGGCCTTTCCAGTTTATAGCAAAAATGGGCTACGGGATTGCTCTTCTTGTCCATATACACATTCGTCATGATCATTTTTGTGCTGGGGATATATTCTTGAACCAGCATTTCGTTATATTTTACGGCGCAACTTTTAAATTTAACAAATAACTCCCTCTTATCGGCGCATTTATGCACTCCTGAGCTTCCCAGGCCGAAACGAGGCTTGATGATCACGGGGAAAGCAAGATCAGAGATAATTTGATCGAAAGACCCTTCGTTAAGCAAATACGTCTCCGGGCAGGCTATTGCGGATTCTCCGGCAAGAGAAGTAATCGCGAATTTGTCCATAATAAATATGAACTTGGAATATTCGGGCACCGGCACCTCAATGCCTAAAGCTTTAAATCTTTGTATATTCTTTGAAAAAAGGTACACCGACGGATCGGAGATCGGATAAATCAGGTTGATGGATTTACGCTTACAAATATCCAGGATCTGAGTTAAAAACCTCTCTTCTCTTTCCGTATTGTTTTTATAATAAAAGCTGCGGCTCCAATCGCTCAAAAGGTTTTCCACAAAAAAAACTTCATTCACAGAGCGCGAATAAGAAGAAGGACAGGAGATCTTGGAAAAAATAGTCCCGGGGTTAGCGCACACATAGATCTTATCGCAAGACCCCTTCAGGCATTGAATAACAGCGTACGCGGAAAGGCTCTGAGGGTCCGGAATGAGAAGATTAAATTTCATATCAGCTTAAACCAAAGATCCTAATCATTTTATTCAAGCAATAGATCATACAGTTCTCTTACTTTCACCAGAAATTTGGCATCGAAACGTAAATCTCTGGTTCTCGGGCGCGCAAAATCTATTTCAATGATTTTCTTGATCTTTGCCGGCCGTTTAGTTAATACTACAACTTTATCGGATAAAAACACGGCGTCTGAAATATTATGCGTCACAAGTACGGTTGTAGTCTTACTTTTCACCCAGAGAGCCAGTAACAATTCATTCATCTTCTGGCGCGTTACTTCATCGAGATGGCTAAACGGCTCATCCATAAGCAAAACTTTAGGCATGCTGCTAAAAGTCCTCGCGATTGACACGCAAGCTCTCATGCCTCCGGATAATTCCGAAGGATAGAATTCCTTGAAATTCGCCAGGCCGACAGAATCCATAATCTCGGATATTATATTCTTACCCGCGTTATCAGGCGGCTCGCAGATCTCTCTGTTTAATCTTACATTCTCATACGCAGAACGCCACGGCAGAAGCGATGACTCCTGGAATACGAATCCTAGCTTATGGCGTTTTAAAGCCAGGCGGGGGGATGCGCCTCCGATCCTGACTGCCCCGGAACTAGGCTCCAATAATCCTCCGATGATCTTTAAAAGCGTGGTTTTTCCGCATCCGGTTAAACCTACCACAGAAACAAACTGGTCCTCTTTTATGTCTAAAGTAATATCATCGAGCACAGGGATCTGTTCTTTGTTCTTTGAATAGGCTTTCTTGAGGCCTTGGATCGTTATATCTTTCTTCATTTTTTGGGAAGGAATTCATTGGTAAAACATCTTTTTACATCTAATTTCTTATCGATTTCTCCTGAATCAAATAGGATATCCTGCGCCTGAGACCATTTTTCCTCAGTTTGGTGAAATAATCCGAATTTTTCCGTATCTTTACTGGTAACCTTGGGCAGCATCCTTGCCAGTCCCAGCGACAGATACTTTGGGTCAGCTGTCTGATTGTACTTTAATATGATATCCTGGGATTCTTTTTGATGTTGAAATACATACTCCCACCCTCTTACCGTAGCCCTCATAAACCCTTTGACCAATTCAGGGTGATTCTTTACGGTATCATCATTCACCACGATATTAACACCATACGTATCCATTCCATAATCATCAAAATCCAGAATCACCGGCGTAAGTCCCGCCGCTTCTACAAGCGCCGGAGCATGATACACAGCAGAGGTGCAACAATCCACTTTTTTTGCTATTAAAAGAGGGGCTGTTGCCGTAGTCATTAATTCCACCACCTCTTTTCTGTCCACATGGTGCCGCTTCATGAAAGCCTTATAGGTAGTTTCATTCACTGATGCCGGAGGGATCGCTATGGTCTTGCCCTTAAGGTCGGCGGGTTTTCTGACCGGATTTGCTTCCAAGCTGACAATACACGAAGAAAGCGATTGGGTCACTACTCCCACGGAAATTACAGGCACTCCCTTTGAACGCGCGTGCATAGTAGAAAACACGCCGGTGGAAGCGGCAAACCCTTTATTGAGCCCTATCAATTCCACATTATCATTCGCGCTCATGCCTCCCCCCAGGGAAACATCTAACCCTTCTTCTTTGTAGAACCCTTTTTCTATGGCAACAAAGGTCCCCGCGTCTAAGATGGGAGCCCGGTTTGTTATACAAAGGAAGATGACTTTCGTCAACTTTCCCTGAGCGGCAAAAACCCCGGGTGAATTCATTACAGAGAAAATAAAGATGATTAACGCGCATAGTGCTGAATATTTTCCGGTATTTCCGTTACGGTACCCCATATTTCATTCCTTTCTATGGATTTTTTACTCCATCTCTTTCCAATATAATACCTTGCGCTCGGCTAATACTAAAAGAGAATAGAACAAAATGACTATCATTCCCAGGACAATAAGGGAAGCAAAACATATTGTCGTATTCATTTGATGCGAGCCTGCCTGGATCAAATACCCCAAACCGCTATGCGAACTGGTAAATTCACCAACAATAACACCATACGTAGCAAATACCAGGCCGGTTTTTAACCCGGCAAAAAAATACGGCAGGCAAGAAGGCAGGTATAGTTTGAAGAATGTCTGATGGCCATTGGCGCAGAGCGACTTAAAAATGTCCTGCCTGACTTTTGATACATTGTTTAAACCGGTTAATAAATTGATCATTATGGGGAAAAATGACGTAAGAGCGCCGATACTAACCTTTAAGAAGATCCCAAACCCAAACCAGATCAAGAGGATAGGCGCAAAGGCGATCTTTGGGAATATCTGACTCAAGAAAATAAACGGCATGAGGATTTTCTTAACCAACGGGAAGTAAAAAACGGCTATGGCCAACGCAGAGCCTACTGACACCCCCAAGAGGAAACCCAAGATTATTTCTCTGGCTGTAATTAAGCCATTGAAAAACAAGGTGGCCCTGGAGCGGAACAATTCATGCAATACCTGTGACGGAAGGGGAATAAAAAAAGACGGGACATGCTTGACCCGCAGGATAATTTCCAAGACCAGAACCAAGAAAAGCGGACAGATCAAAAAATAAAACAGCCTTTCCAAAAATCCAGTATCGCGTAATTCATCTGTATTGAAGTCCGACATTACCGGCAGCCTTTTTTAACGCACAGGGAACGTTAACGATCCCTATTACCGTAATACTTACTAAAGTTACCATACACATAAATACCTGTCAATAATTAAAGCTTCGTGCTTTGCCGCAAGTACCGTAAAGAGAAAAAAGGGCCATAAAGCCTGCGGCTTATAGAATTAATAAGCGATTCACCCTGGTAAATAAACTTTAGTTTCGAGGCGATACCACAATATTTCTCTTCTAATTGCCGCATCAATCCCCAATATTTCGCGGCTTCGAAACAATTATTGCGGATTATCCCTTTAATATCCTTATTTTTCGCGATAAACGCGCAGAACTCTTCACTTTCTTTATAATTTTTCGATGTAACCATAAAGATCAAACACATGTTCTGATATCCTAACTCAAGGAGTTTTTGAACATTCTTAAATACGATCGCGCGATTATCCTTTGCGGTTACCGATTCATAGCTTACTTCCTCCATGCCGTAAACGGTGATATTAAGGGAAGTATCTGTTCCGACGATCTTTTCCAACCCGAAATCATGAAGCAGCACGCCGTTGGTATTGATCAGCAATTTTTTCTTAGGGCGCGCCGACATGATCCTTTCGATGAATTTTCTCGTGCGTTCGGAAAAAAACGGCTCTCCTCCTGAAATAGTGACAAATTCTGCGGCAGGGATAATATCATCTTCTATTTCCTGGAGAATATCGTCGGATAACTTGTATTCTTTTCCCCTGTCCCGTTGTGACGCGTAACAACACATATAACAATTATTATTGCAGGAATACGACGGTATAATGCTGACCACGGGGGGCAGATAGTCCAACGTGACCTTACCTTCAGCGATCGCGCTTTTTATCAAAGGCCTTTTTAATAGAAAAGACTCGTCGAAATAGGGGTCAAAAAAACAGCGGGCGCCTTTACAAAAACTCCAGTCATTGCGCGCTGCCAGCTTTCTTTGAAAACCGAACTGAGGCGAGTTCCAGGCATCCTGTATCCTACCCTTTATGAGCATACGATTTTCCGCTCTAAACATATTACTGCAGCAGGTCGCAGCAGTTGCCTTTCCTTCGGAAGAAGGCGACAACCTGAGCCGATAGAAACTTCGGTAACAACAACTAATATCCTTATTTTTCATGCTTTTTATCTCACCGATTGCGGTAAAATCTTCCTATAAGCATTCCTGAGCGGTAGCAAAGAGAGTTTAAAAAAAGGAACGCGGCGGCGAGAACCTTAGAAACCACACTGAGATCTAAAGACCAAGCGATACGCGCAAACCACATATTCCTTGGTTTGTTATTCAGGATCATACCGGGAAAACCGTTTTTATGAATAGAAAACGCCTTACCTTTGCCTTGCATGAATGATTTTAGAAAATACACTCGTAAGCTTTGTTTACCTGCTGCATGCAGGACTGCTAACTCTTTTATAAAATACAATTTCCCCGAGCCTTTTACTATGCGGTCATTGAATTCGGTTTCAGCCGAACCATACCGGATATTTTCATCGAAATACCCATATTCCAGGAAAACTGCTCTCTTATAGGCAGTATTTCCTCCTAATAACGCGCCGGTAAGGCCTTCGGTGTTACTATTTGCTTCTACATAAAAGTTATCTAATGCGTTGCGGCACATACAAAAGATGTCCTTTTCTTTGTTTTCAAATAAGTATCCCCCTCCTATTGCCGAAGCGCCTGGATTATTCTTAAAGTTTTCATATAACTGTATGAGCCAATTTCCCCTTGGCAGCAGGCAATCGTCATCGAGAAAATATATTATCTCTCCTTCAGACGCTTTAATGCCCAGATTTCTAGCGCAGCTTACTCCCGGCCGGCCGGAACGGTAAACCTTCAAGCGTTTATTTTTCAAAGCTTCCTGCGAGATCCGTCCTTCAGATTCATTGTCTTTTTGATCCAATACAATTATGATCTCATATTCGAATTTATTCCCCGCATCCTGCGCCAATACGGAATTTAAACTCCGCCATAAGGCAATTGGCCTATTTAACGATGGGATTATTACGGATATATAAGGAGCCATAAATAAGGGGGTCCTGTTGTTCTACATCTCGCTTAAAGCTGGCCACGG
>CAZPNW010000098.1:0-15170 GCA_964588175.1 uncultured Planctomycetales bacterium
TAGCCGGCGCAGTAATTACTCTAGAAAACGGTAAACAAATAACCACCGATAGCACGGGTAAATTCTATTTTCCCAATGTCAGTACAGGAAAACATACCATCAGCCTTGACCTCAACAGCCTGCCTATCTACTACCTGCCCAAGACAGCGATCACCCATGAATTCCAACTTTCCGAAGGGTCTACCTATATCCACAACATCCCTATTAAGAAGATCCAGGAATAATACTCTCAATCCCTTTAACGGCTGTAAAATGTCTTTACCATCACGATAACACCGGTGATATCATTTAACTCTTTTTCTGATTTATTCTCCTGCTGAATGACCTCTGAAGCCTGCCCCTGGCCAGATGAGCTTTCTTTCTGTATATTAGGCATTTCACTTGACTGCTGTTGCACGCTTTGGCTATTCGGTGAAGCAATACCTTGATTATCCTGCTCCTGGGCCTTTTCAGTATCACTGGCGATCAAAGGCGCGTTTACCCCGGGAATAGAGGGGATCGTGCAAGACATTGAAAAAGATGCGCTCTCCGCGTAACCGGTTCCCATCACCATTAAGGTTATAATGCCTGCGATCATAAGATTTCTTTTCATCTGATTCCTCCTCTAGTCATGGACTCATTTGGGTTGACCCGTATACCAAATGAGCCCTCATCCCTTACCGTGGCTGGTGGGATTTAATATGGCCCAAAACCTCCAGGATCCTGCATTCAAAATCTTCTTCTGACCTTAAATTTTGGCCGTCAATATCGAGCTTTTTAGTAAAATCTATCAACCATGCGATCAATTTTGCGCGGGATAGCTTTAATCCAGAAGAGAAAAGAGCGTCTTTACCCAATTTATCCAAAAAATCAACTTCACCCCGGTTTAAGAACGTAACGACTCTTTGATTTTTCCCCTGATATAGGCTGTTTTTCATGCTACCCCCCAATAAAAAACCCTGGTCTTGTTTAGGCAAACTAGACCAGGGTAAAAAAAAAACCCTAAAGGAATTCTTTAGGGTTTCCTTCTGGCAACGCAGCCCCCCGATTTAATCAATCGGGGCTTTCGCTTTGCGCCCTAGCATTGCTGCTAGTTTGCCTTTTACAGTACTCGAAGTTTTCAAACCTTACTCGGGCCAAACGCCCTTGTTCCTATCTCCAATTTAAATATAACACATATTTACACAAATTTCAAGTTAACCAAAGTATTATTTTATCTTTTGTCACAATGTGTCATTTTACCCTAAACACATTATTCAAGGTAAATATCGAGAGCGGTGATCTGGCGGTTACGCACCCCCAGCGCATACGGCGCAGGAATAATATCGGAATTGAGAAGCACCTGATTACCCGTTTCATCCTTAAAGCTGATCCTTTTAACCGACACACCGTTCTTCCCAAAGGTATCTTTCTTTTTTTGATTGTAATATGTTGTCACAACTGAACTTAAGAAATGAAACATATAAACGCCTTTTTTATCAAAAAGCCACCCCGGCAACACCGGATTAATTCTTAATTGCAGCTTTCCATCTTGGCCGATGAAGAATGGGGTATGCCCGACATTCATGATCAACCACATATTAATGAATTCAATGGTAGAACCCGAAAGACGGGCGACAAATCCATTGCCATGCAATTTCTTATCCGGGAAAGCGCTGCTGACAATAAAAGAAGAGTTCTCTAAGATGCTTCTGCCGTAACGCTCAGGATCCTGAAAAGGAATAAGCACATTCTTGAACTCCTCGAAATATTCCTTATACAAACCTCGTTTTAAAAGCTCAAGGTTATATTTATACTCCATATGCAGCCAAATGGATTCATTCTCAAGCCACCCGGGAGTAAAAATGCGGCACCGGCCGATCTCTTCAGGCATATCCTGCAGTGACGCGGTAACTTTATACATCTTGAGCTTTTTATCATAGAGCGGGCTCTTTTTAGTTGCCTGATGCAACGCCAGGGCGCACGCGGGATCTTCGGCTAAGCGCAGCGCGTGCATATGCCCTTCAAGAAAAAGCGGAAGAGGCTTTTGTTGAAACCTGGTCGCTCGAACATACGGTTTTTCTAAAGGCTCATACGCGGTGACCTCATTAATAAAATAGGAAGAATAGCTTTGAGTCTTTTTGTCGAACGCTTGGGAGATCCCCTGATCGAGTTTTGTTCGGGCATTTGTGAGGATAGTTTGTACTTCCTGAGAACTGATTTCCAGCTCTTTACCGCTCAATCCGAATTTTGTTTTTTCCCGATACGCCTCTTTCAGTGAATTACTGGCATCCCAATACGTGAGATCGGCTGAAGTGCCGCCGGCTAACGACTGGTCGATCAAACCCCCGAGTTTAACAAGAAAATCAAGGATATCCTCATCGACCCTGACCACTGATACACCGGTAGAGCTCAAGGCTTTCATCATAAAAAGCAGTAATCGTTTTAATTCAAATGTCTCGCACAACGAAGATCCGAAAAGGGCAGGCAGGCCGTTAAGCGCGTCAAACCAGTTCGGTTTATTTGCTTCCATAGCAATACCCACGCCAAAAGGGTCAAGGCTAGACATCTTGTTAACCATAAGGCAAACCAACTTATTGATCAAGGTCGTTTTATAAATCTCTCCCGTCCCGTATGCAGCACGCAGCGCATGCGCGTCAGTTGCCCTTTGCATGATCATATTTTTCTTCTCATGATCAAGAGAGACCGAATGGAATTGGCGCACGCTATCTTTATGCAAGACATATTTCTTATCGCGGGGATTAACGACTTCAGCGTTATCAAAAAAGATGAATTGCCTGCTGTCAAATACGATCTCCTTGAGCTTCTCAGGGTAAACGCCGAGATAACTTTCCAGCAGATCAAGGTTATATGTCCAATGATCGGTCCAGAAGCCTTCACCATGTTCAGCTTCCTGGTTCTTGCACGAATGGGACAAAATAATATTAAGGAATTGGTCCTCTGAAACATTCAAGGTAACACCATGCTCTTCCAGGAAAAAGATCAGTTCGCCCGGGTTAAAAGCATGACGCAAGAAAGTAAGCAAAAGCTCGGTATCCTGAACTGACATAAGGCTCAACAATACGTCTTTAAACGAATTCGGGTCTTTTAACTCAAATCTATCCCCTTTGACCACGAGAGGGTTATACCCGTCTGACTGCAAAAGATTAAAGAAAGAAACAATATTCTCTTCCCCGATATTGGGATTAAACCATACATCGCAACGCCTGTTCTGGTTCACATCGCGGTAATTACCATTACCTTGCGAGAAATAAGAGGGTTGAATAGAAAATCGGTTATAATCCCTCTCTAAATCGCCGTGTTTACGGGAATAAAGGTAAAATACCGCAGCATGATATTCCGGTTTCCTGGGTTTGCGGGCAAACTGAGGAGAAACAAAAATAGTCGGATAGCCGCCACGCATAATATTATCAAGATAGGTCTGACGAACATACAGGTCAAATTCCTTCTGAGCACTTTTGGTGTTAATATTAACCTCTAATTCTTCGATCGTGCTCTTATTCTCAATCTTTTTCTTTTCGAGATACCCGGGAGCTGTTATCCGCTTGAGGGAAGCATTCAAGATAGCGAGATTACGCATGTTTCCTGCGACGCAATGATATGCTTTCTGTCCTCCGGCAGGCAGACTGAAAGACAACGGGATAAAAGCCGAGGGAGTCTTACTGCGTAAACTCATGTTGCCCGAAGGACGGAATTTCCTCTGCGCAAGGAAAGCGCGAGGATAAGAAAAATCATTATCAGTGCCAAAAACAGACTCCGGATCGACTAAAGGAGTAATGACCTGAGGGAGGCCTTTTTCATAGTGAAAACCTAAATAGAAATTCCCTTGCTCAATATGGACAACTTCAGGCCTGTCAGTAGGATCAACGCTTAATTTATAAAAAGGAACTCCTCGCTTTAAGTTTTCAACAACCATCCAGGCTTCGATCGTCCGGCTCATTTTCTTTAAAAAGAAATTATTGACGCCAAAGGGCACGATTTGAGGCAGTCCGTCGATAAGTTCGATTTCCCGCGCTGATTTCGCGAGGTTCGAAACAGTCACATTCCGGACAAGCCCTGCGTAAGAATCTTGAGGGACCGTAAAATATTCTACCGTAACACGTAATCCCAACGTCCGATTGATCTCTTCCAATCTCAAGCCATAAGAGGTAATACACATCTTATTCGTCAAAAGGTATGATTCATTCACGAATCCATACCGGAATGGTTCATAGATCCTGAAGCCTTGTTTAGTCATAACCTTGAGAAACGTCCGGAAGCCATGAGAGAACACTGTTTCCCAGGCTTTATTTGCAGGCTGGAATTCAAGTATTGCGTTATCTTTATCCTTAATTCCAAAACTGGCGATCGCCTGGCCGCGATTGACATAAAAAGCCCACATCGGAATGCCGAATTTACCGGCAATCCCGGGGAAAAAGTTAGCAAACGGCTTAGCAAGGTTATAGTTTTCTATAACAAATTCATGATCGGCATTAAGGTAATATTTTGGTTTTGCTCTGCTCATTGAAAAAGGCTCCTTTTTAATTATTGTATAATACTGGAATATTTTACCTGTATTAGCGTATTTGTCCACTGTTTTCTGCTGCAGAAAGCAGCGCACCCGCCTCTCCAATTAGGCGGGGTGCAACGCAGAAGGCGGCGCACCTGCCTTTACGATAAGACCGGGTGTTTTCAGTAATCGATTTTCGGTGATCGGTTCTCGGTTATTGGTTATCGGTTACCTGACACTTCTCTTCTGAGGACCCGATCACCGATCACCGACCACCGAACACCGTATATTTACCAATTGACACACCATAAAAATAGTGTTATATTAATAAGCTGCAAAATTTCATATGTGTCTAAAATCCAAAAAGAAAGGGGATGATCATAGTGCCGGAAATTGAAATTAGAAAAGGAGAGTCGTTCGAATCAGCGATGCGCCGTTTTAAGCGTAAAATCGAACAAGAAGGGATTTTACGTGAGGTAAGAAACCGGAAGCATTACGAAAAACCCAGTGAAAAGAAAAGAAGGAAGCTAAAACAAAGAATCTAACAATGGGATTAGTTATTTCGACCTCGTGGAATGCGTTTCGTAAAGACTGCGGACGAGAGATAATTGCTGAAATAAAGAAGCTTAAGTTTAAAGAGATTGAATTAAGCTTTAATCTCACTGACGATATAGTAGAAGATATAGCTCAATTGGTTAAAGCAGGGGAAATAACCGTGAGCAGCCTGCATAATTTCTGCCCGATCCCCGAAGGCTTACGGCGGGAAACAGCATTGCCTGATTGCTATAACATGGCTTCTCTTGACGAAGAGAAGCGTAAAATGTCAGTTATCTTTACTAAACGCAGTATAGATACTGCCCGGCGACTGAACGCACAAGCAGTCATTTTACATTGCGGCAGAGTTGAAATTACTGATAGGACCCCGGAATTAATCGATCTCTATGTCAGAGATCTTAAAGATACGCCTGCATTTATTGCATTACGGCAGGAGATCATAGAGGAACGGCGCAGTACCGCTCTACCGTTCTTTGAAAATACGCTTAAAAGCTTAGAAGAATTAAACCGACACGCTGCCCGCTGTAACGTGAAATTGGGCATAGAAACAAGGTATTACTACAGAGAAATACCTACCTTTGAGGAAATCGGCATTATTCTCAATAAATTCAACAATACAAATATTTTCTATTGGCATGATGTCGGCCACGCGCAAGTACTGGAAAACTTTGGTTTTGTCAGCCACAAGGCATTCTTAGACTTATACGGAAAGAAATTATTAGGGATCCATTTACATGATATCAGCGGCTATCATGATCACAAAGCTCCGGGAAAAGGAAATTTTGATTTTCAAACCCTGCTGCCGTATCTATCCAAGGAAACCATCAAAGTTATCGAAGCTCATTACCCGGCAGCTCCTGGTGATTTAAAAAACAGCAAAAAATTACTAGAAAAACTGTTCGATGGGAAAATCTAACGTACGTAAAGCTGTTGTCGCCGGTCAATTTTATCCTTCCAACCGGCAAGAACTGAACCTCCAAATAGGCAGTTTTATCAATAAGAAGGCTGATAAGATCAATGCCCGTGCCTGTATACTGCCCCACGCCGGATATATATATTCCGGAGAAGTCGCCGGGCTCACGGTATCAGGCCTCATCATAAAAGATACGATTATCCTTATCGGACCGAACCACACCGGCTATGGGGCCGCTTTCAGTATCATGACTGAAGGCAGCTGGCAGACTCCCCTGGGTGAAATTAAGATAAACAGTGAACTTGCCAAGAAAATACTCAACAAATCCCGTTATCTTAAAGATGACCCGCTGGCTCATACCTATGAGCATTCCTTAGAAGTTGAATTACCGTTTTTGCAATTTTGCAAAGAAAGATTTGAAATCATCCCGATTTCTATCCTCTCTGAGAACTTAACCGACCTCAAGAATCTGGGGCAGGAGATCGGATCGCTCATCAAAGAATCAGGCCTCGCCGACTCAACGCTCATCGTCGCTAGTTCTGATATGACCCACTATGAACCGGAAAAACAAGCCCAAAAAAAAGACAGTGAAGCGCTCTCTGCCATAGAAAAACTGGATGAAAACGCCTTATTTGAGAAAATTAACCGATATAATATTTCAATGTGCGGCAGAGCTCCCGTCATAACCACCCTCGTCGCGGCTAAAATATTAGGAGCAAAACACGCTCACATAACCAGTTACCAAACCAGCGCAAAAGCAAGCGGCGATACGCACAGTGTCGTCGGTTACGCGGGAGTGATCATCTATTAGTTTTACGGCGCGCTTATAATACTGCCAGTGATTTCCAAAGACAAGGAGCCCCATGGAAGAACCAAAAAAGAACATTGACGAAACATGGAAGGAAAAAGCCAAAGAAGAAAAAGAAAACGTTAAGAACCAAAAGGATTTTCTCCCCCCTGAACCGGATTTCAATTTTTTTATTTCTACGCTTTCCCTGCAAGCATCCATTTTCCTGGGGCTCATCCCCAACCCGGGGACAGACAAAAAAGAAGAGAATTTCCCGCAGGCAAAGTTCATTATCGATACCATCGCAATGCTCAAAGACAAAACAAAAGGGAACTTATCCACAGAAGAAGACAGCTTATTGGAAAATGTGCTCTATGAACTTCGCACGCACTACATATCAATCTCTGAAAATAAAAACAAACCATGAAAACTTTTATAAAGATCTTAAAAAGCGAGGCGCTATGATAGATAAAGAACTGCTCAATATACTGGCTTGCCCGGACTGTAAAGCAGACGTTGAACTCAAAGAAGAAAGAATAGTCTGCAAGAAATGCGGAAAGAAATACCCTATTCGAGACGGCATCCCGATCATGCTGATCGACGAAGCCCAAAATTAATAACAGCGCACCTAACCCTTTTTAACGATGAAAAAAATACTGGTTATTCACGGCCCAAACTTGAATTTATTAGGCTCACGCGAGCCCGGGATTTACGGAAGGACAACACTGAAACAAATCAACGATGCGTTGAGAAAAATAGCTAAAACCAGGGACACACGCCTGACCATCGTGCAATCAAACCACGAAGGAGAGATCGTTGACTTGATCGGCAAGAACAAATCCGTATATCAAGGCATCTTGATCAACCCTGCTGCCTACACCCATACCAGTGTCGCTATAAGAGACGCGTTAGCTGCCGCAGGGATCATTACGGTAGAAGTGCATCTTTCAAATATTTATTCACGGGAGGAATTCAGGCATAAATCTTTAATCACCCCTGTTGTCAAGGGAACCATCTTAGGGTTTGGGCCGCAAAGCTATACCTTAGGATTAGAAGCCTTATTAGACCTGATCGAGAAATAAGCCAAATAACTTTTGGCGTTGAAGGGTTACTTTTGACTTTTGCCTTTTCACTTTTGGCTTTTCACTTTTGGCTTTTCACTTTTGACTTAATTTATGACCTCACGCATTAAAAAAACCTATACCCAATTAGAAAAGGCGAATTTAGACGCTTTGCTTATTTGCTCAAGCGCAAATATCTCGTATCTGACCGATTTCTCAAGCCGGGATGCGTACGCGATCATATCAAAACAAGACAATATATACTTCACCGATGCCCGCTACACAGAAGAAGTAAAACCATACCTCAAATATTTCAAATTGAAAGAGATCAAAGGGCCTGCTTTTAAGGCAATCTCAGATACATGCGCTGAACTTAAGCTCAAACGGATCGGTTTTGAAGCAGCAAAGCTCACCTTTACGCAATACCAAAAACTTCTAGAGGCATTTCCAAAGAAAACCAGGCTCATCCCCACTGATAACCTTATAGAAAGATTACGCCAGGTCAAAAGCCCTGATGAGATCGAAAAGATCAAGAAATCCACCGCGATAACCATAGCCGCGCTTAACTTTATAGGGAAAATCGTCAAAAACGGCATGAAAGAGATAGAAGTTGCCGCAGAATTAGAGCGCTTTATTCGCTACCACGGAGCGTATGCGAGCGCTTTTGATATTATCGTTGCCTCAGGGCCGAACTCAGGGTTCCCTCATCATTTGACTTCAGAGCGTAAAATCGGAAAGAATGAGGTTGTTTTGATCGATATAGGAGCAGACTACTTAGGCTACAAATCTGACTTGACAAGAGTTTTCTTTTCAGGTAAAATTAATACCTTCGAACAAAGAATATATTCCATCGTTCGAGAAGCTCAAAAACAAGCAATACAGAAAATAAAGCCGGGAATTATGACCCGGGATATTGATGATGCTGCCCGTCAGCATATTCAACAGGCAGGATTTGGCGGGTTTTTTGGCCACAGTACAGGCCACGGGGTAGGTTTAGAGATCCACGAAGCGCCTTCAATATCGATTAAAGACACAAACAAACTTGCCTGCGGGATGTTATTTACCGTTGAACCGGGAATATATGTCCCGAATAAATGTGGGATTAGAATCGAAGATATGGTTTTAGTTACCGAGAAAGGGGTAGAGGTAATCAGTGGCACTCTCAATCAATGAAGTAAAATCAGGTTTAACGATCTTAGTTGACGGTGAGATCTATGTGATCCTTGAGTTTAATCACGTCAAACCAGGCAAAGGCGCGGCATTTGTCCGCGTAAAACTAAGGAATTTAAGGACTGTCAATGTCTTAGAAAAGACCTTTAGAGGCGATGAAAAGATCGAAGAAGCCTACATAGAAGAACGAAAATTACAATATCTCTACAATTCAGGAGATATGTATCATTTTATGGCGCAGGACAATTATGAAGAAGTAGCTATCCCGAAGAAAGTTTTAGGAGATAAGATAAAATTCTTAAAAGATAACCTGGAAGTCACTTCCTATGCTTATAAAGAAGAGATCCTAAACGTTAATTTGCCTAATTTTATTGAAGTGAACATAGTCCATACCGAGCCCGGGATCAAAGGTGATACTGCCAAAAGCGGGACCAAGCCTGCCGAGATCGAAACAGGGGCTATTATACAAGTCCCCTTATTCGTTGATATCGATGACAGGATCAAGGTAGATACCAGGAGCTCATCATACGTTGAAAGGGTCAACTAAGCGTCTAAACTTATCCTGTTAGGTACAAAGAGAAGGCAAGAACCCAAAATTCCTAAGCTAAACGCGCCGCTAACAGGTAAAAGGAGGCTCACGCGTGAATATTAAAGAGATCAAAGAAATGATAAACCTGATGAACGAAAACAGCCTCGTTGAATTAGAGGTTGAAAAAGACGGCATGCGCATCAGGCTGAAGAAAACGATAGCAGGAGAAACTGGGGTCTACAGCGGGCCGATGGTCATTGAACGGGAAAAGATCCCGCAATCCCGGCAGCAGGAAATCCCACAGGTGATAGAAAAACCCGCGGTGAAAACAGTAGAAATTAAAGCGCCGATGGTAGGGACTTTTTACCGCGCACCCTCACCGGAAGCTCCTCCTTATGTCGAAGTCGGGCAGACGATCGAACCGGGACAAGTTTTCTGCATCATTGAAGCAATGAAACTGATGAACGAGATCAAATCAGAAGTCAGAGGCAAGATCGTAGAAATCCTTGTTGATAACGCTGAGCCCGTTGAATTCGGCCAGTCAATGTTGATCATAGAACCGCTTTAATTTAGAATATAAGCGTGGGGCTTTTATGAAAAGCGCCAGCTCATAACCTAAGAAAATATATTGTTTTCCAAAATTCTGATCGCAAATAGGGGAGAAATAGCCCTCCGCATCATCCGCGCGTGCCGGGAATTAGGGATACGCACGGTTGCTGTGTACTCTGAACCGGACAGGAGCTGCCAGCATGTCAGATTTGCTGACGAAGCCATCTGTATCGGCCAGGCAGCCAGCAGTAAAAGTTACCTCAATATACCCGCTATTATCAGCGCGGCTGAGATCACCGATGTTGAAGCGATCCACCCCGGTTACGGATTTCTTGCGGAAAATGCCCATTTTGCCGAAATTTGCGAATCCTGCCACATAAAATTCATAGGGCCGACCCCGGAAAATATAAAACTTATGGGTGATAAAATGGCGGCCCGGGCAAATATGCAGAAGATCGGTGTTCCGATCATTCCCGGCAGCATGACCGCGATTAAGAACAAAGAAGACGCCATCAAAACCGCTAAGAAGATCGGCTATCCCGTTATTATTAAAGCGGCGGCAGGAGGCGGCGGGAAAGGCATGAGAATATGCCATAATGAAATAAGGTTAGTTTCAAGCATCATGACCGCCCAGTCAGAAGCAGAAGCGAATTTCGGGAATTCTAATGTCTATATTGAAAAATACATTGAAAAACCGCGTCACATAGAAATTCAGATACTCGCGGATAAATTCGGCCATATTATCCATTTGGGAGAAAGGGACTGCAGTATTCAAAGGCGCCACCAGAAGCTCCTGGAAGAGTCCCCGTCATGTATCGTTGATAATAAATTACGCAAACGCTTAGGGGAAGCCGCTATAAAAGCCGCAAAAGCAGTCAATTACGTCAGTACCGGAACCATTGAATTCCTGGTAGACGCCCACAAGAATTTTTATTTCATGGAAATGAATACCCGTATCCAGGTAGAGCATCCGGTAACAGAAATGGTGACCGGTATCGACCTGATAAAAGAACAGATCGCGGTTTCCGCCGGAGAACGACTGCGGATAAAACAAGAAGATGTTAAAATGAAGGGCGCGGCGATCGAATGCCGCATTAATGCCGAAGATTACGAGAATAATTTTATGCCGTCACCGGGAAAGATCGAGGTTTTAAATCTTCCCGGAGGCCCGGGGGTCCGTATCGACACCCATATCTACCCCGGGTATGTAATCCCGCCGTTCTACGATTCGCTGGTGGCAAAGATCATTGTCCATGGGAATACCCGGGAAGAGGCGATCAAGATAATGCAGCGGGCACTGCATGAATTCGAGATCTCACCTATCAAAACAACGATCCCCTTTCACATACAATTACTCGGCAACCCGTTATTTATCAAAGGCAATATATCGACACATTTCGTGCAAGAAATGCTGAATACCGAAGAAAAGGAACCTCCGCAGGCTTAAGGTGAGAGGGCTCGAAAACATGATGCACAGAGAAGAATCCCAGTCTAATTTTGGAACGATCAGCATACATAATAATGTCATTGCTTCTATCGCGTCAGTTGCCGCCAAGGAAATAGAAGGGGTCAAAAGCATCGGGACGGATTTAAAGAGTAAACTCTGCGACCTGCTCGGGAAAAAGACTTCCGCGATAAAAGTCGATATTGATTCCGGAGGGTACGTATCGGTAGAAATCCCTTTGATGATCAAATACGGCTATAATATCCCGGAAATTTCCAATAAAGTACAGGAAAATGTGCGCCTTGCGCTGGAAAAAATGACTAATTTATCGGTCAAGAATATAAATATAACCGTTCAAGGGATCGAAAAGGATTAACCAGTGTTTTTAAGCTGGCAAGAGGGGAGGCAATACCAATGAGAATATTTACGGTCTTAGGCATTATCTTTTACGCAAGTATCCTCATTTTAATAGGAGCTACCCTGCTTGTTTTCTCATTTAATATGCTGCTGCCTCAAGACATCAATCAACTCTTTGTCTATCTCCAGAACAGTCTGAACTCCCGGATCATTGTAGGCCTTTCAGGGCTCTTGCTTATTTTAGTCAGCATTTCTTTTGCCCGTTTAATACTGGGAGGCTATCAGCGGGAAAAAACCATTGCCTTTACCACTTCTTCAGGAGAAGTTACGATAGCCCTCAATGTTGTAGAAGACCTGATCAAACAGCTCTCAAACGTGATCCCGGAAATAAAAGAGTTACGGCCGGATGTTATCGCCGACAAAAAAGGCATCAAAGTAGAATTGAATGTCGTTTTAAAATCGGAAGCTAACCTCCCGGAACTAACTGCCCGCCTCCAGGATATAACCAAGGCAAAGATACAAGAAGTACTGGGGCTCGAAGAAGAAATTATCATTAAAATACATATTACCAAGATCATTGCAAAAGAAGATAAAGATAAAAAAAGAAAAGACTCGGAAAGAAACGAATCTGCGATACCGTTTGGCGGCTACGGCAGAGTATAACCAACATACGTAAGGAGGAAATACTACCATGGCAAAGATCGGAATTCTTACCGGCGGAGGAGATTGCCCCGGTTTAAACCCTGTTATCAGAGCAGTCGTAAGAAAAGCATTCAATGAAGGCTATCAAGTGATCGGGATCAAAAACGGATGGAAAGGCCTCATGGAAAATGATACTACCGAATTGAATCTCGATTCCATTTCAGGCATCTTACCCAAAGGCGGAACGATCTTAGGCACAAGCCGCACGAATCCTTATAAGAAAGAAAACGGGGTCGAAAAAGTCAAAGAGACCTATAAAAAGCTCGGGTTAGACGCTTTGATCGCTGTGGGAGGGGAAGACACCCTGGGAGTAGCATCAAAGTTACCGAAAGACGGGCTCAAGAATGTCGTCGGAGTCCCCAAGACCATCGATAACGATCTGTCTTCAACCGATTATACGTTCGGGTTTGACACTGCTTTAAATATCGCCACTGAATGTATTGACCGTCTCCACACTACAGCCGAAAGCCACCATCGGATCATGGTCGCCGAAGTCATGGGCCGCCACGCGGGCTGGATCGCCATTGAAGCAGGTATTGCCGGAGGCGCAGACGTCATCCTGATACCGGAACTGCCGATCGATATTGAAGAAGTTTGCTCGCTCATCAAAAAAAGGCATTCCCGCGGCAAAACATTCAGTATTGTTGTGGTAGCTGAAGGAGCTCAATTTAAGGCTAAAACAATGATCACCCAGGAAGAAAAACTAGACGAATTCGGCCATGTACGCCTTGGCGGGATCGGTGACCAGCTCGCGAAAGAAATTGAAAAACGTACCGGGTATGAAACCAGGGTGACCGTACTTGGGCATATTCAAAGAGGCGGGTCTCCCACCGCATTTGACAGGGTACTGGGGACCAGGTTCGGGGTCAAAGCCGTGGAATTAGTCAAAAACAAAGACTTCGGGAAAATGGTAGCTTTAAAAGGCGATAAGATCATCGCAGTACCCTTAGAAGACGCGGTGAAAGACTTAAAAACGGTTGACATGGAACTCTATGAGATCGCGAAAGTGTTTTTCGGTTAAAGAAAACACCTGTCTTTGCTTAAGAATATCCCTATAATACTTACGGAGGATAAAATTTATTATGCGTGATAAAATCAAAGACTTGTTTTTAGAAAGCATACAAGTAAAAGAAGACCTGCTCCATTCAAGCATCGGGCAGATCATCGATATCGCCACCCTGATGATCGAATCGATCAAGAAAGGGGGGAAAGTGATCCTCTTTGGTAATGGCGGTTCAGCCAGTGACAGCCAGCACATCGCCGCAGAATTAGTCGGCAGATTCAGAAAAGAAAGAAGCGCTTTAGCGGCGATCGCCCTGACCACGAACACCTCGATATTGACTTCTCTGGCAAACGACTACAGCTATGAAATAGTTTTTTCCAGGCAGATCGAAGCGCTCGGGCAGAAAAACGATATTGCCATAGGGATATCTACCAGCGGGAAAGCAAAAAACGTCGCCGCGGGTATAAAACAAGCTAAAAAGATGGGCATCAAAACCATAGCGTTAACCGGAGGCGACGGAGGAGAACTGGCAAAGTTAGCCGATATCTCGCTGATCGTGCCGTCACTGGTTACCGCCAGGATCCAAGAAGCTCATATTACTTTAGGGCACATTATATGCGAACTAGTAGAACAGGAATTCGCTTAGAAGAGAAAATAAAGGACCTGCGGCAACTGCAGAGGATCATCCGTTCATTGAAATCTCAAGGTAAGCAGGTTGTATTTACCAACGGCTGTTTTGACTTGTTGCATTACGGGCATGTCAAATATTTACAAGATGCCAGGAATAAAGGAGACGTCCTTGTGGTCGCCGTCAATAGCGACGCGTCAGTAAGAAAACTTAAAGGAAAGAGCCGGCCGATCGTGCCGGTTAAAGACAGAGTGAGGGTCATTGCCGGCCTTGCCAGCGTCGATTTTGCGGTCATTTTTAACCAAGATACTCCCTTAACCGTGATACAAGCCTTGAAACCTGACATATTGGTTAAAGGCGCTGACTGGAACCCCGATGCTATCGTCGGAAAAGATTTTGTAGAATCATACGCGGGGAAAGTCACTACGATACAATTTGTCAAAGGCCTTTCGACGACAAACTTAATCAAGAAAATTGCATCTGGTGCATAAATCAAAAGGTATAGACAGGATCATTGACGCGAATGTTAACCGGCTCAAAGAAGGCCTGAGGGTCTGCGAAGAAATAAGCCGTTTTATCATGAATAACAGGCGCTTGACCTTACAATTCAAGAGGATCAGGCATTCAATCGACAGGCTGGCAGGAGCGCTCGCTCCGATCACACAACGCGTCAGTGTCAGAGATAGCCGTAAAGACAAAGGTAAGAACATCCACCTTGATACAGAACTCAAAAGGAACGATTTAGCGGATATTTTTTACGCAAACGTCCAGCGCGCAAAAGAATCCATCCGTGTCTTAGAAGAATTCGCGAAACTAAAAGCGAGCTCTGAAACGCTGGGATTTAAGAAAGCCCGTTACGAGATCTATGAACTCGAGAAGAAAGTTATTGTTAAACTCCCGAGCTTACGCCGTTATCGATAAAGAAGCCTTAGGCAATGCCTCGTTAAGGAAACGGCTTGAATGCATCAAAAGCTCAAAAGTCGATATTGTACAATTACGGGACA
>CAZPNW010000099.1:0-2134 GCA_964588175.1 uncultured Planctomycetales bacterium
TACTGGGTCAGCTCATCGATCTGACGGTCAAGGAAACGGTCGAACGCCCGCATAAGCATATTGATCTCCTGCTTCGGGCGCAACCAGTTTTCCGTTGAGAAAGCGAAAAGAGTCACTACTTCAACATGCAGCTCTGAGGCAGCAATCAAGATCTCTTTGACCCGGTCAATGCCAATACGATGGCCGGCGGTCCGGGGCAAGCCGCGCTCCTTTGCCCAGCGCCCGTTACCATCCATAATAATCGCTATATGCCGTGGGATATTATTTTTATCTGCCATACTACATCACAAAACAAAGCATTCACCTTTATTGCAATCGCTTTATTCGGCTTGGTTCTTTAAGCATGCTGACGCGGAATTCTACTGATGGACGCGGTAATCAATATCAGAGAACAAGTTATCTTTTGACTCAACATCCGATAACCACTCTTCATCAATAGAGCTTGATTTTATGTCCTCATAAAGGCGTGTAAACCGTAAGAGGTGATCTTTGGTACGGCGCACCGCATAACTGGTGTGAGTGCCCGTGCCCATAATAAATGCCCAATCTGAGCTTTGAGCAAGCAATAATTCCCGCAATGCCTGATTCAATGCCCGTTTGGTCAGGCCATTAACATTCGGGAAACTGCGAGACAATTCAGACATCCGTTCTGAAGCAGCGTTCAGGTGCCGGTAAACCCAATCATTGGACCCCTGCAGCCACATTTCACTATACCCTTTCCATCCCCAGCTGGACATTGAAGGAGTTATAACCTGATTACGGGGATGTTCGGCCAAATATTCTGAAGGAGTGATCAATTTGATCGTTTTCTGATCACAAGCGATCTTACGGATCAAGAAATCCAGCCACATCGGCCCTTCATACCACCAATGGCCGTATAACTCCGCGTCATACGGAGAAACAATGATCGGTTTCTTCTGGATAAAATCATTCAAGTATTCGATCTGCTTCTGCCGGTTAAACATAAAATTCCCCGCATGCTCGGCTGCCCTATCTGCCGCCCACTGCGGCATATACGGCTCTTTAAGCATCGAAGTCCCGGTAATACGGTAATATTTTATCCCGGTATTGATGCGCACGCCATCGGGAGAAATATACGGTTTGATATAATCATATTCCAGATCAAAACCGATATCACGGTAAAACTCCCGGTAATTATAATCACCCGGATACCCTTCAACAGACGACCAGACTTGTTTAGAAGATTCCAGATCCCTGCCAAAACAGGCGACCCCGGAATTCTTACAATAAACCGGAGCAAAAACCCCGTATTTAGGGCGCGGCGTGCCATGCAAAACACCGTGAGAATCAGTAAAGAAATATTTTATCCCGGATTCCCGCAAGATCTCATCATGGCCGGGTTGAAAGCCGCACTCCGGCAGCCATATACCACGCGGCTTCCTGCCAAAGACACTTTCGTAGTGGCTGGCAGCAACCCGGACTTGAGCTTTCACAGAATCCCGGCAGGCATCCATGAGGGGAAAATACCCATGCGTAGCGCCACAGGTAATAATCTCCAATTTTCCCAGATCCTGCAAATTCTTGAACGCAGTAACGATATTACGCTTATACCGCTCAAAGGTATCACGCGCCCGGCAGAAATTATTTAAATACATGATCGCCAGATTCTGGAACTGTTGCTGCCAGGCAGTCCGCTCGATCTCTTTATGCGAAAGCTCGATCAACTTATTAATATGCTTTAAGTACCGCTCTTGAAGAAGCGGGTCGCTGAGCATTGAAATAAGCGTCGGAGTAAGCGACATAGTGATCCTGAAATCTATTTTATCCTCAACCAGTTTTTCAAAGACCCATAATAACGGCAGGTACGTTTCAGTAATTGCTTCATACAGCCAGTCTTCTTCCAGAAAATCATCATGCTCAGGGTGCCTGACAAACGGTAAATGGCTATGCAACACTAAACAAAGGTATCCTTTATGCATTTTTTGGGATAATCAGTTATTTGCGCTTTTCAGAGCCATTCATGGCTCTAAAAACACAACTAACCGATCATTTGGTTTCTCTGGTTACTATTGGAGTAATAGTACGCTCTTCTTCGTTATCGCTTGATATGGCCTTGACAGGGATCACCTGCTTGCCATCAGGAAGCCCGTATCGCATCGTAAAAGTCCCGTCA
>CAZPNW010000100.1:0-8655 GCA_964588175.1 uncultured Planctomycetales bacterium
TCATTTCGGGCATTGAGGTTATTTTCAATATCTTTATCCCATTGTTTGGGATTATTAATAACATATTCGCGGATACGATCCAACGACAATTCGTCACGGATAACATGATCGTAAAATGATTTTTGCCAATGGAATCCAACAATTCCGGAATTATGAATTAATTTTGACGATGTTGTTTTAAACGCGCCAACCAATTCCGATAACGATTTTATTTTCTGTAGGGAACGGTCGCGACCGTGCCCTACATTAATCCCGATAACCCCATGAAAATGGTTCGGCATTACCACATATGAATCCAATACAACATACGGATATTGTTTTGCCAGCCATACCCATTGATTTTCAACAATTTGACCGTTTCCGTTCAATCCCATTACCCCATTTTCTATTCTTCCAAACCATTCTTCCCTATTTTGCGTGCAGATGGTAACAAAATAATACCCTGACTGTGAATAATCGTAATTCTTAAGGCGATTTTGTTTGCGTTGCTTCAGGATCATCGTACAACCCTCATAAAAATGAACCATTTTAGTCCTTAGACTTCCAGAAATGCCTGATCAGGAACAAAATAGGAGACGTTTCTGTTTTTCTCTATTAAGAAACGCTACTCATTCTTTTAAATAGAAACATCCCCATAACACCAAGTATTAAACTTCTAAACTCCAAACGAGGTTTTTACTAAAATTGTTGCATTAGAAACTTGAATGTAAGCTGTCACTTTACATCCCACCCAACAACAATACCATTTTCAACTTTAATCTTCAGGCCAAATCTAGTAGCACTCTTTTGATAATATTTCCAAGTTTCTTTCTTTTTTGTTTTAAGGACATTTTCGTCAATCTCAATCGGCTTACCTAAGGAATCCAATAGTTGCTCACTAGTTTGTCCTACCCAAAACATCTTATTAATTATGTTTTCTGCTAATTCTGTATGTCCATATTTTTGATAAATATGGTCTTTTCTCGTTTCATTTACGTAAAAAGACACCCACACAAACACCCCAATAATGATTGATATAACTATTAAAAGTTCCATAGCGCTCTATTAAGTGATTTTAGCATTAGGTAACACTGCTCTTACTCCCTCATTACAAACACTAATCAAAACGGAGAAGTTTCTGTTTCTAGAAACAATTTCGACTAAGAAACAAAACTTTTTTCATATTTAAAGGCTTGATACCACTCCCAGAATCTTTACTTTTACTCATTAAAATAATCGTAATCGATTTTATTTATTTCAAATGCAGCAAAAGACGCTTCTTGCAATTATTTAATTATTAAGTAGTTGCTAAAAGAGTCGGGTTCCTGCGTCTAAATATTTGTTTTGTAATCCAATAAAATCTAATGAATTATATAAACCGGCTTGTATCGCGCTATTTTAAAGAATAAAAACCGTTTTTCTCTTTAAAATATAAACTTCCACTTTATTCATTCTTTCGGTCTGTTCCGAGTCGCATTAAATTTAACAAGTCACCCCCTGCCGCAGACTCATTAATCCTCATAAGGATCTCTTGCGCTCTCGCGCGCAGCCTCTCGTTCATAGCTCTCTGCAAACTTACGCATAGTGGCAGCAAACCGATGATACCCGTGGTGCTCAAGAGCTTCAGCTTTTTCTCGATTACGCGCAGCTATCTCACGCTCTTCCTTGCCGGATGAAAAACCATGCACGCCACGCATGTTAAAAAGCTCCATAGTAAAACCTGATCGAATTCTATCGGCGTCCTTACTATTAAGAGTCTTTGCAATTGAATGATGGATCCATAGCCCATTTGGGTCAGCTGGCGAATACGGAAGTACTTGTCCTATTTGGCTCATTGCTACATCAAAATGTCCTGATGCTGTAGTTAGTTTTTTGACTTCGGCGACCCATTGAGTAAAAACACTGCCATCAAAGGCACCGCTTAATGATATTCCAGGTACTGTCTTCCATGCGCTGAGAAGGCGGTAGGTGTTTTGAGCAATATTCCTTTGCTTTTCGGTTGGTTGTTCTTTGCGTTCATCTTTATCCGACCGGAATACAATACTAATCACCTCACAGAAGAAAGCAGGATCTGAAGCGAGGCGCAGTTCGAGGGTCTTAGGTACTCCGCCAAATTCATGATCCAATAGCGGAAGATAATTCCATTCGATTTGAAAAAGCGCATCAGGATCAGCGTTTGGATTATCCTGCAGCCATTTTATAAGCTCAAGTATATCATGTCGGTCAAGAGCCCTTTGGTTTTCTTCTGTTGTCAAGGTATCCATAAGAGAACGCACAGCCAAATCAGTCGGAAATTCAACCTTATTATGAACAAGACGATTTAAGCACGCAAGGGCGGACTTCGGCCTTCCATATTTTAGGAGTTTATCCACCGCCTGCAATAAATGTTCCTGCTTACCCCATGGATTTACATTAGCCTTTTTCCAATAAGCCTGCTCGTCATTACCTAGAAATTTTTCAGCCCGATTCCAAGCGTCTTGAGAAAATGGCAGTAGAGAAAGAAAAGTAGCCTTTTGCTGAGTTGTCCAAACAGTCTTAATCATATCATCTACCCAGGGCCAGCTTTTTGTCAAAAATCTTCCCCACACAAAACCGCCAATGAAGGACTTGGAAATCCTATCTTCTTTATCAAGATAACCGGGAAGCAATGATATATCCACTAACTCCAAATCTATACAGCCTAAGGCATGACCTACCTTTTCGGGAGACGTCACTTGTTGCGCAAAATCCAAGACGCCTGCAATTTGGCTCTCCTTTATAATAGCCCTAATCGCCTGTTGGCGTTTGAGATTAAGATTTCGTTCCGATTCTTCATAATTGCCTTTTTCCTCAAAAAGATCAAAGTCGCGATCGCTAAAGAGGCGACGATGAATTAGACTTGCTGATTTTGGAGCAAGTTTCTCCGCGGTTTTTTCTATCTTTGTTATCATTTCCGTTGGCATCGCCCATTTCGCGTCTGCAAACTTATGATGCTTAGCAGCAAGATCAATGAGTGCCTCCCAAAGTGGTAACCGATCAAAATCTGTTAGTGCAAGCACTGCGTCCGAAGAAAGATGCTTAAGCACGCTGGAATATGCTAGAGAGAGCAAATCTGGTAGACGATCAATCAATTCTGCAAGTTTCGGTATATCCGCTGAGGCCATTCTAACAGCCAGCTCTGCATAGCCGGAGACTTGATCCCAATACTCGCGTTTAGTAACTCCCTCTGACCAGTCTGAAGGGATGAAATCGCGCCACACGGGTTTAGAACATCCAGATGTCGTACTATGTCCAGAGGGTAATAATGCCTGCAATAGCTCCCAGCCTACAGATGGCTGTTCTCGAAGCAGATATTCTACGGCTTCTTTACGCTTCTGAATGTTAGCGCAAGTTTGTGGATGCCAAGGTAAAAACATATCTCTTAAAGAGTTTGATGGTCTATTAGCCCAAGTTCCGCCTGGATCAATAGCAGCTAATTCACCCAATAGCATGGTAACACGCACCAAGTAATCAGGATGCCACGCCAACGTTTCTAACGCCCAGAGAAGACCACTGGTGTAGTTCCAACCCGATACACCAGAACCTTCTTGAGCAAAGAGACCATTAAAGGGACTTTCTGCAGGGTTTAATAGAGCATTTTCGACGGTATCCAAGAACTCATCAGGCGCCGCCTCTGCCAGCATGGCTAAATGGTTACCCAGACTAGCCCACGTTACCCAATCCGCATCCTTCAACAATGCACGTACTGTCAATGTGGCGACAAGCTCCGACTTACCTTGTGAACAGGATGATAAAGCACTGGGCCTGCTCCCTAATAAGGCTAGCGTCTCAGACATGCCTTTACGGAGAGATTCAGAATGTCGCAAAACTTTCCCATGTATACTCGCTGCGAAACGCTCCTCTTTTGGTAGTTCAAATTTTGGATCGCGCTCACCAAGCACTGTAAGCACGGCGTTTTGGAAATGATCTAAATCAGCGTTACAAAGCCTTGGCCCCAAAGCTAACCAGGCTTCACCACGCGATATCATTTTCCAATACTCATTCTGCTGAATCAGGGGAGTGTCCGAGCGTAGTGTCTCAGGGCGCACTATCTCGATCCACTCCCCGTAGGAGTTTTTTATTATTTTCTCCACAATAGCCCTATCGGATGGATTATCACCATGCCATCTCCCTAAAAGTCCAGCTTGAGATAGTGCCCGAGCACTTTCCCATGTTGCGTAGGGTGGCAACTCGCCAAGACCTCGCAGGTAGCGCTTCAAAGAAGAAAGAGATAAGGCGCCTGCGGCTGCTAATTTGCGTGCCCTATCGACCTTAAAACCAGCTTCTCTTAGCGTAGTTTCAATCATTGATGCCGGAGGGCTACGCAAAGGAATAATTTTCTCACTTCCTCCCATCAAAGCCCCCGATATCGTTATGACTACGGCATGTCTATTCTTCTTCGCCGCCATATGTAATTGTTCACCAAAGTATTCCAAGTCGAGTTTTGGATGTGCCACGAGAACATGGGCGATTCTTAAACCAGCCATATCACTCCATACCTCAGGATCTGTTATAAAAAGACACTTATTACAAAAATTCTTTCTAGTCTCAGCACCCAAAGACTGCAGAAAAGCAGCTACAAAATCCTCTGTATCCATTTCGCTTTGCGATGCAAATATAACTTGTTCTATATCACCGCGGAAGAGTCGATGTATCTCTGCGCAAGCTTGGTCTCTACCAACAAGGAAGATTTTAGGTGGTAAGGGCGGATCGCCCGTGCGCGTAAGTTGTAGGATATTTTCCCAATGCTCAGCAGGAGTAGCGAAGCCAACCCTAGTCTTCACTAACCCCATCTTTTTTAGCAACCACTTGCCAATAGCTGGAAACTCTTGCAGCCAATCGGCTAGTTTAATACCGTCAATAATCTTGATATCACGCCAACCATCTTTTTCGCGACGCTTAAGCCACTTACGTTGTGCAGTCTCGTTCCAGCCACCAGAACCTGCAGAATGAGGAGTCACAAAAACGTACGAAACCGCTTGCCGTTCCTGCTCAGAAATTTGTCCGGTTCGTTTCTTAAAGTCCTCGGTTGCTTTACCCTGAGGATCGTTACCAGTCCCTATCTCCCAAAAACTTTTCCCCTTAGGGACAAAATGGCGGAAGCCATTCTCAGTTTCTACTAATCCATCTAATCCTGGCTGATTGACGTTATCACCATAAGGTATGCGGCAAGTAGTAAGATCAAGACAGGATAAATCGACTAATTTATAGACTAATTCGGGTATAACAGCTTGGCTCTCTCTTGCGTCGGCATGTTTTTCTAGGTCTGTGGCCTTTACTATTTGGGTATTTTCCATAGGATTATTTCCTCCATCAAGAAAATATTAAGAAATTTCGTGGATCCCTTACTTCTTGTAACTTATTTAACTTATGGAGATTGGACATAACATCTAGGGGACCTAGTAATATTCGCTATTTAACTACCTTTTCTATTATTAATTTATATTGAATCAGATAAATAGCTACAATTCCCATGATAAATGGGATAAAATAATACACAATAACTATGAATCCTGACATAGTATGGGAAATAGTTTTATTTATCTCAGTCGTTAACCCAAAGATACTTCTACTTGCGTATTTCTTGTCAAGCGCCTCTGTAAACTTCACAGCCCCCAACAATAACTTAAAATAATAAAATCGATCAATAATAAACTGAACAATAAGAAAAATTAAACCAATAGTTATAATGACTATGGAAATATGAATTTTATGCTGAAATATCTGCGCATAAATATTCAGATCCTTAAGAGCTATACCTGCTGCGCCAAAAACAGTAATAATTATTGAAATTACTGTCATTCTCATTTTAATAATTAACTCGTTAAAATGAATTTGGGTCTCAATAGCTTGTTTCCAAATTTCAATATCATTTGCCATGTTTCCACTTTCTGATTGCGGGAAAACCTGTTCGTCAGACATAAGGCCTCCTTGATTTATTTTGAACGCTTCTCCTGCAATTGTTTTAAACTTTCCCTTAATAAGAAACGTTTTTTCGACCTTCCCTCTCAAGGGATCAATTCTCTTAGAAAATGATTCAAAGACTAACTTATTGTCCTCAACCCATGTATCCTTAGTTGCAGCCCACAGAACCTGCACTGTCTTAAGAATTTCGCCCTTAAGCGCTTTTGTTAGTCTCAACTCTTCTCCTTCTCCATATATTATTGCCACTTTTGCTTCAAGCTTTGTAGAAATTAAGCTAAACTTTAAATTTCTACTTACACCCCTGTACTCTTCTTCTGTTAAATATAACTTCCCACCTGAGTAGGCAGCCTGCTTCTGCACATGAATTGCTTGAAGCAAATCATATACATCATCAACCCATCCAACGACATCCAACATTAGTTCTTTTCTTATTCGTTTTTGTTCAGCGAAATATTGATACAAAACCGAAAGAACTGAAGCAATTAAAGCTCCTAATAATCCCGAAAGCAATATTTTCATCGAATATTCTTTTTAGCTTCTTTATTTCAGCAATCGCCAAGCTACTACTAAGACACTTTATGTAATCTTATAACTGCTAAAACATTGTTTAACAAACTTAGCTCCTACGCTTAAACATTTATTTTGTAATTTAACAGTTCAAAGCCAATTATACAAAACGTAATTATTATTTTAAAAACGCTTGTTTTCTTGACACATTCTCAAAAGTTGAATGATACTCATCCGACTTTAAAACAGTATCGTAAAGGCCAACATCTTCACCTTCATGTTTATTGATACCAATATAAACCAAGCTAGAATCCTCATACCGTTTGAATTTATACACTGCGTCATTCATCAAAGCACTATTAAAAACCCCAAGACTAACGAGCAATTCAAAATCTTTTACAGTCAAACCAGTAACTTTCTTAAACAGCCCTGGTTCAAGCTGCGTGATCACATCCTTAAGACACCTCTCCCGGTAATCAGTCAAATACATAAAAACCGGCACACGGGTGGCGAATTTAATGAGTTTTTCCTGAATCTGTTTCCGCAGACTCTTATATTCCTTCTCCTCCTCAGAAAGCTCCTTCTTTTTTTTCGAAGACAACTCTCTATCATTGGCTTCTTTCTTTACTTTTTTTACGGCCTCCGACTTGTTGATAATGGTTTCGATATCTTGATTTAGATTGCGGAATCCTTCGATACTCATAAGTGCATCCATTGCGGCTTTATTACTCATCAAACGCTGCAAAGTATTATTATCCACATTCACCAGCAAGGCACTTTCCCAACGTCGTGCAAGTAAAGTTGCAGTAGTCCCACTCATAGCCATATCCAAAACTCCTGCAGCATCAATTTGCTTCATAGAACTACCATCATAAGCTAATACGGGTAGAAATCTAATAAACTCTGCAATTTTTCTCTCGGGATTTGACTCATTAACATTTAAACGACAACTATAATCAGCTATCTGACGCAAAGCCCTGTCAGGAGCAAAATCAAAAACATAACATTCTTCTTTAATAACTTGTTCGTATTTAGGAGTCAAGCTATCAGGATTTCTGATAGTCCAAGGTGATTGAACACGAAACGCAGCTTGAAAATAAGTTTCCGGACTAGAGGAATTACGAAGCATGAGAATACCAGTCCATGGCTTAACTGTTACCCCCGTTGTAAGTTTACCACAGGAAAGAGTAATTGTTTTTGTTTTAAGTGGATCATCTATTGCCTCATGTACCGGTGGTAAAGCCTTAACACCGATTCCCGCGCTACAACCAGCAGCTACGATAACACGATAATCATGGTAAAACTTATTCTGTTTCTGAGAAAGGAGGTTACGCATAGCATAGCAGGATGACACATTAGGAAGAAACCAGAAAGTATGAGATAAAACATTTAACAAACGTGTATCCGAAAACGGCATAGGTGGTTTCTTCGCACCTAACTTGAGATTATCAATGGTGGTTTCCAGAAATGAACCTCGGATCAAGTCTAACCACTTCTGCACTTCATCCGGATAGGTAAATTTAGCCTTTTCATCTATCCCATCAGCCGCAAAAAAAACATTCAAATCGAACTCATTAAACTCACCTTGCATAGCAATTTCTCGAATTGAATCCGGCAATTGATATGTTAAAAGAACCATACGAGGCAGCGATGCGTATGGATTACCTTTGCCTTTCCATTCCTGCTTAGATCGCTGTTCATCGGAATATGTCCAGTTAAAAATCTGCTCCTCAATAAACTCTCCCGATGCTATAGCCCGAAAAGGAGTACCTGAAAGATAAAGATATGCGTTTGTTGTAATTGGCATGATCTCTTCATCAAAATCTTCAATACCTATCCCTTCTCCGAACTCAATTTCTTTTTTATCTTCAGCTTCAAAAAGCTCCTTGGCACTTTCACGCCAGGCTCCATAATGATACTCATCAAGAATGACACAATCCCAATTAATTCTATGCACCCACTCGTTTTTTGTCTTAATCCCACCAGTACTTTTGTTTTTCCCAAGATAATCCTGAAAAGAACCGAAGCAAACGAATGGTTTCTTCTTATTCAATTTATTATAGGACAACCCGACGGGTGAAACAAACTGCCACCCCTTAAAATCAATATGCCCTCTCAAATCCTCTTCCCATGC
The DNA here is from genome assembly GCA_964588175.1 of uncultured Planctomycetales bacterium. GTDB lineage: Bacteria > Omnitrophota > Gorgyraeia > Gygaellales > Profunditerraquicolaceae > JBAZTA01. The sequence continues at coordinate 8,564 of CAZPNW010000100.1, forward strand.
AGTCTGCACTGCTGGTTTAAAGGTCATTACCAATACCTTTCTCCAACCCATCTTTTTCGCAAGCTGGTAGGCGGCAAAGGTCTTACCGAATC
>CAZPNW010000101.1:0-2558 GCA_964588175.1 uncultured Planctomycetales bacterium
CCGTACTTTTACCCTCACCCCAGTCACCCAACAAAGCCACAGTAAATCCTTCGACATCCTTATCTTTGGTATGGGTGAACATGTCTGCCAGGGCATTGACTAAACCTTTCCGGCCCAACCTGTCTTCCTGACTTTTTTTGTCGCCAGTTACGGTGAAATTGCCGAATGTAGCGTCTTCTCCATTCTGTTCTTCATCAAGGTTTTCGCTTATTTTCTTTTCTGCATTTTCTTTTGCAAATTTAAGTAGGCTATCAAGTTCTGCCCACGCATTATCATCCTGTGATACTGACGGATCAATAATGTATACCTTGGCTTGATAAGGAGGCAGATTGTCTTTTACGTTACTTTCTAATTTTCCTCTTAACCAAGCATATTCCCTCGGATTATCATGTAAACCGCTAAGTCTATCTATGTCACGTTTTACAATACTAAATTTGTTTTTAATTTTAGGGTTATTTTTCTGCCAACCTGCGATAGCTAATACTAATTGCGAATAATCGTTAATCTCCCTATGTATCTGCATGGCAACGCGAGTAGGCTTTTTGATTTTTATATTTATGTAATTCGAAGTGGCAGGTTCAATTATAAAAGCCGAATCATTTTTTATTAATTCCAAAAGTTTGTTAAGTAAATTTTTCCCTATATCTGTAAGCTTGCTTTTAAAAATAGCCATATTCTCATTAGTGTCCGGCGTTTCGTTTACCTCTATTGCCCTTCTTAGGGTTTCATAATCCGGGAAATCATTTATTAAGATGGTTTCAAAACCATCATCCTCAACTTTAACAATTTCAAAAGATTCCGGTAGGTTGTTAGGCCCCGGGAGTACGATATAAGAAAGGCGTTCTTGTAGGCCTTGTTTTATTTTGTGTTCTTGGAGTTGCAAGGAAGCATTCCGTAAGTCACTTCTACTCCTTAAAGTTTTGAATTCAATTAAAAGAATAGGCCTATCTGCCCCAACTTCAATGATACTTAGATCAGGAAAACCTCCTTTTTCATTGACCCATATGGTTTCAGGGGGGAACTTTTTTTTGTCTCTTAAAAACTCTATAAACCTTTGCCGTAACCTTTCATACTTTTCTCCTTTGTCAGTCGGTGGATCACCATGGGAAAGTTTTTTATCGGTTGATTCAGGTTTTCCTTTTGATAGCATGTCCTTTCTAATGGCGTCTCTGACCATTCTTCCATGCTCGTTATCATGTAGTTCAAGGGAACGATTAATACTTTTATAAGCTTCTTGATAATCTTTAACCCAAAGATATACCGATGCTAAATTATGCCAAAGTGTCGCCTCTTTCTCCGGTTCTAAGTCATTATCAATTCCTTTTCTGAGACACTCAATCGCCTCCTCATATTGTTTGTTCTGTTGTAATACATGGGCTTTTTGCATATATGCTTGAATGTATTTAGGATTGTGTTTTATGGCCTGATCATAACAAGATAACTCTTTTTCATTCTGGCCCATTCTTCCATAAACTATCCCTTTTTCTAATAGAATGTATGACATATTAGATGTATGCTTTAGTGCTTCATCTAAATGATAAAGTGCATCTTCATACTCATTTCTTTCAATATGCGCTTTTGCATGGCTCACTAATTCATCAACTTTTTTCTTATTATTGTCTACTGACCCATCAGGCGTTTCAACAGCTTGTTTTCCTTGCCATTTCTCCATATCTGCAATAACTTCAGGGTCTATAAGTACATTCAGCAGACTGTGATAATATTCGCTTCCATCTCTTGCAGCAGAACTAAGCCATCCAATAGCATCTGTTGTCTTAGCCCCGCATTCCCCTCTATGTCTGCATATAATATCATAAGCTTTTGTAATTGGCGGCAATGCTGATTTTGCGGCCTCAATATCTTTGACTGTTCTCTTTGATTTCTGCAAGTTTTTCAGAGCATTTATTATTTCCTGTAAACTTACTTGCTCTGTTTCTGTTTCGTCCCTTCCACCATAAGCAGTACCTTCCTTTGATCTTTCGCCTTCTGGTTCATTAGGCGTTCCAACAGCTTGCTTTATACGATCCTCGAGAAAATCTAATGTATGATAAATGTATTGTGCCATTGCCGCATCAACGCATTCCTGAAATTTTATGCTTCCACAAATACCATAAGACATGGCTAGGCTATATAAATTTTTCCCCGCATAGCATTCTTCTATTAAATATAACCCAACACTTACAATATCCTCAAGTGAACCCGCTTCTAGTGATCTATGTGGCTCTGGCCCCTTTAGAAATTGATTAATTGGACGTTTGTTTTCTGATATAATTTTTTCAATTAACGGAACTGATATACAGTATTTATAAAAAGCCCCGATACGTGTATGAGCACTTTGATATTCAACATGCCTAAGTGGTTCACGTCTCTTGCGAAACTCTGCAAGAATTGATTCAGCCTTCATAAATTTTTCTCCTAATCAAAAGTGAGTATAGCAGGGTTTTTGCCGGAAGGCAAAAGAAAAGCATACAGAAGAAAGACGCCCCCCAGGGCAGGCAACGCCGCCGTGCCGGCGGCGGCTAAACAAAATGGATTCCCGATCAGGTCGGGAATGACAA
>CAZPNW010000102.1:0-2689 GCA_964588175.1 uncultured Planctomycetales bacterium
AGCGACTGGTTCTGGTGGTACGGCGATGGCGATGACGGGGGGAGATTCGATAAACTTTTCCGGACGCATTTGTCGAATTTCTACGGTTTGATCGATAAGGAGATCCCCGAATATTTAAAGAAACCATTGGATCTATTCTAAAAAACCGGGAAAATAATGCCGCGAAAACGTAATCGTGATTTAAAAATGTTTAAACCTGTTGACATGGATTCGGTTTTATGTTATAAAAAAGATGAAATGGAAAAGAAAGATATTTATGAGCATCTTGCGAAAATATATTTAGATACTCCTCTGCGGCGGGAACAGAATATTAAGGAAAAACCGAGGGAGTCAAAGCATATTGTTTTCATCGGTATCGCGGTAGTCCTGGTTATATTCTTATTCCTGATCTCATTCGCGATCACCAAGGGCAAGAATATCCCGATCACCTCTCAAGTAACTCACGTCCTGCACCCTGAAGTCATTAAAATAGGTTTTAATTTTAATCCTTCCCAAAAGCAGCTTTTTACCATTAATTTGAATAAACAGAATCTTGTCTTCTATAAGGTTTTAGAATTCTCCGGCAAGAAATCAAACTATATGGATTCGCTGGCGCTGCGCGTTGAGTTTACCAATACCTTTAATGAAAGATCGGAAGTATATATTAAAGATCTTACTAATAAGTGGCAGGCCTTTAAGATAAACCTTGATGATTTCAAGAAAATAACCGACTGGACAGAGATGTCCAGCGTGTCTTTTATCATTGAAGAATGGAATGCTTTTAATAAAGATGGCGCGGTCTATTTAGACAATGTCCGGTTATTGCGTTGATCCACTCATGAGTCGGGGAGAAGTTGGTTAATAATCTGTTTTTGCAAAGGAGGATGAGGTATGCGCATCATCTCAATCACGAATCAAAAAGGTGGTTGTGGTAAGACAACGACGGCAGTGAACCTGGCTGCATCGCTGGCGGTAAATAAGCGTAAAGTATTGCTGGTAGATCTGGATCCCCAGGCGCATGCCACATTAGGTTTGAATATAAAGGCTGATCTGAGTATTTATAATGTCCTTTCAAAATTAACGCCCAAGAAGGCGAAATTCAGTGATATTATCCAGAAGGTCGACGATAATTTCGATATCGCTCCGTCAAGAATAGTCTTAAGCACGCTGGAGCAGGAATTAGCCGGTGAAATAGGCCGCGAATCGCGCCTTTGGGAGAAGCTTAACGAGTTTAAGCATAGTTATGACTATGTTATCATCGATTGTCCGCCTAATTTAGGCCTTTTGACTATCAATGCGATCCGCGCGACAGATGAGATCATCATACCTGTTGAGGCAAGCAGGTTTTCCCTGGAGGGTTTAAATCAGTTAGTTGAGATCATGGATCTCGTGCGCGACCGGCTTAACCACACGGTTGCCTGGTGGGTCTTATTGACTAATTTTGACTCGCGCCTTCGGCATTCATTTACCATGCTGGATAAGATCAAGGCTGCGTTTAAAAGCCGGTTATTCAATACGATCGTGCACGTCAATGTGAAGCTTAAAGAAGCTCAGAACGCAGGCAAACATGTCCTGGCATACGATAAATATTCCCGCGGGACCAAGGATTATTTCAGCTTGTCCCGTGAGGTCATTATGAATGAAAAGTTCTCTAATGTCATGCCTGTTCTGCATGATAAATTGGTGGAGATCTTAAAAGAAGAGATCCCGAAATTGAACCAATTGACTTTCTCTATTTATGCCCCCGCGGCAAAAGAGGTATTCCTGGTGGGTGAATTTAATGACTGGAAACTCGATAAACAAAGCAATATGGAGAAAAAGGACGGCATGTGGACGAGAAAACTAAACGTCGGTCCGGGAAGTTACCGTTACCGTTTTGTCGTTGACGGTGTCTGGACTGAAGACCCCAGTAACCCTACAAAAGCCTTGAATCCATACGGCCAGATGGATTCCCTAGTTGAAGTTTAGTATCTCCTTTATTATCTTACGTATTAACCGGGCAGGGTAAAGTATGGCGGTTGAGGTATATCGTCATTCTTTTGATTTTTCGATTGTTTGGTTTTCCGCTCGAGATGAGGAGGGAATATGGTCCTGAAGAAAAAAACGAAATCAGCTTCAGCGAAAAAGATCATTAAGAAAAAGCCGCTTAAAAAGGCGGTTAAAAAAAAGGCTGTTGCCAAAAAGTCAGCCGTAAAGAAGAAACCTTCTCCTCAAGCTTCGAAATCAACTCAGCGTACTAAGGCAAAAGAGCCCCTTTTGGGCGAGATCACGCATTATTTCTCGCAAGTCAGGGCTGCGGTGATTAAATTGAAGACTCCTGTTGCTGTAGGCGACACGATACGGATCAAGGGCTATACCACTGATTTTAAACAGAAAATAAGTTCCCTGCAGATCGACCGGGTGCCTATTCAGCAAGCTAAAAAGGGCGACGAAATCGGGCTATTAGTCGATTCCCGGGTCAGAACCAAAGACAAAGTCTATAAAGTGTAATAGTGTAATCGACATGTGTCATGTGTCTGGTTTACCCCGATTTTGTTGAGTAATGTCTTTGAATCTTTTTATATGATTCCGGATCTCCGGTTCCCGGTTTTTCTAGTCCCGGATTTCCCGTTAACCGGATATCCGATCACATGCGACCTGAGACTTCTGACATGCGACTTTTAATATGACTCTAGCTATTGGTATTATTGCGAAAGACGGTATAGCGATC
>CAZPNW010000103.1:0-3524 GCA_964588175.1 uncultured Planctomycetales bacterium
TCCCATACGCCTTTATTTTATCCACCTGGCTGGTCATCGCCCCGGCAGGCAGATCGGCCTTGGCTGATCTGGGTTCTTCCTGATTATTAGACTTAATAAAATAAACTTCCATCACATCGCTGTAAATCGAACCATCGACGGTCTCGACTTTTACATTATCGCTAAAGGTCGCGATATTACGCTGGTAATCTATTTCCAACGAACCATCGCAGGTCACCATGATCTTATTCTTTACCGCGACCGCCTGCGGTTCTTCGGGGTTCACCGGAGGTGGCTTGATCTCTACCTGCACATCTTTTTTTAAACTCACTTTATTGAGATTCGGCTGGCCGATCGCCCCCAAAGCGGTAGCTATAATATTATCCCGTTCAATATTGACCGGGGCTTTGGTGGTTACCAGCTGGTTCTTCCTGTCCCAATCTAAAGAATCGGTCGTCATTTTCGCGCCCGTCGAAGTCGAGATCAAAACATTTTCCCGCAGCTCGACATTCCCATCGGCCTTATTATAACTTCCCTTATCAGCCGTCAGGCGGATATTCTCCGCGTCCCCGTACATATTACCGACAACATCCTTCATTTTAACATCGTCGGTCACAATATTCGCTGATTTCCCGGATAAATCCCAATTCTTTTTGCCTTTTTCCCCGAAACCGGAAAGCGAGAAATCCATAATTTGCTGCTCGCCCTGCTGCTGCGTGACTTTAGTTTCAGAAGCTAAGGCGTTCGGAGCAAAAGCAGCAAACAGCACCAGCGAACATACCGGCACGAATTTAGGTATCATAATGTCCCAGAGCTCCTTCCCATTTATCCTGGCTTTTTAAGATAAGTTCTGCTACCTCCCGGACAGCGCCGCGGCCGCCCTGACGGGATGTAACATAGGAAGCGGCTTTCTTGATCTCGGCTACCGCATTGTTCACCGCAACCGGAAAACCCACCCGTTTCATCAGGCATAGGTCAACCAGGTCATCGCCGACAAAACAAAGCTCGGCAGCGGTAACCCTGAATTTTCGTAATACTTTCTTCAAAATCCTGGTTTTCGGGGAAACATTCTCAAAGACCGCTTTAACCTGCATATCCCGCGCGCGCGGCTTAAGGGCCCGCGAACCTTTGGCGGTAACAAGAATAGTGGGAATACCCATTTTGCGCAAAAGAGCAACGCCCATACCGTCATGGACATCGAAAAATTTCATTTCCTTGCCATAAGAATCATAAATGATCCGGCCGTCGGTAAGGACCCCATCGACATCTAACAAGAGGACTTTGACCTTTTTAGCTTTTTCAGTTATAGAATGTTCCATATAATGCAATGCCGGAAAAAGAAACTATACCAGCCCTGCCCGTAACAAATCCTGCACATCCAATAAGCCGATCGGCCGGCCGTTCTCATCGACAACCGGCACCTCATCGATCCGCTTCTCTTCCAATATATGCATCGCCTCGGCAGCAAGCCTGTCCTTGGTGATCACGAGCGGATCCTTAGTCATAACATCAATGATCTTTCTGCGGGGCAGGTCCCGGTCGCTCTCAATATGCCGGCGCAGATCACCGTCAGTAAATATCCCGATGAGCTTTCCCTTTTTATCGATAACAGAAGCTGAGCCGGTGCGCGCGCGGGTGATCGCCAAAAGGACCTCGGAGACTGTTTTGTGCGCATCGACCACCGCGTGGGCTTTACCGGTGCGCATAATATCTTCCACGGTCAATAAAAGCCGCTTTCCCAAAGCCCCGCCGGGATGGAAAAAAGCGAAATCTTTTTCTTTAAAACCCTTTAACTCGACCAAACATACCGCTAAAGCATCGGTCATCGCCAAGGTAGCAGTCGTCGAAGCGGTCGGGGCAAGGCCTAAAGGGCAGGCTTCTTTTTGAGTTGAAACATCCAGGACCACATCGCTATAACGCGCTAAAACCGAAGTCATATTACCGGTCAACGCTATGATCTTTGAGCCGATCTTCTTTAACAGCGGCATTAATTGCTTTATCTCATCTGTCTGCCCGCTGTTAGAGATAACGATCACCACGTCTTCAGGAGTTACCCTTCCCAAGTCACCGTGGATCGCCTCAGCGCAGTGCAGGTATAAACTCGGGGTGCCCGTAGAAGCCAATGTCGCCGAAAATTTCTGGGCAATGATCCCTGTCTTTCCCATTCCGCTTACCACGACCCTGCCGCGCGCCTTCAAAATAATATCGATCGCCGCCCGAAAGGTATCATTGATCCGCGGCTTCAACGCTAAGATCGCCTGCGCTTCAATATCTAAAACTTCTTTTGCCCGTTTAATAAGGTTCATTTTTAACTTTTTACTTTTAACTTTTAACTTTTGACTTTAACGCCCCCTCAATACCCATGACCTCACGAAGGAGCTTCTTAAGTTGTTTAAGATCGATCATATTGGGGCCGTCACAAGGCGCGCTATCGGGTTTCGGATGCACCTCTAAAAACAATCCGTCACAGCCAAACGCCACTGCCGCGCGGGAGAGCCCTGCGACAAATTCACGCTGGCCGCCGGAACAACCGCCCTTTCCTCCCGGTAATTGGATACTATGGGTAGCATCATAAATGACCGGATACCCTGACTGGCGCATCACCCCCAATGAACGCAGATCAGAGACTAAATTATTATACCCGAAACTATACCCACGCTCCGTAAGCAGTATCGATGTGTTACCGCTGGATTCTATCTTCTTGATAAGAGGCATGATATCCCACGGGGCAAGGAACTGGCCTTTCTTGATATTGACCACTTTGCCCGTCTTTGCCGCAGCCACCACGATATCGGTCTGACGGCATAAAAACGCGGGGATCTGAATAATATCTAAGACTTCCGCCGCCGCTGACATATCGTTCTGGCAATGCACATCGCTTAATACCGGGACATCGAGTTCTTGTTTTACCCGCGCGAGGATATCTAAGCCTCGTGCTATCCCCGGCCCCCGGTAAGAATCCAGCGAAAGCCTGTTGGCTTTATCGTAGCTTGATTTAAAAACAAACGGGATACCGCACGAAACGGCGATCTCTTGCAAGCGCTTTGCCGTTTCTAAACAATGCCGCTCGGATTCGATCACGCAGGGGCCGGCGATCAAAACAAGCGGGTTCTTCCCGCCAAACCTCACCGATCCGGCGGTAATTTGTTTTATTTTCATGCCCGATTCTCCCAATTGCAGAAATAATGTTAAAAGATTATACGGATTTCCTCAAGTACTCCTTAACACGCTCCAGATCTTCCGGGGTATCCACACCGATGGTATCGAACTTGGTCTCAATGACTTTAATACGGTAACCTTCTTCAAGCACCCGCAGCTGCTCTAATTTCTCAGTCTGCTCTAAAGCAGAAACAGGCAAATTCTTAAACGTAAACAAGAAATCCTTTGTATACCCATAGAGCCCGATATGTTTATAATATACCGGTGCTTTACAATCGGAATTCTGCGCGTGGTAGGGAATAGCCGCGCGGGAAAAATACAGCGCGAAATTATTTTTATCAACCGTGACTTTAACCACATGCGGGTCATTGATCAGGTATGGATCT
>CAZPNW010000104.1:0-3906 GCA_964588175.1 uncultured Planctomycetales bacterium
TCGACATCGACATATTTATTGAATAGTTCTATATCATGGGTCTTGAGGGCTTTGCCGACCTGATAGAAAGAATGCCGGGGGTTGCTGAGCAGGTAATAATACGCGCCGCCGGCAATAAGGCAGAGAGCGATGATGCCGGAAAAAAGAATCTTCTTTATGGGTTTTTTCATACCCATTAGTATAGTCTAATTCCTTTTTGAATGCAACTATGTTCTCGTTGCTGGTAGTATACTCGATTGAGGTAAAATGTACCTCACTGCGGCAGCGGGTCCCTGCCTGCCGGCAGGCAGGCTGTCTTGGCCTGTTTCTCGCAGGGACGCACAATTTTCCCCAGCGTGGAAAATTGTGCTCGGCTACTCGGCCTCGCTCTCACTGACTTGTAAATAGCGGGTGAACCTTGCCCGCTCGGCCTGCGTTACGCCCTGCTCAAAATCAGGCCAAGCCACCCGCTGGTTGAACCAGGTATATGGGGTGCTTTATTAATTATGACATTGTAAGTAGGATTGTATACGGTATCTTTGAAAGCCCTTGTTCACGCATTGCAGCTGTGATAGGATGATTGATTAAGAAATTTAGGAAAAGGAAAGAGCGAGTTAATAACAAAGTTTAAAGTCCAAAGTCTAAATAACAAAGAAAGGTTTAAGTTCTAAGGTTTAATTTTTAAATTTCAACCTTAAGCCTTTAGAATTCCTTTGTTCTTTAACCTTTGTCCTTTAAAATTAACACCGTGTTTTTATATGCGAGGCAGCTCAGTAAACCTTTTTGACCGTTCAATCGTCTAATACTATAGAAAGCAAAAATGGAGGATACGATGAATACTAAATTAAATGGAGTTGCGATCGGCGTGGTAATTATGGCTTTGTGTATGTTGCCGGCTTTGTCTTATGCAGATGAGGCGAATTCCGCGGTGGTAAAAGCAAATGAGGGTCCTGCTGATAAGGGGCTCCATAAAGGATGGGATAAAGGTAAGCACAAAGGGATGAATAAAGAGGAGTTGTTAAAGCTCAAAACTGAAAATCCGGAAAAGTTTAAGGAGTTAGTGGCGGAGCGTGAAAAACAGATCAAAGAGCGTCTGGAAGATCTAAAACAAAAAGACCCTGAAAAATATAAAAAAGTCATGCGGGAGATGGAGGAAAGGCGCGCCCAAAGATTAGGGCAGCTTAAAAAAGAAAACCCCGAAGAATATAAAAAGCTTATGGAGAACCGGCAGAAAATAATGCGGGAGCGCCTGGAAAAACTAAGAACCGAAGACCCTGAGAAATATCAACAGATCATGAAAAGGGGGGAAGAGGTTAAGAAATTGCGTCAATTGCAGCAGGAAGATCCTGAGAAGTTCAAGCAATACTTAAATGAACACCCGGAATTGAAACAGCGTTTAGAGAAAGGCAAAGAAAGAATAGAAAAGTTTAAAAAAGAAAATCCTGAGGAATATAAAAAGCTCATGGATGACCGGCGCAAAGAGATGCAGGAGCGCCTTGAGAAACTAAAGACTGAAAACCCTGAGAAATATCAGCAGATCATGAAAAAGAAAGAAGAGCTGCAGAAATTGGATCAATTACGCCGGGAGGACCCTAAAAAGTTCCGGCAGTATCTTAATGACCACCCTGAGCTGAAAGAGAAAATGGCCGAGCGGCATGAAAAAAGGGAACAGAACAGGAAAGAACTTCCCGGGGCCGCGGGGCGAGGTCCTCATCAAGAGAAAACAGGGGCTCGTTAAAAGATATGGTTACTGATTCTGACAAACAAGAAGAAAAACTTCTTATTGAACGTCTTAAGCAGGGTGAACGCTCTGCTTTTGATGTTTTAGTCCAGCGTTACCGGCAGCAGGGCTTTGCTATTTGTTACAACCTTGTCGGGAATCCTGAAGACGCTCAAGATGTGTTGCAGGATGCTTTTATAAAGGTCTACCGGAATATTAAGAATTTCAGGGGGGATGCCGCTTTTACGACTTGGTTTTACCGCATCCTGACTAATTGTTCTCTTGATCTTTTAAGGAAGAAAAAAGTCTTGAACAAGCATTTTATAGGGCCGTTGACCGATGAGGAAGGCAAAGAGCAGGACGTCGCAGATGCGCATAGCGAGCCGGTGCGTATATTGTCCTATCAGGAGTTTGCGCGTAATTTAGACCTGCATATCGGGCAATTACCCGAGAAACAGAAAGTGTGTTTTATTTTAAAGCATCAGAATTGCCTGTCAAACCAGGAAATCGCCCAAACAGTAGGGTGCAGCCTTTCAACGGTAAAAGTCCATCTTTTTAGGGCCGTCAGGGCATTGCAGGGTAAATTATCCGTTTATTCGGCTTAATAAAGCGAGGTGTATTATGATCAGATGCCTATTGATTAAAAGAAAGTTATACGATTATTTTGATAATAGCCTTTCAGAGATAGAACACGCTCAGATCAAGAAGCATTTGGATTCTTGTTCGGGATGCAGGAATGGCCTTATGAAGATCAAAGCGGTCATCGATATCGCTCAGAGTAAGCGGGTACCTCATCCGACAGAAGAGTTTTGGCGGAAATTTCAAGGCGAGCTTGATGATAAACTTAATGAGGTACTGGTGCCTGCGTATAAACCGGGTTTTTGGAGGCAATTCCCTGTGAGATCTGTTGTTTTTGTCCCCGCAGTCTCCCTGTTGGTCTTGGTCATGGCGCTCTCAGTCCAATTCCGTCACAGTAAGAGTATTAATAGTTCTCATCAGGCATTGCTCGATGAAATGAATGTGCTTGAAGAAGTTAATCCCGCTATATATTTTAGCAACGGGATTGAGTCCTCTCTTGATGAAGCGGCCTTGGCGCCGGAGATGTAGTTAATCCCCTTCTTAATATTTCCCTATTATTTTGGTTTTGTCGTTTGGTTATGGTTAAGCGGTTAGTTTTGTAGTTCGGTTAAGCAGTTGGGTTTTAAACCTAACTACCTCGCCTAACAACTAAACTAATATCTTAACCTTAACCCGACTACCTTTTGTTCTGATACGCTGCCATCACCGAACACCGATAATACCCGGCCTTATTGGTAAGGCCTGTGCGCGCCTGCCTGACGGCAGTCAGGCAGGCTGCGCAGCCGATAACCGATGATTGAAATCTATTGCCTCTGCCCCAAGGGCGTGATAGGATAACTTTATATACGGAAAGGGGTTAAAATGGTCAAAACTAAAATTATAGCTACTCTTGGTCCTGCTTCGGCGCATAGAAAAGTTATCAGGCAGATGATGCTCGCGGGTTTGGATGTCCTGCGTTTGAATTTTTCGCACGCAAAGGCCTCTGAAGTAATTGAACGGGTCGCTTTGATCAGGGAGATCAATAAGAAATACCGCAGGCATTTAAGGATCTTGGGAGACCTGGAGGGGTATCGTATCCGGCTTGGTAACTTGAAAATGCCCCTGCCGCTAAAAAAAGGTCAGACTGTTCTCCTGACTCAAGAAAAGATAATCGGGGAATCTCTTGCCGTTCCTTTTGATTATGAAGGTGATCTTAAAGTTATTCGTCCGGGGCAATCGATATACATCGATGACGGGACGATCGCTTTGCAGGCAGAAAGCTGCCGCGGTAAATACTTGAAAACAAAGGTTATTGTGGGAGGCACGCTCAAGAGCCATAAAGGGGTCAATATCCCTGAGGCAAAGCTGGAATTTTCCGGCGTTACGCAGAAAGACAAGGATAATATCGCTCTGAGTGTGCAAAACCGGGTTGATTTCATCGCGCAGTCATTCGTACGCACGAAACTTGATATGGTGCGGGTGCGGGATCTCGCGGGCAGCAAGGGCAGAGGTATTAAGTTTATTGCTAAGATCGAGAACCGCATGGGTATCAAGAATATTAATGAGATCATTGAAGTCTCTGACGGGATCATGATCGCTCGCGGCGACCTCGGGGTTTCATTGCCGATATACGAGGTCCCGGTGTGGCA
>CAZPNW010000105.1:0-3644 GCA_964588175.1 uncultured Planctomycetales bacterium
TCAGCGTCGCAATCAGCCGCGCGGTATCCCGCGGATGCAGGCCGATGCTTGGTTCATCAAGTATATACAGGACCCCTACCAACCCGGACCCGACCTGAGTTGCCAAACGCACGCGCTGCGCTTCTCCGCCTGAAAGTGTGGCGTTCTTTCTCTCAAGCGTCAGGTAATCTAACCCTACGTCTATGCAAAATTTCAGCCTCTGCGTGATCTCTTTGAGTACTTGATGTACGATAAGCTGTTGTTTTTCTGTTAAACGCACGCTTGTAAAGAAATCGTAACAATCACTGATAGACAAGCGCGTAACATCCCAGATATTCTTACCTGCTATATAGACCGCAAGGCTTTCTTTTTTCAGCCGGGCTCCCTTACAATAAGGGCAAGGGAGGCTGGACATAAAACGGGAGATCTCTTCTTTCAAATAATCGCTTTCTGTCTGGTTAAATAAGCGTTCGAGGTGGGGCACAATGCCTTCAAACGGTTTATTGCCGGCAATTATATCGGTTCCGAACAAAATAGCTTTTTGTACCTGTTTACTCAGCTTTTTAAAAGGGATATCGAGGCTGAAGTTCATCTGCCGGGACAATTCACGTAACAACCAACGGTAATAGAGAATATAGCCTTTCCCTCCTCTTTTCCAGGCTTCGATCGCGCCTTCATTGATCGATTTATTCTTATCCGGGATCAAGAGATCGATATCAAACTCCAACTTTATCCCCAATCCATGGCATTCAGGGCAAGCGCCGTAGGGAGAATTAAAAGAAAAAATACGCGGTTCCACTTCAGGGATATCGATCCCGCAGCGCGCGCAGGCGTATTGTTCGCTTAAAAGTAAGTCTTCCGGCGGTTTCTTTTGTTTATGCGCATCAGAGCCGGCTTCGTGGACCATGACCAGGCCTTTTCCCACTTTAAGGGCGGTCTCTATGGAATCAGTGAGCCGCATTTTTACTTCCGGTTTAATATTCAGGCGGTCTACTACTATTTCAATAGTATGGATCTTATATTTTTCAAGCTTGATCTTTGCGGGTAATTCATACATCACTCCATCAATACGGCAGCGGATAAAACCTGCTTTTTGGATTTGAGCGGCAATATCCTTATATTCGCCTTTTTTACCTTTAACCAAAGGAGCCAGGATATGTATTGAGCGGCCGTTATACTGGTTCAGGATGCGTTCTACTATCTCCTGCGAAGACTGTTTTTCTATCGGTTGTCCGCATTGGCAACAGGTAACCGTTCCTATCCGGGCAAAAAGCAGCCGCAGATAATCATAGATCTCAGTCTGTGTACCTACGGTTGAACGCGGGTTTCCGCCGGCCGTGCGCTGTTCTATAGATATAGCCGGCGACAATCCTTCGATATATTCAACATCGGGTTTTTGCAGTTGTTCCAGGAACTGGCGGGCATAGCTTGAAAGGCTCTCGACATAGCGGCGCTGGCCTTCCGCGTAAATAGTGTCAAAGGCAAGGCTTGATTTCCCGGAGCCGGATAAACCGGTAACAATGATCAATTTGTTGCGGGGAAGCACAAGGTCGATATTCTTTAAATTATGCTCCTTTGCTCCGCGGATAACGATATTTGACTGTCCAGTTCCCATATTCTTTAAATCCGTGCGCGTTGAAATACTCAAACCACCCTTAACAATACTGCCCTCTAACTATGATAATAATCAACATTATCCACTTGTTAGAGGGCAGTATAGCCTAACGATTATTTCTTCTTTGATTTTTTCTTGCCGCCTCTTTTCATTTTAGCGCAAGACACATCGCCTGACTTATCAACGAAATAGAGGTATCCTTCTTTTCTTTTGATACCGCATTTCGCGACTTTCTTGGGCTTTCCTCCCTTTTCCTTACCTCTTGCCATTTTAGCGCAAGAGACGTCACCCTGCTTATCAACGTAATAGAGGTAGCCTTTTTCTCTTTTGATACCGACCTTTGCGACTTTTTCTGCCATATTATTTTTCACCTCCCTTCTTTTTTATATTTTGAATCATTCATGCCTCCGGTGCATTGAGCGAAGCATGAAATTATGTCCCGATCTTCACCGGGTCAATGATCTGTTTCAAGGCGGCATACGCGGAAAGGACCGCCAGATAACTCGTCTTAGGATTTTCAGGATGAAGCAGGTTTTCAGTGCGTGTAAGGATCTTTCCTGCCGCGGAATCAACTTCTACCTGATGAATATTCCTTTTCGAAGCCGGTGAAGCGACAATGCGCACTTTTGTCCTGCGCGGGCCGATACCGGCGATACTGACGACAGCCGCCACATTAATATTCTGGGGAAAATATCTTACCGCGCTTTGAGCGTTACCGGAAAAAAGCACGGTGTCTTTTTTAACTTTTTTTAAATCGATCCCGGAATCACGCACATAGGGATTTCCGGTGAACGATAACGGATGTTTGATCGTTGTCAGGGTAACCGAGCGGATCTTTGTCCCTGAAGAGGCTTTAATACCGTCGATACCGGCAAGAGCTCCGCTGGGCAGATAAACTTTGCAGGAATATTTTTTTGCCAAAACGCTTAATTCCTTATAATGCGGCAGAATCCCTCCGATGCTCATGATCATAATATCACGGCCGTGTTTTAGAACTTTTTGCGCGATATCCCAGGAAGAATGCGCGGATGATGCTTCGATAACCAATTCTGACTTGCTGATCAATGCGTCAAGACTTGCAGCATACACTCGTTTTTTCCCGGAGATCGTTCTTGTTAAAACATTTTTTTTGGAAATATCGGTATCAAAAACCGCAGATACAGCCATTTCACGGGAAAAATCCCTGGTTATTGCCAGGGCCAATGATGTCCCGATAGCGCCGCAGCCGACTATTCCGATCTGAATCTTTTTTTTCATTTTTTACGAAGCCTTATTTTAGCTTAAGTACCGTATTATCGATCAAACGGGTCCGATGGATCCTGGCTGCCAAAGCCAATAGGCTGTCCCGGCGGATCGTTTTGACCGGCAAAAGATCATCCGGATCAACCAGCGCGGCATAATCAAGAGTAACCGTTCTCTTCTTTTGTATGAATTTTTTTACGCTGTTAACAATTGTCCCGGCGGTTCTTTGCCCCTTTTTAACTGCCTGTTCCGCTAAACGCAGCGCCTGGCTTAAAACAAGCGCGTCTTCTTTTTCCGCCTGATTCAAATATATGTTCCGTGAACTTAAGGCCAATCCCCCGGATCCTCTGATAATCGGCAAGACCTTAAGCTTGACGGGCATATTCAGATCTTTGATCATTCGTTTGATGATAGCGGCCTGTTGGGCATCTTTTTGCCCAAAGTAAGCGCTGGAGGGGCAAACGATATTAAAGAGTTTTGCCACTATAGTGGCTACCCCGCGAAAATGATTGCGCCGCGATCTCCCGCAGAGCAGCCCGCTTAATCCTTCCACAGTAACATAGGTTGTAAAGCCTTCAGGGTACATATCCTCCGGAGAAGGCAAGAAAATAAAATCTACCCCGCAGCCGCGGCAAAGCGCTAAATCCTGTTTTAACGGGCGGGGGTAACGGTTGAGATCTTCATTCGGTGAGAATTGGGATGGATTGACAAAAATACTGACTACCAATATCGAGTTTTCTTTTCGCGCCGCCTGTATGAGGCTCATGTGGCCCGCGTGAAGCGCTCCCATCGTCGGGACAAAACCAAT
>CAZPNW010000106.1:0-5817 GCA_964588175.1 uncultured Planctomycetales bacterium
CTGGGATTCGGGAAGATCGATATTTTCGGCGCGAAGCTCGGGGCGTATTCAAGAAACGACAAACTGACCACAGAAGACTTTGAAATGCTGGTTGTTGCGGAAAAATAAAAGAGGAGGGTAAGACAATGAAAATCGGAGTGATTATCTCAAGCAATGACGCGGAGACGTGCTGGAATGCTATTCGCTATGCTAACTTCGCACTTGGCCAGAAGGATGAGGTCAAAATCTTCTTCATGGGTAAGGGCGTTGAGTATCAGAAAGTTAGTACGGATAAGTTCAATACCATTGAGCAGGCTGAAAAATTCATGCAGTCTGGTGGAAAAATCTACGCCTGTGGAAGCTGTATTAAATCAAGGGAACAGGAAGGCTCAGAGATGTGCCCAATCTCAACCATGAAGGACATGTATGAGATCGTTAAAGAGAGCGATAAGGTTGTGACATTTTAATTGGAGGCACTATGATCGATACAGATAAATTACGCACAGCATTAGCCAATGAACGGACGCTCTTGGCTTATATTCGGACCGCGCTGTCCGCATGGATTTTTGGCATGGCGGCCGTAAAATTCTTCCCGGGAAATATTCTGATGAGTTGGCTGGGGTGGGGCGTGATCGTAAGCGGCGTTATAATTCTATTCTGGGGGATTTCTCAATCTCGGAAGCGGCATGTATTGAACGGGGGCGAGGTTAAGAATGAAAAAAGCGATAAAAATTAAACCTATTGGTATTATTCACACGCCGTATAAAGAACCCAACGGGATACCCATTCAAGGCAAGTTCGAGAAAGGTGTTATCGGTACTATCCGGTTATTTCCAAAATATCAGGCTGGACTAAAGGACATTGAAGGGTTTTCGCACGTTATTCTTATTTATCATTTTAACCGATCGAAAGAGGAACGGCTGGTAAGCAAACCGTTCCTTGAAAACATTGAGCATGGCATATTTGCTATACGTAGCCCGCACCGGCCGAACCATATCGGATTTTCGATCGTCAAACTAAAGAGCGTAAAAGGGAATGTTATTACTTTTTCGGAGGTCGATATTTTAGACGGGACCCCGCTTCTGGATATTAAGCCATACGTCAAGCATTTTGACAGCAGGGATGATGTTAAAAACGGCTGGATAGGGAAGCATTTTAAAAACGGGAATATACCTAAGAGGACTAAAATAAGATGAGAGGTTTATTTATTAGATTGTTAATATTATTTTCCTATATACATCGAGCTTGTCCTCTATACATTATCTCCCGCAAGTTCCCGCGCTCAAAGTTTGCAAAAATAGTATCTGTTTGGAGTCGAATTTGCCCCTGTTGTAATATTTATTATTTGGCTCAAAAAAGAAAACTCATTTAGGACAGTTAGCTTTTATAAAAAGGCTTGACAAAATATACAAAGAAGTATATACTATTGTTAATGGTAATCATTATCAACTATTAAGGAAGGTTATATGCCAAGAGGTAATTGCGCAGGTTCTCCATGGTGGCATGGTAAATTTAGGGGGTGTGGTTATAGGATAACACCCGGCAGGGAAGCTATATTAGCTGTGCTTTCCAAATCAGATAAACATTTAAGCGCAGAAGATATTTATATGGCAGTTCATCCTAAATGTCCTAGCATCGGATTGGCTACGATTTACAGGACATTAGAGGTCTTAGCGGGATTAGGGCTTATCTTTAAATTCGATTTTGGCGACAGGAGAGCACGATATGAATTAGCGCAGGGGCCTAAAGGCAGCCATCACCATCATCACTTGATATGCACGAAATGTAATCGAGTTATTGATTACACTGATTTTATCGATGAGGAGGTAGAGTTGCTCAATCAAACAGAAAAAGGACTTTCTCAAAAATATGATTTTAAGATTACGAATCATTTGATCCAATTTTACGGTATATGCAATACCTGTGTTAAAAAATAGCGTATATTTTTTTTCATTATAAGTGATAATGATTATCAATAACATTAGTGGAGGTAATAATAATGCCTGGATTTGATGGGACAGGGCCTATAGGAACTGGGCCGTTTACCGGAAAAGGAATGGGATATTGTGTAATTAAATTGGATTCTAAAAACAACAGGGATCAAATAAGCGAAAGAAAGGGGTGTTTGATATGCCGAGAGGAGATGGAACAGGGCCGATGGGATTAGGCCCAATGTCGGGAAGAGCGGCGGGTTTCTGCGCTGGCTATTCTATGCCTGGTTATTCGAATCCGGTATCTGGTAGAGGTTATTTTGGCCGCGGCGGTGGCAGAGGCCGCAGAAATTGCTTTTACGCTACCGGCCTGCCTGGTTGGCAAAGAGCCTCAATGGGGATGCCTGCTTTTGGCGGGACGTATCCATACACGCCAGAAATGAGTTCAAAGCAGGAGGCAGATATCCTAAGGAATGAAGCTGGTTTTTTAAAAAAACAGCTTGAGGCTATCCAAGGCCGTATCGAGACTTTAGAAAAAGTCAAGGTAGAAAAGAGTGAGTAACCAGAATAGGGTGGGAGAATAAATTTATTTCAATTCTCTTACCCTATCATTTGAAAAAAAAAGGAGCGGTTATGCGCATAGCTATATCTACAGACGGAGAGTTTGTGTCTGCTCATTTTGGCAGATGCCCTTTTTTTACTCTTGTTGATATTGAAAACAGCAGGGTAGCTAAGAGAACGGAAGTCGCCAATCCTGGTCACCAACCGGGAGCAATCCCCGAATTCTTGCATAAAAAAGGCGTTAATTGTATTGTTGCCGGTGGGATGGGGGCGCGGGCAACATCATTTTTTGATGAATACAGCATCAAGACGGTCGTAGGGATAAGCGGAAAAATTGACGAGGTAATCGAAAAACTTAAAAACGGCACACTAGAAGGCGGCGAGAGCCTTTGTAAGCCCGGAGCGGGTAAAGGTTACGGTTTAGAAAAAGATGAATGTGACCATCCGCATAAAGAAGATTGTGATCATTCAGGAGGCGAGAATATATGAAAATATGCGTGACTTCAGAAGGCAGCAGTTTGGATTCTAAGGTAGATCCGCGTTTTGGCAGGTGCCAGCATTTTATTATTACCGATTCCGATACTTTGGAATTCGAGGTTGTTGAAAATCCGAATATTGAATCTATGGGGGGCGCGGGGATCCAGTCGGCGCAGCTCGTTGCTTCTAAAAAGGTAAAAGCTGTGGTAACAGGGAATGTCGGCCCTAATGCTTTTCAGACATTACAGGCGGCAGGAATAGAGATATTTACCGGAGCTTCGGGTACGGTTAAAGAAGCTATTGAGAAATATAAAAAAGGAGAATTCAAGGCAGTTTCCGGCCCGAGCGTCGGTTCTCACTCCGGAATGCCGAATAAGAATAAATAGCGCCCAATCCTATCGGATGGATTGGCGTAAACTTATTGTTTAAGGAGCGGTTATGGCGGCGAAAGTGGATAAAAAGAAATGCAACGGGTGCGGCACGTGTAAAGATATTTGTCCCGTTAATGCAATAAAGATCGAAAAAGATAAGGCCGTTATCAGTGATGATTGCGTTGAATGCGGCGCTTGCGTAAATCAATGTCCAAACGAGGCAATTTCACTTTAGGAGGATTAATGAGCACGCGTAAGTATTTTTTTAGTTCAGAATCAGTAGGGGAAGGGCATCCTGATAAATTATGTGACCAAATATCAGACGGGGTATTAGATGAGGTCTTAAGGCTTGATCATAACAAACAGAGAAGCAGGGTTGCTTGTGAGACTTACGTCACGATGGGCCTTTTGGTTGTCGGAGGGGAGATCACGACCTCTGCCTATATTAATATCCAGAAGCTTGCGCGTGAGATTATTCAGAATATAGGTTATACCCACCCTAAATACGGTTTTGATTATGAGACCTGCGCGATAATAAATTCAATTAATAGCCAGTCTCCGGATATCGCGCAAGGGGTTAATACCGGCGGGGCGGGAGATCAGGGGATTATGTTCGGCTACGCTTGCAATGAGACTAAAGAGTTAATGCCTCTTCCGATAACTCTTGCGCATAAATTGGTAAAGCGCATGGCGGATGTGCGTAGAGCCGATACGTTAAAATATTTAGGGCCGGATTGCAAATCGCAAGTTACGGTTGAATATCATGATGGTAAGCCTAAACGTATAGATGCGGTTGTGCTCGCTTGTCAGCATACGGATAAGATTTTAGATAAAACAGGTAGAAATATCACCCCTAAGGCGCGTAAAGAGCTTATTGATATTGTGGCTAAACCAGTTTTAAAGCAATTTATCGATAAGGATACAAGATATTACGTTAATCAGACTGGTAAGTTTTTAATCGGCGGCCCGCAATCCGATACCGGTATGACCGGAAGGAAGATTGTCGTAGATACCTATGGCGGAAGTATTGCGCATGGCGGCGGGGCATTTTCCGGAAAAGACCCGACAAAAGTTGACCGTTCCGCGGCTTATATGTGTCGTTATATTGCCAAGAATATGGTTGCGGCAGGGCTTGCTGATAAATTCCTTGTTCAGTTGTCATATGTTATAGGTTATGCTGATCCGTTGTCTGTTTACGTGGAGACTTATGGCACAGGAAAGTTACCCGATGAGAAATTGGTTAAGCTTATTCGAGAGAATTTTAAGCTTACGCCGAGAGGCATAATTGATTCTCTAAAATTATTGCGTCCGATATACAGAAAAACCGCTTGTTATGGGCATTTTGGCCGTGACGACGCGGGTTTTAGCTGGGAATTGACGGATAAGGCGGCAACGTTAAAGAGACAGGCAGCAAAGTTATAGAATCGATCATAATGCGTAATTTGGATATTAGAAGAAGGGGGTGATTTAAATGCCATTTTTTGAACCATTGGAGAAGATGGATCCGAAACACGTCGATTTAGAAAGGGCAAGAAAATCTTTAAGGGAAGAGCTGGAAGCGGTTGATTTCTATCAGGAACGTATTGACGCAACTACTGATGAATCATTAAAGAAGCTTCTTGCTCATAATATGAATGAAGAGAAAGAACACGCGGCAATGCTTATAGAGTGGATCAGGAAGAATGATCCAACACAAGATAAGATGTTCGAAGAGCACGATTAGCGCTTTGACTTCGCTTGAACGTTTTTACTTGAAGCGTCCTGAGCGAACGAAGTGAGTCGAAGGAGAGGTGATTAATATGCCAAGAGGAGACGGAACAGGCCCTATGGGGCAAGGCCCAGGAATGGGAAGAGGTATGGGGAGAGGAGCCGGGAATCGTCAGGGCGCAGGCCCCGGAGGGAATTGTGTATGTCCTGCTTGCGGAGAAAAGGTTGTCCATCAGGCAGGGACACCATGTTCTTCTATGAGTTGTCCTAAATGCGGTGCAAGAATGATAAGAGAATAAGGATTGAATTTTGGAAAAAGAAGTTCTTGAGAACCATGAAAGGTATTTAGAGAGAGTCAATTTTTACCGAAGCAACGGGTACGATTTAGAAAAGGAAAGAGATTTTATTCTCGATAAATCCCTGCCTATTTCTGGAGAAATCCTTGAAATCGGTACCGGTAAGGGGCATTTTGCGCTCGCTTTAGCCAAGCACGGATTTAACTTTACCAGCATAGATATCTCTAAGCAGGAACAAGAAATAGCTATGTTGAACTTGCGCTATTTTGGCCTGGGGAAACAGGTTGTACTTAAAATCGAGAACGCGACATGTATGAGTTTTCCGGGCCAGAGTTTCAATATCGTATTTTCTGTCAATGTGTTTCATCATCTTGAAAATCCTCAGGCGGTTTTAGAGGAAATAACTCGTTTGCTGCGTAATGGCGGCAAGGTAGTCTTAAGCGATTTTAGCGATAAAGGTTTAGAGATAATTAATGCCTGCCATACCGCTGAAGG
>CAZPNW010000107.1:0-32371 GCA_964588175.1 uncultured Planctomycetales bacterium
CCCTCTGCTTATATTATCCCATCCGTTTGGCCATCTATTTCTAACTGCAGCAAAGTAATTCCAGATGATATCAGTAATATCTAAATCTTTTTCCTCGATTAACATATTTCTCAGATATAATTTTTGCAATTGATCTCGATCAGCCAATTTCGGTCGCTTATTACTTAAATACAAACTCCTATCCGAAACAGGGTCATCTGTCATGGTTTTGAGTAAGGATTCAACAAAAGTTGCTTGTGTAATTCTTTCTGAGAACCTACCTTCAGTAGCCACGCCTAATCTCATGATTCGCTGATAAAATGGACTTTTTTCAGTTTTGTCTAATGCCACAGCAATATTATGGCACACTTTCTGAGGACTTCTATGGTTTGCCAATTCAAAAAGATCGTACACTAAACTTTTGTTTACCTTGGTTTGTGCCAAGTTGACAGTAGAAAACAAATAAGCTTGATCTGCTATATCCATAGCGACAAAAATACTAACATTGACAAAAAAATCATCCTTAGCATAGTCCTTCAAACCTGCAATTCTATGTTGTCCATCTATAATCTTGGCTATTTCATCAAGTGGGATTTCGATATCTTCATCTTTATACGGGCTCAAAATCATCTGCGAAGTTTTTTTATCATATTCAGCACATTCAGGAGGTACAGCTAAGATCACTGCTGTTGGAAAACAAGCGTCAGGGCTAGCGAGATATTTTACAATATCTTTCACACGTCGCGGGCTCAACTTTCGTTGGATACCTAAATATGTCTCAAAACCTTCTCCAGCTTCCTCTTTTGCTACTCTTCTAACATCTGCATAGGAAATTCCACATAGATCTTTACTACTTATGGCACCAATAAAAAAATCACCCAGGGGTTGATGGACAGGGATACAGCGAAAAATAACACTTTCCTTAGCGCTCATCTTATTCTCTCCTTCTTCGATTTACAGCATCAACAAATTGAGTAGTATCCTTAACCATTTTGCTCGAAGGATTATCTTTAAGCCAATTTTCAATTACCAAAGTAGAAAAATATACAATTATACTAAAAATAAATATCTTTTCGGAACAAGAAACTAAAATATCTGGAAAAATAACAATATTTAACGAATTTGTTTGGAATGCAAAAGGCGAAATAAAAGTGACAAAAACTGCAAAAATTAAGAACCACCATTTATTAGGGAACCGTCTTCTCATATCCCTGTCCTTAGAAATTGCGTATATCACCGGTCCCAAAAAAGCTGCTGAATAACAAAGCAACTGCCCTGAAGAGTATAATGATTTCATGGCTTGATAGTAAGACATATTGTCGAAAAAATGCAGTTTAAACGTTCCGACCCATAACGGGGCCAAAGAGAATATCATAGTTACAGATAATTCTCTAAACGCATCCAAGTAATCATGTGCACTAAAATTAAAATACATACCTAACAATGGTATCCTTGCCAACTTTTCTCTCACAATATCCTCCATGTTTAATAATTATATATTTCCTAGAAAGTCTAAACAGGGCTGGTAAAACATCTAAAACTTTAGAGTTACCTAAACTACTCGCAGTTTACTTTTATCTCAGCATTCATCAATTTTGGCAACAATGTGTCCCGCAAATGCGAAAGTGTACGAATTTGAGAGATATTAGCTTCAATTTTGCTGAATTGCGTCTCAGCAAACTCTTGAAACGCCCCCAATGAACCCTTGGCAGGGATAATGATTTCATTATCATAAAACTGGCCTTTTTGGAAAAATTCCCTTGCACTACCAGAAGCATTGCCAAGATTATTTACAGTAATATCTTTTAAAGCAAAATTCAAGTAATGTTGAGAAATGTCGCCTAGAGTCCGAAAATTCCACATATTCTGATTTTGCAATAGCGGCAGCACATCTTTGGTTACTATGCAAAAGTTCCCGATACTCGCTCCAACCATAACTAACAAGAAATCAAGTCTTTGAAGTTGATATTTGCTATACTTAAGCGCATCGTCTGAAGAAATATAAACAACATCTACCGGATCTATGTACCCATTCTTAAAATTCATTGTTCTAATAATCATTTGACCGGAAGAACAATAATCTTCACTTTTAAAAGCAAAACCGTTCAATATCTCTACTACATCCTTCAACTTCGCTTTCCTCCACTTAGCATCGGCATCTTCCACAAACATCTTCCGCCAGATGGTTTCGGCGAGGGATTCGAGGGTTTTGTTCTGGCGGTGCAAAAGGTCAATTTTGTCGTCAAGGCTGGAAAGGACGCCAGCAATGGCGCGCTGTTCAGGAATAGATGGCAATAATATATCTTGATCATAAGCTGTATTCCTATTTAACCCAGGGACAGCACTGTCTTCATTTAGATCTTTTAAACGAAGTGTATTCAATAAATAAAATAAGTATCTAAGGTCATACTCTGATTCATTTGCTTCAATGTAATACGCCGTATCAATGCAAAAAAATGGCTTATCTGAATAATAAACGGTACCAATTGAACCTTTTCTTCCAATAATAATACCCGGAGTATTAACTAACGGCATATTATGCCAGCCAGTTATACCAGCAGAACTAAATACAGGGACAGAACCTCTGCTTCTTTTGTGTTCAGGCAAACCTTTACCGTAATTAATCTGAACAACATCCCCCAGCTTACATTCCTTCCACTTGCTCACAATTTCTCCCATTTAATAGAAATTATTCCAATTGAAACATTTTTTTGTAGCTCGCCCATGAGCTACAAAATCAGCTTGTGGCTCATCTATAGTATTCAGTGAGCCATATTTTGCCATTTACATTTGAAGCATAGATTATACACAACAATATTTGTGTGCAATATAATCTACTCTATTGCACACAATCAAATTAGCATGCTATTCATTGCACACAAATTTTAGGCAACAATGTCAATAAGCTTGCTAAATGCAAGAATTTCAGGCCTTCTACCCCCACCTTCTTTTACCACTGTAACTATTTTCTCTTTTTTGAGTTTTCTCAACAGCCAAAGCGCGCTTCTTTTTGGAATTCCCGATATCTTTATAAAATCCGTAGTGCTGAAGATCGGACGTTTGAACAATGAATCCAGGATCTTTATAACATACTGGGAATGGGTTACTTGGGCGATACGTTCCTTTTTAAGATCGTATAACGCAAGAATCGCCTTGGCTTTCTCGCAATTGGCTTTTGCCTGCGCGACTATAGCTTTGAGGAAGAATTCAATCCAATCTTCCCACTTCTTTTCCTTGGATACCGCGAGAAGCCGATCATAGTATTCTTCGCGATTGGTTTCGAGATACTCGCTTATATAAAACATCGGTGAATGAAGAACTTTCTTTTCAAAAAGGAATAAAGGCAAAAGTATTCTCCCTAACCTGCCATTACCATCCATAAAGGGGTGAATTATTTCGAATTGCGCGTGTATAATCGCAAGCTGAATAAGCCGGTCCTTTTCCTCGTAATGGATGTATTTCTCGAAATTGTCCAAATGATCTTTAAGAATGAGCGGAGACGGTGGAACATATTTTGCCTGTTCAATCGACTCTCCTATCTTTCCAATGAAGTTTTGCCCCGACCTGAAGCTTCCTCGAGATTTATCTTTGCCCCTAACGCTATCAAGCAATATACCGTGCATCTGTTTTATAAGATTGAGTGTAATCGGTTTATCTTTTAACCATTGGATGGAAAAGCGCGTGGCTTCACGATAATTGATAATTTCCTGGATGTCATTGTATTTCTCAGTTTTAATTTCTGGAGATGCTTCATATTGCAAAACTTCTTCCAGTGAAGCTTGAGTCCCTTCGATTTTAGAAGAAATTACCGCTTCTTTTGTAGTCAGTGGCGATAAAAGAACTTGAGGATTAATAATACCTTGAAGTATGCCGTCATATCTGGCTAATTCGGCATTGGCCTGTCCGACAAGGGTAATGAATCTAACCCAATCTAACGAAGATAAAGGTAACGTTTCGGGAATATATGGTTTCATTTGTTCACTCCAATAAAAACAAGTTATTTTTTACCATCAGGAATTTCTATCTTCTTAAGATTTTTACTAATAAGTTCATTCAGCCGCACTTCTTCTTTCATCTGCTCATCAAGTTCGAGTTTAAGTTTAGTGAAACGTTCGGCAAAATCGAAATCACCTTCATCTTCGGGTAAGCCGATATAACGACCCGGGGTAAGCACGTAATCTTTCTGTCTAATTTCATCGAGAGCGACAGATTTACAGAAACCCGGGATATCTTCGTATTTTTCATTCTTGTTACGCCAGTGATGATACGTATCCGCTATTCTTGCGATATCTTCATCCGTAAAATCTTTTGTGCGGCGGTTAATCAAATAACCCAGATTTCGCGCATCAATAAACAAAACCTTATCCAGCCGACCTTCTTTCTTACGAGATAAGAACCACAAACACGCAGGAATTTGCGTATTCAGAAAGAGTTTGGCAGGAAGATTGACGATACAATCAAGCAATCCCGCCTCAATTATGGCTTTGCGGATTTCACCCTCGCTGTTGGTCTTAGATGTAAGCGAACCTTTCGCCAGAACAAATCCCGCCATGCCGCCTGCCGGTGACATATGATAGATAAAATGTTGTATCCAGGCATAATTGGCATTACCGCTCGGGGGAATACCGTATTTCCAACGAGCATCGTCCTTCAAAAGATCCCCGGACCAGTCGGAATCATTGAACGGAGGATTGGCGATAATAAAATTAGCCTTCAAATCTTTATGCGCGTCATTCAAAAAAGAACCTTCGTTATTCCACTTAACGTTGGAACTATCGATACCGCGAATAGCCAGATTCATCTTAGCCAGACGCCAGGTGGTCTGGTTAGATTCCTGGCCGTAGATCGAGATCATGTCGCTAGGATCGAGACTAAGAGCTTTGGATTTCTTTTTGTAGTGATCCTGATGCGCCAGGATAAACTTTTCGCTCTGCACGAACATGCCGCCTGAACCACAGCAAGGGTCAAATACCCTGCCTTCATACGGTTGGAGCATCTCAACCAACAGTTTCACTACACTGCGAGGAGTATAAAACTGCCCACCCTTCTTTCCTTCGGCAAGGGCGAATTGACCAAGGAAATATTCATACACTTGTCCAAGAACATCCTTGCTTTTGGCTTCTTCCGTACCCAG
Source organism: uncultured Planctomycetales bacterium (assembly GCA_964588175.1). GTDB lineage: Bacteria > Omnitrophota > Gorgyraeia > Gygaellales > Profunditerraquicolaceae > JBAZTA01. Next base: position 5,114 of record CAZPNW010000107.1, read on the forward strand.
AGCTATGGTACCAACGAGATCAATCAATCCGCCCAGGCTCGCCCGATCAAGATTCTGTCGGGCAAAAACCTTGGGTAATACTCCTTTGAGCGATGAATTCTGTCGCTCTATAGCTTCCATAGCTTCATCGACATATCCGCCGATGTCAACTTTCTTACCGTTATCGAGAAGAATTTCGGTTTTCTTGGCGTTGTCGGCGATCCGATTCCAGCGGGCAATCGGAGGCACAAAAAACACTTTTTCAGCGGTATACTCATTAGGATCTTCTGCATCAGCGCCTTCGTATTCACCCTTACCATGCACAAGCTTGGAATGCAACACTTCAAAAGCATCAGAAATATATTTCAGGAATATTAATCCCAACAAAACATGCTTGTATTCTGCAGCATCCATATTCTTACGCAACTTATCCGCGGATTGCCAGAGTGTCGCCTCGAATGATTCCTGTTTTTTTAATTTCTCAGTTAACTTCTTACTTTTGGGCATTTTGCCTCCAATACACAAACCAATTCATGCTAACATTCCTTCATCTTTAAAGCTGTAAAACTCGCTGCCTCCAATAATAATATGGTCAAGAACCTTGATTTCCATTAACTTTGCGGCGTTACATAAATTTTGAGTAAATTTCTTATCCTCGTTGCTTGGTGTTATGTTTGCGCTGGGATGATTATGGACACAAACAATCGATTTGGCGAATTTCTGCAAAGCGGCGTGGATTATTTCTCGGACGATAGGGAACGCATGATCTACAGTACCGACAGCAGTATCCGAGATATCAATAATGCGATTATTAGTATCAAGATAGACGACCTTAAAAACTTCCGTCTTAAGATCCCGCAGTTGAGGCATAACGATATCCACAATATCCTTAGCAGAGGCGATCTTCTGCTTCCCGGTGGACACATCATCCTCACGATAGCGCCGTCCGATTTCAAGCGCGGCCTGAATGTGGGCGATTTTGGCCCCACCCAAGCCCTTGAACTCCTTCCAATCGCGTGAATCGGTATGCGCCATGTTCCTAAATGTACCGAATTTCTTAAGAATCTTTCGGGCAAGGTCAATTGCGCTGGTGCCGTGAGTGCCGGTACGAAGAAGAATGGCTAAAAGCTCGGAATTACTCAAAGCTCCCGCGCCCTTTTTGAGTAATTTCTCCCGAGGTCTATCATCAACTGGCCAGGTTTTGATTCCTGAAGACATGCACTGCCCCCCCAAAACATAAAAGCCGAATCTATTACCCTGACCCGGCTTGTTTAATGCTTAAAATTGCTTAAATTGCCCCCCATATCGCCTCTTATGCTTTAATCATAATTATATGTAATTATACAACTTTTGGGCCTGTTTGACAAGGGAGATTTAGGGGGAGGGGCAAGGGGATTGTTGATAGAATTCCTGTTTAAACCGCAGTTAAAAACAGATAAGCTGACCACTTGCGTTACTAGTCGCGAGATTTGGCTAGGCTGGAGAGTTCTTGAATATTACCTTTAATGCGAGCCAGTTTCTTGGCACGGGACCAACGCTTGATCTGTGCTTCGCGTTGCAATGCGGCTGATTGAGTTGAGTGGGATTCTTGATAGACTAGCGTAACTGGCGTACGGACACGAGTGTAGCTACCTCCTGACTTTTGATTATGTGCTATTACTCGTCGTGAAACGTCAGTTGTTACACCAGTATAAAGCGAATTATCCGAACAGCGGATTATGTAGAGGTACCACATAGACTGGATGTTTGTGGCTCGGCGCACTCGCTTCGTGCTAGTTTTGGAGCGTGTCCGACTTGTCAGGCTGGCTAAACAGCCTATATTTGCCCCTCGCCTAAACGCTTGTAAATTCAATAAAATTTGTCACCTAAATAGTTTTTTGTGGTACACAAATTTATTGAATTTACTGCGCAGGCTTCGGGGTTAATAAAAAATCTCCCGCTATAAATAACGGGAGATTTTTTATTTAAGGGTCGCTCCCCTACTGCCCCGGGGAGGTCCCTATGTAAGTCTGCAAGTGTCTATTATAGCCGATACAATAATCGCATCAAGAAAATTCGGCACTTCCCAGAGGTCATTCCCCTATAAAAATGTCCCAGATGTCCGGCCATTTTTGTCTAGGAATCACCTATCCCTTTTGAAATCAGACCGTTAGAACTTGTCTTGTTTAAAACACCGGACATAGCTCGATATTTTTATGGATTAGTGCGTCTTAAACCTCTAGCCTGTTTTACTTTTTCATCATATAAAACGGCAATGTCATCGCCCAAAGATTTTATCTTAGCCAGGATTTCTTTTGATAGAATAAACTCTTTATGTATTTTTTGCCACTTCAAAATTTTATCCTTCCGCTCAGCTTCAACACTCTTGTCTTCACACTTCTGAGCTAAAAACTGCTCCCACGGCATATCTAATTTCTCTTTTTCATTACATGGCGCACAAGATAGTACACGGTTAGATATTTGGTTAGATCCTCCAATTGATGACGAAACCAAATGATCCATATGCCCCTCTTTATATTCCTTGTGCACTTTATTCCCACAATAAGCACACCTTGAATTAAAGAAATCCCAAATCTTTTGCTCCTGTTTTTTGCTAGGGCTAGGATCAACTATCTCCCGCAGGGAGCGTCTAATAATATTCTTTACATACCCAGGAGTAGGAGCAGGCATTTTATCACCCTTTATCTTTTAGATATCTGCGTCTGCACTTTTTTTCATATTCTCAAGAAATTCATCTATTTTGGAGTCTGTTACTCCAAACTTCAATCTTAATGGAGTTAGAACTGCTCCTAATGTTTCGTCAGCATGATTAAAAAGTTTTTGACATTCCTGCAATTCTTGAATCATAGAGTTTCGGCCAAATTCACTCATAAATTGAGAAGATCTTTCACGAAAATAGTGATGCGCCAACCAATTCCTTTTCTCTAATGCACTGTGCAGTGTTGTTTCTAAATCGTCGCTAATACTTGTTAAACTCCGCAATTTATTGATAAGGCGCCCAAGTGTTTTTTCAAACTCACCATTCAAATAAGCGTCAAATTCATCGACTTTCCATTTACCCTTTGTTCTAGGAATAAGCTCTAGAAAAATAAATGTATTAACAATACCATGTTCTAGGACCTGCGCGAGATATATAGACAAACCAAAATGCGCATACACTTCTTTTACGTGCTCATTTTTATCCAAAAAGAGACTCCAGATCTAATCCTAGCGACTAATGATAAATAATGAGAATCTTATCCCAAATCTATTCTTGCCCTATTAATATCGTTACTAGCAAATCCAAATGCTCTACGTGCATATTCGCCCATATCTTCAATTGGTCCAATTTGCTTGCCAGATTAACCCTGTTATTTCTTTATCCTAAGGAATCTAATCTCTGAAAATGCCGAATTTGAATCTGCTCAAAAAGTCTGAATGTAGCCAAATAATGACGCCGCGCTTCTTTGCACAGATTTTTGTCGCGCAACAAGAGATTAAAGATTTTCACTAATTTCCCAAGACTATCTTCAGACATCCAAACTAAAATTGGGCAAAGACTAGAAAAGATTGACCCTGGAATCTTTTTTGCGAAGAGTTGAGCTGCATCTTCACTAACAAAATAAAGCATACCTGGACCTGAGTGACGCTCCAATTCATACGCCTCCACCAGTGCTTTTCCATAGACTCTTGAATGAGAATAATTTGGTCTCCGGAATAGATCGTCCCTTTTGAAATCAACCCAACGAATATCTCCTAAGGCCACTCCTCCCCTAACAAAGATGAAATCAGCAAACCAATTACTCGAGATTTCGGCAACTGCAGTAATAAACTCCTTGGCCCTGGCAACTGGACTCGAAATAACTACCGAATCAGAGAAAACCGCAAATCGCAAAGCTGGGTGATCTATCGCCGCAACTCCTACAGCATTGGAAAAATCAAGCATATAAGCGTCTGAAAATTGATCTTGCTTAGTCATCGCAGACGTGCCAAGTATATCAAAATAACCAACCAAATATTTCATTTCAATATGCGAGATATTTTTCAAATCCTTCGTCAAAATACTTTACTTTACCGAATAGTTCTTCATAACGCCTTTCAATCTTACCGCTTTTATCAAGATCTACAGCACTAATCTCTGGACAACGGGCATTTCTTGCAATTCCCCTAAGCAGCAAACATTTGATTTCCATATCTGCTTCAGGTAAAGAATACCCAACAAAAATAACTTGTTCCGCGCAAGAAATCGCTTGTTCTACCCTCCGCCAGATCCCTTTCAAGAATGGATTATCATAAGACTTATAATAAGTGGGAGTAACAGTTAAATCTTCATATTTCCCAGTACAATTGCGATTAATGCATCGAACTTCAAAGTTTTTACGCATGCAATAAAGAATCCCCTTCTGCCCAATCGTAATGTCTACTTCTTTACATTTAGGGCAATAAAGAAAATTAAGAGAGCCGTGTATCTTTAGCAATTCCACCTTCCCCACATTAACATCTTCATGCGCTCCGCCCTTTTCGAAACGGATAGCTGTTTCTTCGTTGCCAAATAATGTGTACGTTTCGGAAAAAGTGCCTCTATCTCTAATTAGTTCTCCATAATTTATGTTGTGTCTATTTTCTTTAAGAACATTATCGACAACAATATCATAATTGGTTGAAACGATTACATCTTCATCACCCAAAATATTGACAAATCGTTCTGTTACACCTTTTGAGTCTTTTTTCAATTTGTCTTCAAATACTTGCCCGATAAGATAAATCAATGCTGCTCTCACCCTCGAAAACTCATCATAGCCATATCCTTTACAAGAGAATCTTTGATTTAATAAGTTTGAATCTAGGAAAGTCAAGACGTCTTCAACTCGCGGGAGCTTCCCCAAACTAAAACCAGGAAAAAAAATTCTCAAGAATTGCATCAAAACTTCTCTCGCTCTCGCCACCTTCGGTGAACCTAAATCCATTGCTTCTTTTAACAAAGCATCATTAAGTGGAGCTCCGGGAAAGTCGGCTTTTGTCGCCCCCGCACCTAAAAAATAGACTTTTTTCATAAAAAATCCCTTTCTCAAATATTTCGAGAACTTCTACAATCTCCACTAATACTTTACCGTTAAATCTATCACTTTATCCTCAAGGCCAAACGCAATCAGAAAGACTAACTGTGTTAAGAAAACCATACTGTTCTTTAACTTTCTTCGAAAGTGCTTCATATAGACTATTGTTCATTCTAGAATCAAAAATAATCGCCTCAAATAAAGAGTTTGGATTGATTGGAAAGCTAAAGAAGTCTTCCCTACATTTGTTTTCGATGTCGTAAAAAATCAGCCTTATTTCCCGCTCGTAATCAAATTTAGTCCTGGCTTTAACCAGTAAACTCAGTGCTTGCGAAATCATATCCGGATCGGTATAAGCGGGAAGAAAGTTCCTGCCATAAGAAACGAGAAATTCATTCATTTCCTCTTCTGACATATATTGTATTTCTCCAATAAAACATTCTCGGTCCTGAAAATAAGGATTAGTCCTAACTTGCCATAAAGATTCAAACACTTTACGAATAGTTGTTTTAACTTTAGCCCCATTATACTCGGGAGACCTCTGTTCCCATATCAATTTTGATTCCTCTTCCAAACTCCAAGATTGACAGTAAAAACGATTTTTATACCCAACGCACACTAAATCCCCTCCATAAATGTATTCGTTTTCCATTATATAATTTTCATTCGGGTCTTCTTTTTGCCAAACTTTAGGACATGTAAGGGTCAGGGTATTAGTCTCTAGAATGTTAGTTAGCCGTTGTAAAGACATAGTTCTATAAATAGGCCTATCTCTTTCATTTTCTTCAATATTCAGAAAATTCTTATCCATTGAACGTTCTCTATTTTTCTCTTTCAGAATGATTTAAATATAGTATTTGAATGTTAAATTTTCGGATGTAATCTCCTTACCTGCGGTTAGAATTTCACCGATTGAGTCTGCGAATCGCAAGGTTACAGGCTTACCATCTGCAAAAATACATGAATTATAATTCAACTTTGTTAATGCCAGAATATCTCTGCAAACTGTAACGATATCCTCAGTCCCGCGTGTAATCTCAACACTTAAAGGATTAGGTGTCTCTACTCCCTGTTGAGTTCGCAATCTTGGAATAAAACCATTAGACCAAAGATATGCGTTTTCTTCATCGACTTTAAACATTGTTCCCCTGGGAACACCAAAAGAAAAATCTCTGTATAATTTAAAACCGGAATCCTCGCGTATCCTCACACCCACAATCTTACTCTTCCCTTTAGATGCTTCCCCAAACCCTGCCCATTCCTCATCGTCAAAATATGTCTTAGCATGAATGAATACCTCTTTGGGATAGGTAGAGCTCTTTTGTTTAAAGGCTTCTAAGGATTTAGTTAGTAATTCTACAGCTTCCGGTCTCTTTAGATGGAATTCTCCATTTTTAGGATTATACCAATCACCAATATTTCCTCGAAAAACCATACCGTCACCAGAATCAAGAAACATTTGTGCGCCGCAACAAGCATTGCCATTTTTATGAAAAAAATCGAATCTTTTGTAGATTAAACCCAAGTAACATACACTCTCTCTAATATCTGCCAGACACCAGGGAATCCCTCCCACTTTATAATAAAGAGTAGTCGCAATGTTCCAAGCTTTTGCCGTATCAAACTTTTCTTGATTTTCTATTCGTTTTGTGTCCTCCCATAGATCCCTATAGGCTATCGTACTTTCTCTGATTATTTGAATGACAATTTTGTGCTTAAGCAACCTTGCTTTTAGTTGATTATGAAAGTTTACCTGGAAATCATAAGCTTCTCTAATTCTTTGTTCCTCCTTAAAAAGAAATAATTGCTCGGAGTGACGATCTTTTCTGCTCAATCCCAATCGGACATTATCTGCAGCTTTTGGTATCCTGCTTTTCGGTCTACCATACAAATAGACCTGATCGGGTATGGCGACGAACCATACTGCTATTGGGAATTCTTCTTCTTTTGAATACCGGACAAGTCTTTCTTCAAATAAGTTAGCTAGATTAAAAACGCGTACATTTGGATCAGTATACTTAAAACAAGCATTAATTTCATCAGAGGAAACATCCAGCTCTTTTATACTCTGAGGATTTATGAATAGCCCAAAAGTCGCTTCAAGACCAGGAAAAAAAGGACGAGCGACTTCTCGTCCTTTATAAAAAATCGGAGAAGCAATTCTCTCAAGATACTTCTTAGTTGCAGCCCTTGGTCCCTTGGGACCAACAATTCCTATGTCTACCTGCTTCTTAATTTTCTCGTTGGTAAAAGGGCCAAACAGCGTTAGCCCATCCCTAGGGTCGCACATGGCTTGGTTGTAACCAAACCTCAATCTGGGTTCCGCTATATGGAGCAACTCAATTCTACTCACTCAGATCTTCCTCTTTTAAGTCTTCTGTTGCCTGTCCCTCTTCTGCGGGCTCTTCGTCTTGAGATAACACTTCCAACCGCAAAGCATCACGTGGTTCGTCATAGCCGAAATCAGCCCAGTAAGCATCTGGCATCGTATCCATCTCAATACTTAAATCTTTTGCTACTAATACCTTAATTGTGTTCAATTGTTTCAGCCCATTTATGAAAGCAAAGATTAAGTCTCTCCATTCCTCATTGAAAAATCGTTTACCCTTACTCCTTCTATGTGAATGCATTTTGTCCTTATCTTCCCATACTTTAATTCCATCAGAAGTAAAGACGATATGCGATGCTAAACTAAAAGCCAAAACAGGATAGAGAATCGGACGACAAGAAACAGCATAATGCCATTTCCCCAAAGACAAATAATCACCTATAAGACTCTTGGTTTTCGGTCGTTGCTTCGGTCTAAAGGGATACTCAAATCTGACTTTTGTCGTTTTAAGATTTGCCACGGTGTAATAATAGGCTAAACGCCTATTCGCCATCTCGCACCAGAACATTTTGCGGTTCTTCATTATCTGATGGAAAATCTTGCGAAGAAGGGCAATTAAATGTTTATTGGTATCATTTTTAGAATCCTTTAAGTCAGTCAACTTACTAATTACTATTTCTTCTTTTTCTTTGAGCTTTGGAGAATACTTGGCTCCATCCTGTATGATTTCAAGAGTAATATCGGGATCGAAGGTAAAAATCAGATTACCCATTCTACACGCCGGATACGTCTTATTTACTCCAAATATCAGCTCAGCTTCGAGTTCAGTCTCAAATTTATACGAATAGAATCTATCCGGATGCCGCTCAATCTTCCACCAATTTGAATAGTAGAGTTCTTTCTTTTGTTTAATTCTACACTCTGTTAAATAAGTACTTTCATACCACTCACCGGTAAGCAGTGGTGAATCTGATTTCGGGACATTATCTTTTTCGATTTTCTCAATTAATTGTCTTAGCCCGTCTGCCCAATTCGGATAAAAAAATATTTGATTTATATCCCCCGATCCGGGAAATAAATTATGACCCGAATTATCAATCTTAACCAATATGATAAAATCATTTAAGCCTACTTCCCTTACGCAATCTTCGGCTAGTTTATATTCTCTTTGGATTCCATCTTTTAATTCGTTCGATGCCTTGCAAATATTAGATGAATACACGAGAACGAATTTAATAGCCCTGTCATTAATAACCTTGGTAATTTCATCCCAGGTTTTTTCTCCCCCTAACAACTCTCTCTTATCCAGCCACACTTCATAACCGAGATTCTGCAGTTTCAAAGCCAACCAAATTGCAAATTCGTTGTCTTCAGGAGTAGCATGGCTTATGAATATTACCTTTCGTTCTTCCATTAGCTTCCCACCACTTTCAGCACCTATCTTCTAAAAAATCAAGAATTGGTTTAAAGGAGACAATGGTCGAGATTATCTTCTTTTTCAACTTTTCAGGATCGGTCAAAATCGCGGAACCCCTATCTATAGAATACCGGGCATGTATTCCAGGAGAAGCCGGCCTTGAATCTGCTTTTTTTAAGATCCCACATAGATATCTAACATCGTCTTCTGTGCTAATATCGTGCAATTTAATCTCAAAGAATTTTACCCATTTCTCATTACCGCGCTTAATAAATCGTCCAGTCTTAGGTAAACGTTTAAACACTACAAAGCTTCCGTCTACTTTTATACGTTGGATAACGTTCAAAAATCCAGAGGGATTATTTGACAACTTTTTGTAAAATATACCTAGTGGTTTTCTTGAATTATCTGTCCGGCCATTACGAATAACAGCATTAATCACAAGACTGCTTTTTGATACCTCAATAGTAAAATTACATTGGTTAAGGGCATCTTTTTTGTCCTTTTTCTTTTTCAAGGCTACCCATGCTGAACGCTCATCACGAATAATTCTCGATATTTTACCAATGTATACGTGAGAATATTTGCTTAATCTCACAGGCATATCTTGTTTTATGCTTTTAGCTAATGATTCGAGCTTATTTTTTAAAATGGGAATGTATCGAATATCGGGCTTGATCCAAAAATCAAAATCTTCATCTTTAAATCCACTAAATTCGGTCATGACTATTACCTCCAAATAATTAATAAAATCTTTGACCAGCTCCAAAATCGGTAGAAGTTGTTTATTCCCCTGTATTTCATTGGTTAAGCTTACGAAGTTATAGTGAATATCCTTCCAAGAAATATACCTAATTTTAGGATTCCGTAACCCTTTAATCTTATCACTATCGGTTTTATTATTAGTAATAACTATTAAGAAATCGTCTCGGTCTAAAGATTGCAAATGGCGATAAATTTGGTCGAGGACTAAAGGTGCGGCGACCTTAACCTCAATAATAACCTTATTATCCGCGAAGTTTATTACGCCATCAGGTCTGCTCTGATCTTCGTGCTCTTGCAACCTAAAAGACGTAATTTGTTTCCGAGGAACATCGATTAATTTTAAGAAACTTCTAAGGAGGGGGGAGAAATCGACCCGCTTGGAAAACTCAAGCAAATTGATGAGAGCTTTTGTTGTATTATCTTCTACCTGCACATCATGCAAAGAATCTTGGATCTTTTTTGAAGGCCCCCTATAATAATAAAATATATTCTGGTGAGGATCTCTCAAGGGGTTTAAGCTTTCTTAGCTTTCTGGTTAACTATTAATATGGGTTTCTTTTGAGATATATGAACATCAAAAAGGAAATTAACTATGGTACGCGCAGCATTTACTACTAAAAGCGCATGATGCTTACCTGGCCTATATGACCGCACATGCGCATCACTCATTTTATTGCGTAATCCCGCTAAACCAGAAACAACACTTACTAACCCTCCCAAGAGTTGCTTTAATGTTAAATCGATATCTGGTCTGGACGGTTCAAGATCTAGATGTTTCTGCACTTTACGGTAAAGCCTTGGAAGGTCTCCGTCATACTCTTGTGCATTAGGATCATAATGTTTGTCTATATCGACTAATACGGCTTCAACAAGTGCCCTCGCATTAGTAATAGCTCCATCATAATCTCCTGCCTGAAGCTTTTCTTCTGATTTTGCGATCTGCTCATCGATAAAAACATGAACGTCTTTCGTGGACCCCTCAAACGGATTCTGTACTTCAATTATTGAACCTTTAATATCTCGAATTTTTACAAATTCACCCTCTTTGACAAGCTCGTAACCATCATACTTAAATCTCTTATTTAGATAGTCAACTGCGTCATCCATAGGCTTTTTGTAATCGATAAACTCCCGCGGATCAAATATCGCCATAATCATAGCAGTTATCGCTTTCGTGCCATTGATGACGCGCAATTTATCTTCTGCGTACTTCCACCGCGAAGGAAAACCTTGACCATACATGTCATCTGCACCGAAATCATTAAATAATGCTACTAGTTGGGGTCCACTCCGATATGGAGATATTCCTTCATCACCAGTGATTATCTTACCCAAAGCCTGAATACTCTTATTCCCTAATCGCATGATTTTCTTCTTCCAGGAACACAGCAATTTTGTCCGTCATATCCTACTTGAAATAATAAAGTTACACGTTTTGGCAAGCAAAGCGCATTAACTAAAATTTAATCCAAACATATTTTTCAAAAGCCCCTCTACAATTGCGCGATAATCTTCAATTTGGAGATCGGTAATATTTGGCGTGGCTCTTTCATGAATTAAATCACATCTCAATTTGTAATAGTAATTTATTTTTTTTATTGTTGGCTGTGCGATATTAATGGATTTTTCGATTTCTTTCTGGACATCTGCTCTATTATCGGCGATGTCTTTGAAGCGACGAATTCCTATGTTCTTTTCATTTATCAAATACTCCTTATATGCTATCTCAATCGCACTATCCAAAATAATCAAGCAAAGCCTGTTCTTCTGGCTCAATGAATGTTTAAACAATAAATCGACAGCAATAATACTCTCTAATAACCCGGATGCCCAGGGTTTTTGTGCGATAACCGATGCATTTGCATTAGTTATCTTTTGGTGCCATTTTTGCTTGCTGGCTGGCGGCGCCGGAAAATAATATTTCGGGATACTGATAATTGTATCTAGTTTTTCAACTACTATATGACCGGTTTTATGAATAAAAACTTCCGTGTCCCATTTGCCCTGAAGACTTCGAGAAATTTGAGCAAATCTTTTTGTTACATCAATAATACTTTGTCTTAAAGATTGGAATACCGGATGTTTTGAGTTAATACCCGATTTGCTACTATCCCACGGCATATCACGCGATTGCCCCTTAATTTTCACAATAGTCCTGACAAGAGAAATATTATAGTGAGGGTTGCCGATCATGCCAGAAGAAAAACCAACTATGAAATCTGTTAACCCGCGAGCGATTAATCTATTATTGCAGTAAAGAAAAATTCCGTACGAGTTGTCAGGATCACCCGGATGATCAATTAAACCTGACAAGATCTCAACATCTACTTTACGATTTTCAATTGGTATTTGTGCAGAAAACTGAGTGGGGTAGAGATTCGGGGGATAAGACCATTGGTCGTCAAAATTAATAGCAGTAATTCTATCACCATTCACCTTTATGGAAGCTCCTCTATCCAAGAATTTAGAATATACCTCTGAGAGATGTTTCTTTAAATCTGATATTTCTTCAGACGATATCTGTATTCTCAATTTGCTTAATTCAATAATCGTAGTGTATGGAGTTACTTGTTTTTGAGATTCAGCGTAAGGTAACTGCCAACTAGTATCTTGGGTAATCCAGTGTTCATCAATCTTAACAGTAAAAGACTTCTCATTCTCAAATCTAGAGTGGATAGCAATATCTTGAGCTAAAGCAATAACCGCTCTCTTACTGCCAACTCCGAAATATCCAATAACATCATCGCTAATATCATTAGTTGTCTTACCAGGACTAACAATATGATCTAATTTTGACTCCTCTATCCCTCCGGCATTATCTTCGATAGAAATAGTTTGCTGCCTATCATCAGCTATTATTTTTATTTCTAAATCAACCCTCTTCCGCTGAGACCAAAGGTCTATGGCGTTATCAATAAGCTCACAAATTGATTTTTTGAGATCGTACTCTGATATTATTGATAAAAATGTCCTCTTTTCCGGTGTTGCATCAAGTATTTTGGTATCCATTGACAATGCCTCCTAAGCAATGTTTATCTGATCCAACGGGAGAGGTGACGACATTTCTACTTCTTAAGATCGAACCCTACAATAAAAAAAGGCTACCCTCTAACTTTCAGAAAGTCGCCTTAAATTCTACTATGTGAAGCTCATTCACCACCTCTTTGTAATGTAATTATTATACCACCTCTTTCGCACTGTAAATCCTTTTTTTAACTATATTCCCGGATATTACGATATGGATTTACCATAAAGCGCCCAAGAAATATAGGGGAAAGGATCTCTTTAAATAAGTATGTGCGGGTGTTAATCTACGGGAGAGTAAACACTTCTTCGTTTTTTAATAACTTAACGTTTTGAAATAAGGCAGGGTATCTTTTAGCTTCAAAAGTGTGAATTGGGATTAGCGTTTTAGGATTTATTGCGCTAGCAAAACTCTTCAAATCTGTCGACTTCGCGTGACCGCTAGAATGCACTTGCTCTATTATCAGACCGTTTTGGACACAATATTCCGTAAATTCATTGCTAAGATACCCCTCCCACATAGAATAAATAATCTTAGCGCCTATCGGATTATTGATGCTCTTTATTACCCTGGGAAAGAGTGAATTATAGCGAGTAAGCATAAGAATCTGGTTTTTTTGCTCATTTATCTCTGGCATTTCAATTTTTTTCGCATTATAACGATAAAGCAGCTTCTTCGATACTTCTCTCGCCAATATGTCAGCCTGATTTTTATAGAATTTTACACGGACATTGCGCCAGTCAAATTGTGGGATGTGTTTTGAAATACTACTTAGCCTGTCCAAAATATACGCCGTGTAGATATCTATTACGAAGATCCTGTCTGTTTTAAGGCACGCTTTGTAAGCAGAAACTATCCGGTCTATATTCTGCGATGAAACAAAAAGAAAAGAAATGTTATCGGCCGCCTTGAGAATCTGTTCGATCCTATTCTGCACAGCGATCTCATCTCTATATAACTGTTCTTCCCGTCCAAGAGTAGAACCCTCCATCAAAAGACAATCTACGTCTTTCGGAGGATTTCTAACTATCTTTTCAAACAACTTGCTTTTGCGCCCGTGGCCTCTGAAATCTCCAGAATAAAATAACCGTTTACCATCGGCTTCCAGTAAAAAAGCGAGAGCATCAAATGCCGAATGATCGACTATGTACGGAGTTACTTCTATATCGCCTATACTGAACGCCTTCTTACTATCAATTATCTTTGTATTTATCTTATTAAGCTTATTAGGAGTGAAAATGCTAGATATTTCAATTAATTCTCTAGCTCCCTGACTCATATAAATGGGGATATCTGGATGGACATAATTCAAGAGACCATAATGGTCTAGATGTGAATGGGAAATCAAGATCGCATCGACGTCTTTTTCGTCGTTTTTGTAGAGTCCTCTTATATTAGGCAGGATTTTTAAATCTTTGAGGTCTTCTATTGACTTTCTTTCGAGTATCTTTGAATCAAAGGGTTTCTTATCCTTATTAACTAGGGGCATGCCAAGATCAATAAGCACCCTTGTTCTATCCGTCTTTAGCTCCACGCAGCTACCGCCTATTTCCTGCGTGCCACGATGAATGATTAACTCCATTACTTTCTTACCAGATGGATATTAATAATCTCACCTGGCTCTCTCTTATTAATGTCTCTATCACCAAAATAGGCATATTCTATAGAGCCTGGAACAAGATCCTTCTTTCTTCCTTCATAAAATTCTCTAGGAGCTAATATGATCTTCTTCACGGTTCCAAAGCTAACAGGAACAAAGTACTCACTCTGAAATTCATCTTCTATGTGCGGAAGAATCCGCCTTACAGAATCCTCATAACCATTAAGCTGTTCGACTATGTCTGCTATTCTTTCTTGGGATTCCTTCTTTTTAAGCTCAATTAAATAAAGATTATGGTTCTTATCGTAACCGATCAAGTCAATGCACTCGCCACGCGTACAGCCTGTCTTTAAGGGCATCTCGTATCCAAAGATGCGAACCACAGTAGTTTCGTTCCGTTTCTTCCAGATCTTTATTCTTTGGCTTAAGAAGACAGTCCTCTGGATGTGAGCTTCCGACTTGTTGCTCACTGCCTGAAGCCTACCGTGTAACTGACCTAGCTTAAAATCTCGCTTTCTTAATGGCTTTTCCATACTCCCCCTATGCCAACCTGCCAATATTCCATTTTGGCATATTCCAATACGTAATATACCATATTGTTGAAGGAAGTCAAACCCTATGGACAAAACTATCTTTACAGACGGGCACAAAGCCGTGGTAGATAAGCTGATAAAAGCGCGTGAGGAAAAAAAACTTACGCAGGTGAGAGTAGCTGAATTGCTAAAGAGAACTCAATCCTATGTTTCGAAGATAGAGGCAGGTCAACGAAGAATAGACATAATCCAGTTAAAACAATTTGCAGAGATTTATAAAAAACCGTTAGATTTTTTCATTAAATAGCTTTAATTCGGCCCATTATTTATTCATTATAAAGCGTTTCCACCCTACCATTCGCGTATATCGTAGTCATAAGCCGCTTGCGGCTTTTAATCGCCAAATCCACAGCCATCTGTAAAGCGTCCAGCCCGTCATCGTGGACTCCTCTTGGAAAAAACTTCATCTGCTCAAGCAAAGCGTGATGTTTCCTTGAAAATTGCACCGCACCGCTTTTTACCATAGGCTGCAGGGATTGGATTCTTGCCAGCTTATCTGTAACATGCTTGATCTCTTCTATCCGCAGGTTCGCATGCTGTGCCTGTGATCGTTTTTCCAACTCCATAGCCATGAATTCCTGGAAATTATTCGTCTCAAACCCAAACTTACGGTATCCACGCAGTTTCTGATAAACCAAGATGTCATCTATGGTCCTATCAGGTAGTCTACGAGAAATATCGGCATCAATCACATACATTGTGCCGGTCTTAGCGTCTTTAACGATCGTCACTATCGCAGAATAATCGCTATTCTTTCCCTCTTTTCCCATGCTAGGGTCACAGGCACCGTAGAATAACTCATTTCCCTCTCGTATAGTCGATACTAACTCATCTTCTGTCCCAAATCGATCATCCCAATAGCTCATTTCATTTAAGTTGAACACTGCATCCCGGGGATTTGTCGGTTCATTCTGCATTTCTGAGTCAAAACTAATATGTCCGTCTTGTTCTCTGATAACCATAAGATCATAATAGGACTTACTGCTTGACCAGATGACCTGGGTTCCATTGAGCATTTCTGCTTTATTATCCACAAAAAACCGCTTCGCAGCATCAAATCCAAAACTATCTTTGTAGACATCCTGTGAATGGAATATTTTCGTCCATCGTTCCCACAAATCGGACCGTTCAGCCCACTGAATTACGGATTTATATATCCTACTCTGCCAACCAGGAGCTTCCTTAGGCTCCGTAAATTTTGCCAATAACGATCCGTAATGGTGAATAGTGCCTACGTAGATTATATTTGTTGTGGAAGCTCCTGCTTTAAGCACCGCCTTGGTCAGCCAATCCTCTAGTTTATTAAAACTCTCCATATTCTGTAGACCTTCGTTAGTCTCGATATCATCCAAAATGATCAAGGACGGCCTATGCTCTCGATTACGTCTACCCCTAATCTGCTGACCTGTTCCCAAAGCGAGCACTTTAACCTTGTTACGCGTTACTATTTCATGCTGCGTCCACCGCGGCGGTCCGGGCTTAGCACCGATCTCACAGATGTCAGGAAAATCCTTAATTAGATGTTCATTCGTCTCCAGCTCCTGCTTAATATCACTCAAAAAACCACGCGCTTGATCAGCCGTACTCGAGATTATCACGATGAAGTTCTCAATTCTATAGCAGATACAATAGATCACGTACTCAAGGCTTAAGATTGTACTTTTAGCACAGCCTCTGGGTGCGGCAATAGCTAGTTTTGAGCCACGTTGTGTTGCAGCTCCATAAAGCAGTTTAGAGAGGTCTTCCTGGAACATTCCATCAGCTACTTTATGATAATGGAGGAAGTATTGCTGTCGAAACCTCAAGAAATCTTTCCCAAGAGTTCTTCTGATCTTGATAAGTTTATACAAACTCGCGAGTATTTCTTTCTCAGGCAGCGTCATCTGTTCATCCATTTTGCTTCTCCTTAAGGTTATTCGTCTTTAAGCCTTCCACTTTCTTCATAAAACCCTTAACTTCAGACAATTCCCCTGCTATTTCTTTGGGAATTACGCCTGTCTGCGAAGCTATCTTTTCAACCTCGATCACTTGCTTGGATATCTCATCGACCAACTCGTTCATATCGTTTCCCCCGAAATGGTGAAAGACATCCCCAACGATCGCAGTCGGCTTTGATGGCAGATAGCCAAGTGTCTGCATTCGATCCACCAGATCCATCCCCACTTTCGCAGCCAGAAACTCTGCCTGTGCTTTCTCTGAAACCGATGCTTCTTTTGCCCGAGCAAGACGCATCAGATGGCTGCGATGGATTCTGGCATACATCAACATTTCCCCGATTATCTTCCTGGCTAAGTTAACATCGGGTTCCAGAGCGTGCCGTTCCCGGATTTCTTCGATATCGCGCCTAATGGTCTTCTCGCACTTTTCGAAGATCTGGGCTATCGATGAAACCGTATATCCTTCACCCATAAAGACCTCTACGCATTGCTGACGCATTTCCTTGTCAACAGTCCCTGGAGGAATCCGGCCGTCCTTGATTTGCTGGATTATGGTGAGAATGGGCTGTTCTTTTACCTCGTCATTTTCCTGCATTCGTTTCCTCCTTCTGATATTTCATGACTAGTTCTTCGGAAACATTATCCTTGCCTACAGTGGCGATATAACGCCTCACTATAGCATCGCAATAGTAGGGATCTATTTCAACCCCAAAGCAAGTCCTATTTAAGCCTTGTGCGGCGATTAAAGTAGTACCAGATCCCAGAAACATATCCAACACAATATCGCCTCGCTTAGAGCTGTTTTTGATAGCGCGATGCGCTAAAGCAACAGGTTTTTGCGTTGGATGGTTATAGTTTGCCGTGTGATCCCTTTTGATCTGCCACAGCGTTGATTCGTTAGTAGGGCCATACCAGCAATGAGCCCCATTGTTCTCCTTCCAGGCATACAGACAAAACTCTGTCTGGTTGTTGTAATCACCATAGCCTATAGCAAAGCTCTCCTTGGCCCAGGTAATCACGCAAGAAACATGGAATTCCAGATCAAGAAGCATTTTATGCATCGGACCAAACTGGCTGTGGCCGTTCCATAGATAACATGGCGCCCCTGGAGCAAGATAAACGGCAACATTCGTGAGTATACGCTTCAGCCATTCTTCATACTCCGGCTGGGTGAGATTATCGTTGTAGATTCTCTCCCACATACGCGACTCTTTAGGCCGGACATTAGGCACGGGACGATTACCTCCATAGTAGTTAACGTTATACGGTGGATCGGTTAAGATTAGACTAACCTTCTCTTCACCAATGAGCCGTTTCACATCATCAGATTTCGAAGAATCTCCGCAGAGCAGACGATGCTTACCAAGGATAATCAACTCACCTGGCTGAGTGACAGACGACCCTGTCTTATCCAACTCCTTCTCGATATCAAACTCATCTTCCCTCGCATCTTCTAAGCTATCCAATATCTCGCTGACTTCAGGCATATCAAAACCGGTAATGCTCATGTCAAAATCTGGAATCTTGGTTAACTCTTCAACTAAAATCGCGAGTTTATCGTTGTCCCAGAAGCCCTGAATTTTATTCAAAGCCAAATTCAGCGCTTTTTCTTTCTCCAATGACAGATCCACAACGCTTACCTCAACATCCTCATGCCCTGCAGCGATGAGTACCTTGAGCCTCTGATGACCACCCACAAGGCTCTTTGTGCGTTTATTCCATACCAGTGGCTCTACGAGACCAAAAGCATCAATGCTTTTTTTAAGCTTCTCGTACTCTGCATCCCCAGGCTTCAAATCTGACCTAGGATTGTACGCTACAGTGTTTACTTCATTTATTGCGATTTTACGAATTTCCATTTCATGCCTCCCTTGTGAGTTCTTGGTAAACATACCATGACAGCTTACTAGTATGCCTCGCAAACACATATTCACCAGTAACCACATTACATTCAGAAAAGAGGTGCCGCACTAACCTACAAATATCTTCACGGATTGACGCCAACATGCCATCCGTGAAGAGTTCGATTCTACTCTGAGAAACGATACGCACTCGAACTGCGCCTCCTTCCAGCGATGTGATGCATACTTGTGCATCAAACATCATGAAATGCGCTGACACGCGCAGCAGATACTGATGTTTCCTCTCCGATGACGCTATTTGATCCCAAAAGTTATCCAAACGCTTATAAAACTGATTAACCATTTACAACCTCCTTCTTGATAAGTTTGTGCAATAAAAAAAGCGGCACGGTTTGTTTACGATTTCTCGTATTCAAACTCGTGCCGCTGTTAGGCGCCACACAAGTTCAGGTCACTTACGTTGTCTAGTCGCAAGTGCCACAATGAAGCAGTGTAAACTATACTGGATTATCTAGCAATACAGCTATTCTGCTTTCAAAAACAAGTATACACTATCTTACAGATAATACAACAAAAATGTTGTTTAACTTATTGACATTACTGGTGTTAAATATATTTAACATTTCATTCTTATGCTTCTGTTTATCTGTCACTTGCCCAATTACTACAAACATTGCGGGATTGTTTATACATCGATCCCAATCTCTCCTCCACAACTAGGACATTTGGCGATTTTTTTATCTTCATCAATCCATTCGATTTTTTGGTCTAGATAGATAACATCCCCACAATGAGGACAAACCTCACTATTCAACAACTCATCTCCGCCTTCTATCAAGAAATCGAAAAAGTCAGGTCCGCCCATGTTTCTTATCAATATTGTGCAGTGGGTATCCAGCCCAAAACATCTTGAATCTCCTTCCGCAAGGGAGTTCTAATTTGAAGAGGAGCCTTTTCTATATAACATTTCGCCTCTGTTAAAAGCCCACCCTGCAGAGTCCGCAAATACGGAATAACATTGCTCGTCTCCAGATTACGCTTACTGCCAAAATCTGTCCAAATGACCCCAATCAAACCTTTTTCTTTAGCCCATTTCCTTATGATATTCAATATCCGATCATTCCTCGCACTGCATTGATCTTGGTAGTAAAATCCAATATTCGCGATATCGGGCGTGCCCTCTCTTTTCCGTAAATCAATTCTCGCAGTTTCTAACGATTCCAAGGTGGAATAATTCCAGTATGTTTTTACCCATATATCCGGATTGTCCAAGTATTTATCGCAGATAACTAGTGTAATCCTTCCATTACTTGATTTTCTAATGAATTCAACGGGTAACCGAGGGCCATCTAGAGACCAACGTTCTGATGATATTTTCAAATTGCCCTGATCCCAAATTAACGAACCCCATCCTATTATAGCAATGCGATCATCCATTCAATTAGAACGATTAGCAAGTTCTCTGAATTTTTCTTTCGACTTCAACCATTTTGCAGTGAAAGAAATCACTCTGTCGAATCTAACCATATTTCTTCCCTTTAACGCACATTCCCAAACGACTAAAACTCGCCAACCAGCAGCCAATAATAATCCGCTTTTACGTTTATCACGCTTTTTGTTCGCTCTGAATTTCTCTCGCCAAAATCTATTTCGAGTCGAGGGTACGGTCGTCTCTCTACAACCGTGAGCATGCCAGAAACAACCATGTACGAAAATCACGGTTCTCAATCGAGGAAAAACAATATCCGGAGATCCTGGTAAATTCCGACAGTTTAAACGATATCTAAAACCGAGCCTATGTAAGGAATGCCGAAGAAGTATTTCCGGCCCTGTATCTCGTCGTCTTACAGAGGCCATGATACGCGATCTCGTCGCTTTATCTACGGTATCCATTTATACCCGCTCGACAATGCCAGTAGTAACGAGTGCTTCAAGGTGCCGATCCAAAGTTTCTGGAAGATTTCCGCCACGCACCAACACACCGAGCTCCATATTATGTTCCATCGCGGCGTTCGTCAAATTAGCGCTAGTTATAAAAGCGATTGATCCATCCGCTACGGCACATTTAGCGTGAACCGCGCCATTGCGATTATCCTTCTTTTTATCGTTCCAAACATAGAGATTAGCTGAAGGAATTCGTTCCGAGAACAATTGAACCGCATCCACATCAACCTTTCCTCCCTGCTCCTTGGACGGTTCGAGAAATATGTCGACTCGGACACTCTTGGCTATCGCATCCTGTAACGCTTTTATGACGGTATCTATGTCGTACACGACAAAGCTCATCAGACGAACCCTTTGTTTCGCTGACGATATCACTTCGAGCAATACTTGTTCAGTATGGCGAGACGGCACGAGCCCGGTAAAAGGACCCGTCCATACCATTTCGACCGATTCTCGTTTTTCTATCATACTGGCTGTTCCAGAAGCGGCTCGCAAAGCAGCAGCGAGCTCCAAGGGAGAGAGCTTGGGCATTTTTTTCCAAGCCATTCCCAAACGATCAATGGATACATTTTCGCTCCCCAAACCGAGACCAGATTCCATATTATCGAAATGATCAACCGAATCCAGAATAGCGATCTTCGAAGCGATCACTTCGACAGTATCTGGATGTAATTCGACTCCTATCTCGGCAATAACTTTCCAAATTTCATTCATCTTCAATCGTCCTTTTTATCGAAGAATGCCGTATCTTTACATTCAAACGTTTGGACCAATAAAGCTCTATCCAAATAACGGTTTCCCCTTTCACAGGATGTTTCTGAAACAAAGGCACACGCATGACAAGACGCGATATGGAGCGACCGATCCACTCCGGGATCGTGCTCGGAACAGAGCGGGTCGGATGAGCAAATTTCGGCCCTTGAGAGAGCATGTTCGATCACCTTACCTAGGTTCTCCGGTTTTCCCAACTCCACTAATCCACCTAACGTACCATCGGAATCGGCCGCGGCGGTATACAACAGAACCCCTGCCATGGATGCGTCGGTAGCGGTACCTTCACGCGCGTAAATTCTTTCACGAATGCTGGCGGCGTTATAACCACATTCGAGAGCTAATTCGCGAATCAATAAGTGAGCGAATGTGTGTAACATTACATAACGTATCCCAGGATACCCCCGATCAAGAGCGAGTTCTCGTGCATTTCGCCAACCGCGATGGCCAGCCAAAAGTTTAGCGCTACGTTTTTTTACCGAAGCGAGGTTCTCCCATTGAGAAACCGTCTTTTCCGAGAATTGGATAAAGATACCTTCACCATGCACTTCTACGACCGGAACCCATTCCGGACTTCCATTACACAAAGATGCCCTCTCTGGCCCTTCATCAGGCTCACTTCCCTCCTCTGGCGCTTCAACACGCGTGTAACCGAGTAACGCATTCACCTCTCTGAGCCTCTCTAAAAGCAAAATAGCAGACAATTTCGTTGTGTACGGGGCAGGAACACTTACCTGACGACTAAGAAAATGTGGCCAATCGACGGGAGGAGTCGATGCCGTCAATACGCCCCATTCCGGTCCTTTTATGTCTTCTTCGGAGATAACGATTCTTTCACCCTTCCCACTTTTCTTATCCTGAACGACTTTCCATATCTCTTGAGGATCGTATCGGTCGATTCCAGGCAAACCGTTCGTCTTCATCAAAGTTTTGATGATAATTTGGATCGCTTCTAAAGATCCCGCATCCGAGAAATAATCCCATCCATCTAAAAGAAGCTGGCTCAATTGATTCTTGGCCACCGGAATCGCCAAAGCGGATAAGGTGACAGGAAACCAACTATTGGTTGCTCCCAATAAAACCGCTCTAGGAGACTCGGTACAATCGGCATCGAATCTGTCTAGATGTGGATGACGTCCTCGACATGCAGGAAGATTATCCTGGCCGTCTTTTCCGAACGCGTGTACCAATGAACGTGCCGCACCACACGTATCACACTTCACCCAAAGATTCTCCGTCTGTAACGATGCACCACTCTCAAAGAAACGCAACGTTCCGGAACAGCTAGAGGGTCCATCGTGTACAAACCAATGCCAGGGGAAATCATCCAAATGGCCGTTTTTACAAGCTAAAAGAAAACGTGCAGGAACGGCATCCGCATTTCTTCCATGCACGCAATTTTCGTGTATGAAATGCGTCTGATCGGGGCGATAATCGTTCGCTACGATTTTGAACAAACCGGAATCGATTTCCGCCAACAACCCACATCTAACACATCTCAACCAACGCGGGAACGGCCTCACGGGCACACCTATCGTTTTTGCATTATCCGTGCCTTCATTCACGAAAGGCGGAATGAGCAATCGATTAACCTGTTGACCGAGAATATGTCGAACCGCAGCGAGCAACCGAGCTTCATCCACCGGTTGACACCTATCTTTATCCCACAGATTCAAACCCATAGTGATCACGGAAATATTAGGAAGATCTATAAGCGCACCTGGACCATATGTCCAAAGAAGTTGGCTGGGACGAACCTGCCCGACTAGATGGCTCATTTTCCACCTCCCATCTGAGGTGTAATTTTAGGCGTAACCCGCCAAGTCGGAGGATCGGCCATCCGTGATTCATCCATGATCAACTGCACCCCGGGTTCGACTTCACGCATTGACATTGGAACGGTGAATTCGTCCCAAACCGAAGCGCTGGGTTTTTTCAATAAAGCGACTACATCACCTTGCTTTCTTTGGGTCTCGTAACCAAGCCGTCTTCCCGTTTTTCCGGCTTCTTTGACCCAACGATCCATGCGATCCGATAACATGACCTCTGCATTCTGTCCAGCAGCCTTATTCTTGGCTTTCCAAGCTCGCTCCGAAATAGCTAATTTGGTCGTCGCGACTTCCGGTTTCGTTATATCGTCGAATTCAGCGGCACCGAGGTTATGATTCAAATGATCTTCCCCCAACCTAAGCAAGCTCACCATCATACCGGTAAGTCCACGATCCAACGCACGTGGCGAAAAAGGAGTGACCGACTGCGCTTCTACGTGCTTGTAGAACGTGGCGTGATAATGCTCGAATGATTCATAATGAGAGAGATCCCTCGGTCGGGCCCATGTCAGCACCGTACACACCAATCCCGGGAAAAAACGCCCAATACGGCTCGTAGATTGAATATATTCGGCAGTATTTTTAGGCTGACCGTTCACGACCATCAATCCTAATCTTCGAACATCTACGCCAACAGAAAACATATTTGTAGCCAATGCGATATCTATGCCTTGAGCTTCGCCTTTTATTTTTACCGCTTTGAAAGAAATTTCGAGCTGATCTAACTTTCTGGGAATGTCTTTGTTCGGAACGCGAGACGTCAATTCATCCACATTGGTAACCTTACGTTGAGCCAATCCTGGACGCACTACATCGCTCATCCATACGCGATAGGACCGTGTTTGCACGTCGTCTTCTGCCAATCGACGCATCCCTCCCAATTCACGGAGTGAATTGAAATACCCGACAATGGTCATATACGGATCCGCCGCTTGGCCGAAGCGCTCGAACAAAGCCTGGGCAGAGGTCAACAAAGCCACATATACTCGAATCAAAACAGCGGGTCTCGAACTACCCGGTGAACAAATCCCCAAATAACGTCTTCCAGGCTTTCGAGAAATAGGACGCTGGACAGAAAAGAAATCGTCGCTCACATCTAGTCCGTGCGGCGGAAATACCAAGACTCGTCGCAAAAAGACGTTGCGAACCTGATCGTCTGCTCTCTTGACTGTTGCAGTCGAAGCGATTATCTTTGGTTTAACATCTTTATCACCTAACTTCCAAGACGAGAGCTGATCCACCGCAGTCTCGTAAAGCCCTACCATCGTACCCAAAGGCCCACTGATAAGATGGAATTCATCCTGTATGATCAAATCCGGAGGACGAATTTTATTGATTTGGCGCACCGTCGTTGCGGAGAGACTGCCCGTAGCATGATGATTTCCTTTACATTCGGCTTCTGGCCAAAGAAGTCCATGTCGTTGGCATTCATGCGTGGCCACACCGAAAAGCGTACGGACTTCCCCTCGCCAGGCCATCAAAGCGAACTTATCAACGGTCGCTATCAGCATCGAAGGCGGACGATGGTAAATCTCTTCGTCAACTACCTGAACAGGCAACCCGAAAACTGAAGAATTTCTTCGACTGAATTCACAGTTACCCGCATGATCACCGCAATAAATCGCTGTTCGACCTGTTTCTAAACTGACATCTATATCTCTACCCTCTTTTATCTCCGCTCCACACCAAGGGCAAAAGGCCAATTGCGCCGGTGAACTACCTCTGGGTCTCTGGCCTTGTCGAATGGCTTGAATGGCATCGTGGCTTTCCTGAGTAGTGTTAGGGGCGACTCTCTGTCCCACCCACAACCCGATCGTAAAAGGCTCTTTGCCCCATTTCTCCAACGCGCTTCTTCTGATGACTTCCATGGCACAGATCAATGCCGTGGCACGATGGAACTGTTGAACCGTCAGCAAACGCAAAGTATACCGCATGATCACCGCTAACCCTCGACTTGCATCCAAACCGCCAAGATTACCCTGTAAGCGCCGAATAGCCATCGTGAACGCAGCGACACCCAAATAAGCTTCGGTCTTGCCACCACCTGTCGGGAACCAAAGTAGGTCGGCACAAGCCGAACTCGTTTCAGTACGATCCTTATGGGTTGGATCCGTGAGCGCTGGAATAGCTAAAAGTAAAAAAGCTACTTGAAACGGACGCCACGTACGGTTTTTCGGGACATCGTAGTCAATCAACGGTTTGTTCTCGCCCCGCCTCTTCGCTAAGGAATAGAGACTATGGACACGCTGTGATCCCATAGCTCTATTGGTGAAACGAAACGCTTCCAAAGCGCGATCTTCGGTTCCGAGAACGGAAATACCTTCTTCCAAACGTCCAAGAACTTCCTCGCACCTCCGAATCGTCTCATGAGCCGCTCTATCGAACCCTACAACGTCTTTGCCTATCCTATTCTTCTGTTCACCTATCCATGCTGTATAATCATCTGTCAACACTTTCAAAGTCGACAACAACGCGTTCTTATCTATACTGGCGAGTTGTTCCATATCTAATGAACCCCGATCCATCATATCTTTCAAAACCGGACGATCTTCGGTTTCAGAACCGGGAGGTTCGGTTACAGGAACCTCGTGTTGTGGAAGAACGACAGTTCTGATCTCTGTGGCCAATCCGGGATCACCATCAGCCGTCTTAGCGTGAACGGATACCCCATGGCCGACCGCAAACTCCACACGCTGCCGATAAATCATTTCCAGAGATTCACGCTCCGTGTCGGTATCATCGGCATCCGAGATAGGTCTACGTCTAAAAATAGCCTTACCCTCTTTGTCACAAACTCTCATCTCAGGTTGAAAAACCCAAGCAGAATCCTGACTTTTGTCTGGTTTAACCTGTTCATTGACGAGAAAGACAGTAACCAAACGATCACCGTTCTGTAAAGGAGCGCTTACCGCTCCTTGAAGAACGACTTCATGACACCGATCATCTATGGCAATGGGTAAAATTTCCCTTTCTTTCAACGAAACAAACGTCGTGCCCCCCGACGGTACTCGTTTCCAACATAGAAAGGGTTTACCCGTACTTTCATTGATTCGCTCGCTTTCCGTTCGCTCGTATCGTCCCCAGCTGGCTAAAACTTCTACAGCTTCCACGCTCTTATCCACACAAAAGGTAAAACCCATCGAAGAAGGAACGAGCGACTGATTCACGGATACAACCGTGTCTTCCTTTTCGTCGGCATCTGGATCAGTGGTTCCTTCCGTAGACGCGAACTCTTCTCCAGGCTGATGATGTCCTTCATACGGCTTGAGCTTATCTGCAGCCGCCTTTTTCCCTTCACTCTCATCTTCCTCTGTAACCATTTTAAATTCATCCGATTCTTGAATACTCGAAGAAGAAACTGGAGCGAGCTTACCAACCAAATAACGATCACGGACACTCATGCCGATGATCTCTTCTTTCGGCCCATTTGCTGGACCAAGTAAATCGTTCATAACGGCCAGCTGAAGCAACTCTCTAATATAAGCCTGTTCTGAAGCAGTTTTACCGGTTAAAATCGGAAAAGAAATAAAATCAAAATTGCAGACTTTCTTCAACGCGGCTTCGAAAAGCGACCAATCAAGACGGCTAATAATCGCCGTAACAGCGAGAATCCCCAGCTCGTCAAGTGGAACACTCGGTTGAGCCGCAACCATACCATCAGAATAAAAAATAGTCCGCTCCGATAAAACATGTTTTCGAAAAACTCGAACGAAAGCGATCACGCTGAGTTTCGAATCCCGATCTTCAACCAGCAGAACCCCGTCTCCTTCATCAATACCCCCAAAATCGGAAAGACCATTCTCAATCTCAATCATAAATTCGTTAAGATGCGCTTCTTTCCCTAACCGAACAAGCCAAGCACTAGGAATTCTAGCAACGGCGGTATTCACCATCAACGCCCCCCTCATGAGATAAAATATTTTTCATTAACTTAATTCATCAAACATTTTAAGCTGATCACTACTTTCCGCCACCTGTTTACCATGACTTTTTGTGGATACTGATTTCAAGTTTTGTTCATCATGTAGTCCCTGTCGAACCTCTTCCGCATACTGCTCATGATTCAACTTCAAGAGACGCTGCAAAACCTCTTTTGTTGCAGAATCTGAAATTGTATACCTTATACCTTGTTTTGTTTGATAAAAACCATGATCCAGGTCAAGATCAGTCC
>CAZPNW010000108.1:0-8871 GCA_964588175.1 uncultured Planctomycetales bacterium
GTAAAATCTTATGAAGAAAACCCTCAAAGAGATAGCTTCGTTCATTAATGGTGAGATCATCGGTGATGAGCGCGCTGTTATTACCGGTGTCGCGGGGATCGAAGATGCCGCCCCGGGTGATATAACTTTTCTTGCTAACCCCAAGTACCGGGCGTATCTGGATAAAACAGAAGCAACGGCTATTATTACTTCTCAGGATATTACCCATGCTGCAAAATCTTTGATTCGGGTTGAGAATCCATCGTTGGCGTTCGTGAAGATCGTTTCTTTTATCCTGCCGGCGCAGGAACATATCCCCGCGGGAATACACGCGACCGCGGTGATCG
The DNA here is from genome assembly GCA_964588175.1 of uncultured Planctomycetales bacterium. Taxonomy (GTDB): domain Bacteria; phylum Omnitrophota; class Gorgyraeia; order Gygaellales; family Profunditerraquicolaceae; genus JBAZTA01. Next base: position 327 of record CAZPNW010000108.1, read on the forward strand.
GTAAGGATGTTTGCCTGGGTAAACAGGTTGCTTTAGGCCCCGGAGTGGTTATTGAAGACGGGGTTTCTATTGGAGACCGGACAGTCATCTATGGCCCGGGGTATGTGGGGCGCCAATCGATAATAGGCAGTGAGTCTTTGATCTATCCGAATGTTTCTATCCGCGAGCGGGCCACTATCGGTAATAGGGTGATCATTCATAGCGGAAGCGTGGTCGGTTCCGACGGGTTCGGGTATGTGACCGTTGATGGGGCGCACCATAAGATACCGCAGGTAGGGACGGTCATTGTTGAGGATGATGTTGAGATCGGATCGAACGTTTCTATTGACCGGGCGCGTTTTGACAAAACGGTGATCGGAGCGGGTACGAAAATAGATAACCTGGTGCATATCGCGCACAATTGTGTCATCGGCAAGAATTGTTTGATCATCGCGCAGGTCGGTATCTCGGGCAGTACCACGGTCGGCAATAATGTGATCTTAGCCGGACAGGTCGGGGTGGTAGGGCATATTAAGATCGGGAATAATTCAATCGTTATGGCGCAGTCAGGGATAAGCAAGTCCCTTCCTGACGGCAGCATTGTTTGGGGAACTCCGGCAAGGCCGGCGAATATCGCTAAACGCATTAGCGCTTCGCTGCTGCAGCTGCCGCGTTTGTTTAATACAATAGGCGCGTTAAAGAAGCAGATCGAAGCGCTGGAATTAAAAGTAAAAAACCTGGAACGAACATAAATTTCGTTATACAATAGAGTTCAGCAATAAAGGATAAAAAGGCCATGAATAAACAACATACTATCGCCTCCGAAGCCCATATAAAAGGGGTCGGGTTACATACCGCTAATAAGGTCAATGTCACGTTTAAGCCTGCCGAAGCGAACGCGGGGGTAAGCTTCATCCGGACTGACCTGCCTGACCGCCCTATTATCAAGGCAAGCCTTGATTCACTGATCCCGAAGGTTTCCAGCATCCGCCGCAGTTCTATCGGCCTGGGAGAAATCCAAATATATACCATCGAGCATTTAATGGCCACGCTCCAGGGTATGGGGATCGATAATATTTGTATTGAGATCGATAACAACGAGCTCCCGGGCATGGATGGGAGCGGTTTGAGTTTTTTTGAGGTTTTGTCGAAGGCAGGCCTCCAGGAGCAGGATGCGCCTCAGCAGTTCTTCGCGATCAAAGAGCCGATATATGTCGAAGACGATTCCTGCTCTATCGTGGCATTGCCGTCGGCGGAATATAAGATCTCCTATACGTTAAGTTATAATCACCCGATGCTTAAATCGGGGTTCCTGGAGCTCAGTATTACTCCGGAGACTTTTAGAAAAGAATTAGTGGGAGCGCGTACCTTTTGCCTGGAAGAAGAGGCGCAGGAATTGCAAAAACAGGGGTTAGGCAAGGGGGCCAGCTACGAGAATACACTGGTTGTCGGAAAGAGCGGCGTTATTAAAAATAAACTGCGTTTTGAAGATGAGTTTACGCGCCATAAAATATTGGACCTCTTGGGCGATCTATATATTATCGGCCATCCGATCAAGGCGCATATTATCGCCTTAAAGAGCGGGCATTCGTTGAACCTGAAGCTGGTCAAGAAGATATTGCAGCAAAAAGAAAAGTTCGCGACGGTGGGGATCAGCACTAATTATCACCCCCAGACGCAGGGTGAGCTTAATGTTACCGAGATCATGAAAATATTGCCGCATCGCGAGCCGTTCCTGTTTGTCGATAGGATACTTTCCATGGAAAAAGGAAAGCGCGCTGTCGGTATCAAGAATGTCACGATCAATGATTATTTCTTCAAAGGGCATTTCCCCGGAAAGCCGGTCATGCCCGGCGTTATTATTATAGAAGCTATGGCGCAGGTCGGAGGTGTCATGATGCTTGCCCCGGAAGAGAACAGGGGCAAGATCGCTTATTTTATGGCTATCGATAACGTTAAATTCAGGAAACCGGTCTTGCCGGGCGATCAGCTTGTTCTCGAGATAGAAGCGGGTAAAATAAAATCGAGGACCGGACAGGTCTTCGGCAAGGCTTTGGTTGACGGGAAAGTCGTGGCAGAGGCGGATCTCATGTTTGCCCTTGCCGACGCATAGCCAGTATAACCGGAACAGTGATGCTATGGATAAAGGTATACACGCGACAGCGATTGTTTCAAAAAAGGCCGGATTAGGCAAAGGGGTCTGTATCGGTCCCTGCAGTATTATCGAGGATAATGTTGTTCTCGGGGATGCGGTCACTATCGGCGCCCATTGTGTTATTCAAGGCAATACTACCATAGGCCGCGGCACGCAGGTGTTCAGCGGCGTTGTTATCGGAAGCCCCCCGCAGGACCTTAAATATAAAGGGGAAAAGAATTTCCTGGAAATAGGTGAAAATAATATTATTCGCGAATTCTGCACCTTTAATCCCGGGACCGGTGAAGGCGGCAAAACGATCGTCGGCAGTAATAATCTTTTTATGGCATATTCGCATATTGCCCATGACTGCCTGGTCGGCAATCATTGTATCCTTGCCAACGGCGCTACACTTGCCGGGCATGTTACGGTGCATGATCATGTGGTAGTCGGAGGATTATCGGCGATCCATCAGTTTGTCCGGGTGGGAAAGCTTTCAATTATCGGTGGTTGTTCTAAAGTGGTGCAGGATATCCCGCCTTTTTCTACCTGCGACGGCCATCCGGCGGCGGTTTACGGCTTAAATCTTATCGGCTTAAAACGTAACGGTTTTTCCCGGGAAGCGGTCTTGCAGTTACGCCAGGCTTTTCGTATCTTGTTTAATTCCGGCCTTTCATCAAAGAATGCGGTTGAAAGAATAGAGTCTTCGTTTAAATCGAGTGATGAAATTACGTACCTGGTCAACTTTGTGAAAGATTCCCAGCGTGGGGTGAGCCGCTCCTGCCGCGCGAAGCGGAATGTTCCCGACCAGGAAGAACAAAAAACTTCCGTGTGATCGCTCGTTTCTTTAAACCAAAATCATAACCTTAGAACATATGGATAAAATCGGCCTTATCGCGGGTAACAGGCGGTTTCCGATCGTATTCTCAGAAGCCGCGAAGAAAAAGAATTGCTCGATCGTCGCTGTTGCCATTAAAGGGGAAACGTCGCGTCAATTAAAGAAGTATGTTGACCGCATTCATTGGATCAGCCTTAGCGATTTCCGGGCGATGTTCGAGATCTTCAAGGTTGAAGGGGTCAAAAAGATCGTGATGGCAGGACAGATCAGCCCTTACCGGCTTTTCAGCCGGGAAGTTAATCAAAACATTGATCTAAAAAAGCTGCTGGACAGCATAAAAGACAGGAAAGCTAATACAATATTTGAAGCCATCGCTGACCGGTTAAAGGAATTCGGCTTTGAGTTAATAGATTCAACGACGTTCATCGATGATATGCTGCCGAAGAAGGCTGTTTTGACCGCCCGGGAGCCGAGCCTGGAGGAATGGGATAACATCCATTTCGGCATGCCTATCGCCAAAGAGATAGCCCGGTTGGATATCGGTTTGACTATCGCGGTCAAGAATAAGGCGGTGGTCGCTGTTGAGGCACTTGAAGGCACTGATAACTTGATCAGGCGCGCAGGCTCGATCGCGCGAGGGGGGATGGTGATAATTAAAGTAAGCCGTCCTGATCAGGACATGCGTTTTGACATCCCGGTTATAGGCTTAAATACGATTAAAACTTTGATGCGATCAGGGGCCTGCTGTATGGCTATTGAGTCGAATAAGACGCTTTTCATAGACCAAGAAGCCAGTGTTAAGCTTGCGGATAGGGGATCTGTGTCAATCGTCTCGGTATAGAAATAGCCTCGAGTAATTTTTGCTTGACAAGAGGTAGCTTATCCTATAAACTATTCCTAACAAGGAGGTTATGATGGCAAGAACGGTCAGGGCAAAAACACCGGTGAAATCAAAAACAACGTCGAAATCAAGCTCAAAAGTAAGTACCAGCGAAACGTCTTTTAAATTATTCGCTCCTCAGGCAGCAAGGGTCAGTGTCGCGGGAAGTTTTAATAATTGGGATACTGCTTCACTTTCCGGTAAAAAAGATGCAAAAGGTAACTGGATAGTGAAGGCAAGCCTGAAGCCCGGTAACTATGAATATAAGTTCTTTGTTGACGGGTCATGGTTATTGGATCCACAGTGTAAGTCTAATGTTTGCAATTCATTCGGTACACAGAATTCACTGATTATTATTAAATAACAGCAAATTTCCCCACTTTTTCCGGATTGATTCAAAGAGTTCTGAAAAGGTGGGGATTTTTTTTGCCTTTATGGTATAATATTAAGGCAAAAGTGGAAAGCCAAAAGGCAAAAAAATAAGTAAGCAATGAAAAGCCAGAAGTAAAAAGTCAGGAATGATACTTTTCCTTTCTTTTGATTTTTAGCTTTTGCCTTTATACTTATTTGTTAAGAGGGCAGGTTTTAGTATGCGCTATATCTATGGTCCGTTAAAATCACGCAGGTTGGGGCTTTCTTTAGGTATTAGCTTAACCCCTTATAAAATATGCAGTTTTGACTGTGTTTATTGCCAGTTGGGTAAAACCACGGTTAAAACTATAGAGCGTAAAGATTATTTTAATGCAGATGATATCTTTGCGGAGCTGCGTTCATGGTTCCATATCCATCCGGAAGATGCCTTGCAGCTTAATTTTATCACTTTCTCAGGGTCAGGAGAACCATTGTTACATCTGAAGATCGGGGCCTTGATCGAACAGATAAAGAAGTTTACCACGATTCCCGTCGCGGTCATTACCAATGGTTCATTATTGAGCCTGCCTGAAGTGCGCCAGGAGCTTTTGGCGGCTGATCTGCTGATCCCTTCTTTAAACGCCGTAACGCCTAAGATATTTGAAAAGATCGACAGGCCTGAGGTATCGCTTAAGATCGAAGAAGTAATAAACGGATTGATTGAGTTCCGTAAGGTATTTAGAGGTAAGATCTGGTTAGAGGTGATGCTGGTTAAAGGGATTAATGATGATATGAGCCATATTAAGAAGCTCAAAGGGGTTATTGAGCAAATAGAACCTGACCAGATCCAGTTGAATTCTCCCGTGCGTACTACCGCTGAGAAAGATATTGAGGCGGTTGATAAGGCGATTTTAGAAAAGATCAAAGGGATGTTGGGTGATAGGTGTGAGATCATTTAATGGTTCGACGCGCCGATAATTTAACGCGGGCTTGCTCACCATTCATGGTTCGACGCGCCCATAGCTCAATTGGATAGAGCATCTGCCTTCGGAGCAGAGGGTTGGAGGTTCGATTCCTCCTGGGCGCATAAAAATAGAAATGCGGGAGATGGCTTGCCCTTCTCCGCCTCGAATTAAACTGTGCCAGTATTGAACGTATCAAACCAGTCAAAGAACAATTCAAATATTAAGCTTATTTTTCCTTGCAGGCTTAAGACTCCTCATTCTCTGCCGAATTTTGTCCCTCCGCTTGGTATGAGTTCATTGGCTTCTTATTTAAGGCGCTGCGGCTATTGCGTTGAGCAGGAAGACCTGAATATCCGAATGAATCTGCATAGTAAAGGCAAGGAAGATATTTCGCGCTTTAAGATCCAAGAAGTTCTTGAGATACTCAAGACCGGCAATTTTAAGCGCAGGCTGGGGGTTTTTGTCGATAGATTAGTGGATTCATGCGATCTGAGCGGGAAGTTCAAGCTTATTGGATTCTCAAATCTTGCCTCCGACGGTTTTTACTTCTCCTTATTAATGGCTCGCAGAATTAAACAAAAAACAGGTATTCCGCTTGTCCTGGGAGGCGCTTTCATTACTCTTTTCGGGCACCTTTATCCCGGAATACTTGATTATGTGGATTATATGATCTTGGGTGACGGCGCGGAGCCGATGCTTAAATTGATCGCTTGTTTAAATAACGAGATACCAGTTTCTGAAGTGCCTAACCTGGTCTATAAAGAAAATGGGAAAATAAAAGCCAATGCGCGGAAATATTACCCTCTCGAAAGCGTTCCTGCGCCTGATTATTCAGGTTTGCCGATGGAGCTGTACAGGCCGCCGCAGCCCGGGGATATTGTTAGATTTCATTATCAGTTATCAAGGGGATGTTCAGGTAAATGCAGCTTTTGTTTATTCGGCTGCGGCAACGAGAAATTGGAGTTTAAATCGTACGATAAAATAATCAGGGAGCTAAAACAGGCTAAAGAGAAAGATAACTGTACCTCCTTTATTTTTAGCGATAACGCTATTAATATTTCCCCTGATTTCCTGGAAGGCCTCTGCGATCTTTTTATAGGGAACAATTTGGATATATCGTGGGTCGCCAACGCAAAGGTCAGTAATTTCGACCGGCGCCTTCTGAAAAAGATGAAGCAGGCCGGCTGCCGGGTTTTGTCTTTCGGTATTGAGTCGGGAAGCGACAGGGTCTTGAAGATGATGAATAAAGATTCTTCTTTTTTGGAGGCATCGGGTGTCCTGCGGGATGTTTTCGAGGCGGGGATAAAAAACGAGATCACTTTAATATGCGGGTTCCCTCACGAGAAGCAGGAGGATATTAAGCTGACCGCTGAATTTATAAAAAAGAATAAGGAATATATTTCTGCGGTAAGGCTCCATATCTTTTTTTTATATTACGGGACCCGGATGTATAGCGAACCGGAAAAATTCGGGATCAAGAACTTAAGGCCCATGGAGGGGTATTCCCATGTCATTAAGTATGACGAGGCCGGGGGATTGGAATGGGAGCAGAAATGGTCGCAGCAGAATAATTGTAAGGAGCAGCTCAAGAAGATATCCGGGTCTTCCCGCGTATCCTTTTGGACTTTTGTTCTTAACACATGGCAGGGGATATTCTCCGGTAAGCGTATTATGTAATATAACGCGGTCGGCCCTGCTCAACAGCCGGATGCTTCGCGTAACTACTTATACCCCCGTTAATTATATATTGTGCTTTAAAAACCGCTGAAGTTGCGGTGAATTTCCTCGCTGCGCGTGCCCGGGGAGTGGTAAATCAATTTCAACAAATCGGATTGACGCTGCAATAAGTAAATGTTATAATTGTAAAGCTAAATTTGTATGTATCTAGGGGCCATTAGCTCTCCTCCTGCGCCCATCGATAAGAAGCATGATGGTAGGGCTTCGGAGGGATTCGCTCATGGACGATAAAATAGATTGGGGCCATTAGCTCAATTGGCGGAGCAGGACACTCTTAATGTCAAGGTCGTAGGTTCGACTCCTACATGGCCCATAAATTCGCCTCGATATAATTTTCGCCGAATTACCCCGCCGAGTGCATGAAAATTATCGAAGAAAATTTTCATGCATCTTACGAGGCGGGGCCAAAAGAAGCTTTACTCCAATGATCACCATGCTCAAGAGGAATGATGGTTAGTAAGAAATACCGGCTAATCGAGCATACCGCGGATATAGGAATTATCGTTACGGGAAAAGATTTAAAGCAATTGTTTAGGAACGCTGCGTTCGCTGCCTTTGATATCGTTGCGGAAAGACGAAAGGCAAAATCAAAAAAAACACCCCATATATCTTATTCTGTAAAACAAAAAGCCGGGGACCTGGAAGAGTTGCTGGTTAACTGGTTAAATGAGTTGTTATTTTTATCGGCGACCAAAGAAGTGATCTTTGACGATTTTAAAATAAAGAAATTGGCCCCGGGTTCTATCGAGGCGGATGTCAGCGGAGCCGCGAGCGTTGATTACCGTTTCAAGACCGAAGTTAAAGCGGCAACGTACCATGAATTAAAGGTAGAGCAGTCCTCGGCGGGTTGGAAGGCTCAGGTCATATTTGATTTGTAGGTGCCCAAATGTCCGGTTTATGGGAAGGTCCGTTAGAAAAGATCGATGATTACCGTTGGCGTATCCCCCGGTCGTATATGCCGGGAATGCGGGTCCCGGGCATTATTTATGCCGATGAGAAGTTATTAAAAGATATCCGTAACGATAAAGCCCCGCAGCAGGTGGCGCATGTCGCGTTTTTACCCGGGATCGTCAAGGCGTCACTGGCCATGCCCGATATGCATTGGGGATTTGGGTTCCCCATCGGAGGCGTTGCCGCTACCGACATTGAAAATAACGGGGTGATCTCCCCTGGCGGCGTCGGTTACGACATTAATTGCGGCGTCAGGCTTCTGCGAACGAATTTAGAGTACCAGGATATAAAAGACAAGGTCAGGGACCTTATCCATGTTCTTTTCTCAAATGTGCCTACGGGTGTCGGTTCTAAGGGGGACATCCGGGTCAGCCAGAAAGAAGAACGCGAGATCTTGATCCATGGTTCAGGCTGGGCGGTGAAGCAGGGCTATGGAACGCAAGAAGATTTAGAGTGCACTGAAGAGAACGGGGCGATAGAAGGCGCTGACCCCCAGGCGGTTTCAGACCGGGCGTATGAGCGGGGCAAGGCGCAGTCCGGCACACTCGGTTCAGGAAATCATTTCTTAGAAATTCAGGTCATCGATCAGCTCTATGACAGGGATGTGTGCGATGAATTAGGATTGGACCTCGGCCAGGTTATGGTGATGATCCATTCCGGTTCCCGGGGCTTAGGCTATCAGGTCTGCGAAGACTACGTTAAAAGTATGG
>CAZPNW010000109.1:0-1728 GCA_964588175.1 uncultured Planctomycetales bacterium
ATGACCGCAGGCTTATGCCTTTTTACGATCTTTTGAACGTCAGCAAAGCTTGAGATCCTGCTGTCAGTGCTATCGCAAGCGAAAGCCTCTTTAATACGGGTTCCGATAAAACCTTTCCCTAAAACAAGGATTTTATTTTTCATCTTTTATGATCCCCTTAAGATACTCCCCATAACCGGTTAAACTTGAATGAGCCAACCGCAAAAGCGCTTCTGCGTCAATATATCCCATCCGGTATGCCGTTTCTTCGATACAGCCTATCTTTAAACCCTGCCGGTCTTCGATCGTCTGAACATAACTGGACGCGCTGATCAGGGAATCATGCGTTCCGGTATCGAGCCAGGCGCATCCTCTGTGCAACAGCTGGACTTTAAGCCTTCCCTTTTTCAGGTATTCGTTATTGACATCGGTTATCTCAAGTTCACCCCGCGCTGAAGGCTTGAGATTTTTGGCGATGCGCACAACATCATTATCATAGAAATAAAGCCCTGTTACCACCCAGTGAGACTCCGGTTTCTTAGGCTTTTCTTGAATCGAGAGGACTTTATAATCTTTATTGAACTTGATCACGCCGTAACGCTCGGGATCCTTAACCTGGTAGCCGAAAATGACCGTACCGCCCCGCTTATCAGATCCTGATTTCAAGATCCTTGAGAAATGGTCGCCGTAAAAGATATTATCACCCAAGATCAAACACACCCTGTCTCTGCCGATAAATTTCTCGCCGATTAAAAAGCTGGCGGCAATACCCGTGGGCTCTTCCTGCACGGCATAGGAAATATTTATCCCTAATGAAAATCCGTTCCCTAAAAGCTCTTTAAATGCGGGAAGCGCCTCCGGAGTAGAGATGATGAGGATATCGCGGATCTTTCCCGTCATCAACAACGTCGATAGCGGATAATAGATCATCGGCTTATCATAGACGGGTAGCAATTGTTTGCATACCGCGCGGGTAACCGGATAGAGCCTGGTCGCCCTTCCTCCTGCCAGAATGATACCTTTCATAATTCACCCCTTATTTTTAAATCGTTCTACACGTTCTTAAAACGGGATACGGATCCCTGCCTCTATCGCTTTTTCACGCGAAGAATTTCGCAGCCTGAAAAAAGCTTGGGCACCGGATTTCTTGAATAATTTATGCGTATACGTCACGGTGATGCCGAGCGGCTCGTCCTTTCGATCGGTAAGCGACAGCACAACTTCATTGTTTTTATTAACTGCCACTTTTGCCCCGAACTCCATGCTTTGGATACAACCGTTGGCGTATTGCATCTCAAAGGAAGCCCCATACCTGCGGGTTATCTTCCATACACCATAGAGAGAAATGACCTTTTGATTTTCTCGCGCCTGCCGCGCTAAACCCATGCCGATACGATATTTTATCATATTGTCGGCAGGATACAAGTTTGGACTTTCCAGCTGCGCGCGGAAAGAAAAGCTAGAGCGCGTGCTTCCCGAGAGGCTATAGCTTAAACGGTTACGGGAATCAATCTTCCAAAAACCGGCAAATAAAAGTTCATGGCTTTTTTTTGTTTTAGTCAAAAGATCGGTTTTCTCAAAGCTATATACCAGCTGCTGGTTCCGGTTAAGCTCCCAGGCGCCGCTCAAGACTATCGTCGACGGATCAGGCTTCCCCGACGCATAAAACACGAGCCTGTTATATTCATCGGCCTGCCATTTTCCTTTTAACGTTATCAAGTCAAGGGAGTCCCGCTGTGGCCCTTGAGA
>CAZPNW010000110.1:0-6339 GCA_964588175.1 uncultured Planctomycetales bacterium
TATTTGAGAGGGAAGAAATGAACAAAAACATAGATATCATTGACGAACACTATATAGAAGATACGCTGCGCAAGACAAGATCACCTTCGCCCGAAGTTATTGCCGGTATCCTCTCAAAAGCGAGATTGAAAAAAGGGCTTACTCTTGAAGATGCCGGATATTTAGTGAATGCCGCCGATCCTGCTTGCCTGAAGGATATCTTTCTCGTTGCGGGGAAGGTTAAAGAAGAAATATACGGTGAGCGGCTGGTGTTCTTTGCGCCCTTGTATATTTCCGATTATTGCGTTAATGACTGCGATTATTGTAATTTTCATGCCCGCAACAAAGCCTTGCAGCGCAAGAAGCTTACCTTTAAAGAAATAGAGGAGCAGGTTGAATTTTTGATCAATATGGGCCATAAGCGCGTTTTGGTGGAGTTCGGCGAAGATAGCGGGCATAATGATATTGATTATGTGGTAAAAGCCATTGAGACGATTTATTCGGTGAAAACTGATAAAGGAAGTATCCGCCGGATCAATGTCAATATCGCGGCTACCCGTGTTGAGGATTATCGTAAACTAAAGAGCGCGTCTATCGGGACGTATCAGCTTTTTCAGGAGACCTATCATCGGCAGACCTATGAACGGGTCCATTGCGGCCCTAAAGCAGATTACCTGCGTCAGATCACCGCGCATGACCGGGCGCTCGAAGCCGGCCTTGATGATATCGGGCTGGGAGTGCTCTTTGGTTTATATGATTGGCGTTTCGAGGTGCTGGCCCTTATGGCTCACTCCCAATATTTGGATAAGAAGTATAAGGTCGGTCCGCATACGATCTCCGTCCCTCGTTTTCAGCCTGCGCCTACGGCGCGCATGAGTAAGACCTATCAGGTCAGCGATGACGATTTTCTGAAGCTGATAGCGGTCTTGCGGCTGGCGGTCCCTTACACCGGGATGATCATTTCAACACGGGAAAGTGCCGAGATCAGGCGGGCGGCTTTCAAGATAGGGATCTCACAGGCTTCCGCGGCATCCTGTACGACGATCGGCGGCTACGGTAAAAAACATGATCAACCGCAGTTCCAGATACAGGATGAACGCTCTCTGGAAGAGGTGGTTAAGGACATTGTTAAAGAAGGTTATCTGCCGAGCTTTTGCACAGCCTGTTACCGGCTGGGCAGGACGGGTGAACATTTTATGGATATCTCCAAGGCAGGGGATATCCATAAATTCTGCCGGCCAAACGGCATCCTGACATTTGCCGAATATCTGGAAGATTTTGCCGATAAGCAATTATATGAAAAAGGCAGGAGCGTTATTGAATTTTATTTGAGCCGGATACATGATCAGGGGTTGCGTGATAAAACGCGCGCGCGCCTTGATGAGGTCAGAAAAGGAAAGAGAGACGTATATTTCTAATGTGTTACGCGATCCCGGGCAAGGTCCTGGACATTGATAAGAAGATCATTACGGTTGATTATTTCGGCGAGCATAAAAAGGCCAGGAATGAGTTTTATGAGTTAGCCCCGGGCGATTATGTGTATGCCCAAGGCGGGTTTGTCGTGCAGAAGATCTCTGAGAGCGAAGCCGCGGAGATCCTGAAGACCTGGGAAGAATTGTTTTTTAAGCTGCAGGAGATCGATTCGGAGCTTGTACAGGACCCCAAGGGGCTCTACCAGGTAGCCAATAATATCCGTCATAAAAATCACGGTAATTCCTGCTGTATCCACGGCATCTTAGAGTTTTCTAATTATTGCAGGTGTAATTGCACGTATTGCGGCATTCGTAAAGATGCCCCGGGAGTGAGCCGATACCGGATGAGTGTCGAAGAGATCGTCGATGCCGCGGTAAAAGCGGTGCGTGAGCTGAAGTTTAAAGCGCTTGTTTTACAGTCAGGAGAAGACCTTTGGTATGACGAAAACAAGCTGGAAACGATCGTCAGTGAAATGAGGGAAAAGGCCCCTTGTCTGGTCATTGTAAGTATAGGAGAACGCGGCTTAGAAACCTACAGGAAATTATACGACGCGGGAGCCCGGGGCGCTCTGTTACGCTTTGAGACCAGTAATGCTGCTCTTTACAAAAAGATCAGGCCCGAACACCGTTTAGAAGACCGTCTTGATTTGATCCGGAAACTAAAAGAGATGGGCTATATTGTCATGAGCGGATTTCTTATCGGCTTACCGGGGCAGACAGAAGAAGATATCCTTAAGGATATTGCGGTAACTGATTCCCTCGGCCCCGATATGTTCTCTTTCGGCCCGTTCATTCCTCATCCGGGTACTCCTCTGGCGCAATACCCCTCTCCTACGACTGAGGAGGTTTTGAATACCATTGCCAACGCCCGTATTAAGAGCCCTCAGTCTAATATTCTTGTTAATACTTCTTTTGAAACCTTAGACAGGGATAATGCCGTCAGGCTTGGGCTCATGGCGGGGGCAAATTCCGTTATGATCAATGTGACTCCCCAAAAATACCGTAAATTATATGATATTTATCCCAATCGTGCCGGTATAGATCTAGAGATGCACGAGAGGATCGATAGTATTGTAAAAACACTGCATTCTATCGGCCGTGCTCCGACGGACCTTGGGGTATAGAAACGTTTATCGGCAATCAGTTGTGACATAAAGCACATGACACAGGTCTCATGTTGCAACGAGTCGATGGTCCACAGTTATAGGTTATGGTTAAGGTCAGGAGATTAGTGTAGTTGTTAGGTTAAGGAGTTGGGTTATTTAACGTTAATGATAAAGTTTAACCCCTCGACAGAGCTCGGGATGAATGAACCATAAACGCCGCAGGCATGGTTCATTCAAAGTCTAAAGAACAAAGAAAATTCAAAGACTAAATAACAAATTTTAAAATTACCTGCCTGCCGGTAGGAACCTTTAAACTTTAACCTTCCTTTGTTATTTAGCCTTTATCCTTTAGACTTATCTTACTATTTATTGTTTTAAACCAAACTCCTTTACCCAACTACTAAACTAACTTCTTTACCCTTACCTAACTACCAATATTAAAGTCGCAAGACACCCCTCGACAAGCTCGGGGTAAACAAGACACAAGTCACAGGTCGCAGGATACAGGTGATCCGGGAATCAGGGGATCAGCGGCTGGTGGAAGGAACAAATGAAAATTTTGGTTACGGGGGCGACAGGATTCATCGGCAGGTATCTGGTTGAGGCCCTGGCGAGGGAAAATCATGAAGTCTCGGCATTAGTCAGGGAAACCAGTAAGGTTGATTTCCTGAAACAGCGGGGGATCGAATGTATAATAGGCGATGTCAGCGTTGAAAGAAGCCTGCGGCCGGTTTTAGGGAGAACGTTTGATGCTGTTTTTCATTGTGCCGGGTATGTTAAAAACGACGATTGGAAAAAACTTCACCGGGTCAATGTCGTGGGTACGGAGAATATCTGCTCCCTTTGCCTGAAACTCGGGGTTGAGCGGTTAGTTTATTTGAGTTCGGTCGCAGTCGTCAGCGGAAATGATGCCCCTGTTTTGACGGAAGACCTTGCGTATAACGCGACAAATCTGTATGGATATTCTAAATTGGACGCTGAAAGCAAGGTCGTGGAGTCCCGCAAAAATGGCCTGCGTGTTGCGATCGTGCGCCCGTGCATGGTATATGGTTTAGGTGAGCCGCATGCGATGGATAAAATAACCTTTTTCTTAAAGCACCGCCTTTTACCGTTGATAGGGGATGGAAAAGCAAAATGGCATTTGGGTTATGTAGAGAATATCGTTGATGCAATGCTTCTGGCGCTTAAGAAAGAAGAAGCCTTACAGGGAAGTTTTTTTGCCGCTGATGAAGAAATATTGACCGTAAAAGAGATCCTGTCTATTTTAAGCTCGAATATCCATGCCCCGCTTCCTTTTTGTATCCCTTCCTGGATGACGCCGGCCCTGCTTAAAGTGCCGTATATCGGCGGTAAGGCGAAGTTTTTTGTTAAAGATCGTGTCTATGACCTCAGTAGGTTGAAATCTTTAGGTTTTAAGGCCCGGTTTACTGCCCGAGAATCGTTGGCGCGTAGTGTCTTTTCTTCTTGATTTTTCGTAAAGCATAAGGCTTTATTTGCTCGTCTTTCCCGGGAGGGATGGGGGAATTAAAATTGATAAGAATGATAAAAATGTTATAATGGTTACGGTAATAATGATCGTTAATTTCGGCAAAGATCGTGAAGGAGGATTGAGATAATGAAGCAGGGCTCCCGGGTTTCGCCAAAAGTCGCTTTGATATTATTTAATACAGGTACTAAAAATGGGACGTTTTGGGGGAACCTGACTTTGTCTCTTTTTGCCGGCAAGTTAAAGTTATTAAAGATTGACTACTCGTTATTTATCCTGTTCATGAAACCGGCAGATGTAAAGCAAAATCAGGAAACCATCAATAAAGCCCTCAATCTTCTGGTGAGGGGCAAGTTCAATAATGTTGTCATGCATTCTTCGTGGTTGCCGTGGCTGCCTCAAACGCTGCGTCAGAAAACGGGGGCTAAGGTTTTCTGTTTGGATTCTTCGGATAAGCAGGATATCCCTGATCAGTTCAATTTTATGGGTTTGCCTCCGGTTGAAATGATCCTGTCAGTTTTGTTGGATACGAAATTTGAGCGTATCCAGGATTTTATAAAAAAATTCAATCGCCTCACGGTATTTAATCCTCAATTTAATTATACTTTCGTAGGCTTGCCGCCGGGCATCCCCGTCCTGCCCAAGCAGGAAAAAGTAGATGTTTCTCTTATGGTCCCTTGTCCGTCCCGTCAGGATGTTCGGCTTAATCCTGAGTTTAAAGGAATATGTTTTGACAAAAGTGTCAGTACGTATGGTTGTTCTTATTGCGCCGCGGCAAAAGGAGCAGGGCAGCATCCTATGCCTGAAAATAAGAAAAGAATAAAAATGGTTGAGCAGGTCCGCTACCTGCAAAGCCATCTTCCTTTCTTAAAAGAGATCGCAGTCGTTTATCCGGAGTTGTATTTTACCGCGTTGCCCTGGATCATGCGAAATAGTAAAAAATTGGGGATTAAACCGATCATTTTTTCCGGCCAATTCAGGGCAGCGGTATTAGCGCGGCATGAGTCGGATATCCGCGTATTGCTTAAGACGGCTCTTGCGACCGGCTTTCGGTTTGAAATGTGCGTGGTTGGCTTGGAGAGTTTTTGTGACCATGATCTGATGCTGTTTAACCGAGGTTCGGTCCGTGAAGTCAGGCAGGCGGTTAAGGTTATTGAAAGGCTTCGGGATAGCTTTGATCCCGGTTTTTTTATGCCCGCTACGGTCGGAAGTTTTATCCTTTTTCATCCTTGGCAAACGGTTGCGGGTTTAAGGGAAAATATCCGTTCATTTTTATCTGAGGGTATCCATGGTTTGTTCACGACATTAAATTTTAATGATATCCGTATCAATCAAGATGTGGCAATGTATAAATTGGCAGAAGCGCAAAATTGCCTTTTACCTGCGGCAGGGCGCAATGTTAATGAAATCCCTTTAGGAGGATATTTTACTGAGCATCCCTGGGTATTTAAAGATAAAAGAATAAAACAGATCCACACGCTTTATACCAGGCTTGCGCCTAAGGTTACGGCAAGAATAGGGCTGCTTGAGGCTTTATGCGATTATGCCGAGAATTCAAGGTGTAAGAGCGAATCCACTGACGGAGAAAAGATCGCGCCTCTTTTAGAGGGCCTGTATAGTTTGTTATTACGCTATCACTGGCAGAAGGATTCTGAGGGGGTACCGATTTATATCGGTGATACCTGCAATTCTTCCTGCCAATACTGTATTTATGAACAAGCGCGGTTTATGAAAGGATTACCCGCGGCTAGGAAAAGCTCAGATGCCGTTCTTGCGAAAGGGCAGAAGCCGGTAGTGACGATCGCGGGTCGTGAACCTACGATTTTGCCGTGGCTTATTCCGTTTATACGCGAGTTGAAAAAGAAAACCCTTCGGCGTATCCAACTTGTTACTAACGCTCGAAGGTGTGTGTATCCTCAATATACCGAATCTCTGCTCCGCGCGGGTGTTTCAGATTTTTTGATTAAATTTTTCTCCTGGCAGCCCAATGTCCATGATCAGATTACCCGCTGCCCGGGTTCTTTTCGCCAGTCAGTTGCGGGAATCGGTGAATTGAAGCGTTCGGCAAAAAGTTTGTCTATTCCTGTTCGGGTCGCTCTTTTAGTTGTGGTTTCGGATGCAGTCATAAATGAATTAAATGAAACAATCCTTTTCGCGCAAAAGATAGGTGTTGATGAAATCAGGTTTGTTTACCCTATGGGGGCGATTAATCTTGCTGCTTTGAAAGATTCAGTGCGAAAATTAGAAGCTGTCTTAAGCCGTCCAGGGGGGCCTCGTTTACGCGTGGGCACTGATC
>CAZPNW010000111.1:0-4894 GCA_964588175.1 uncultured Planctomycetales bacterium
CCCGGTCTTAACGGGTAGTTTTTAACTTCAAACCAAGACCGGGTCTTGATATATCTTTACCGATCTCCTAAGTCCCGGTCTTTTTACAACCTTTTCAATAACTTGAAATATAACTGCCCAGGGTGTAAAATAAATATATGAACAACAAAGCTAATATCAAGGCCCTCACTCGCGGCTTTCGCAAAGCAAAGGCGATAACCAAGCATTTCGCCAAAACTTTCTACTTTGCCTCTCTTTTCTTGCCCCCGGTGAAAAAACAAGCGGCCTACGCGATATACGCTGTATGCAGGTTAAGCGATGAATCAGTAGATGCCGATTTAAACAAACGATCGCTTTGCCTGGATACTATTCGCGAAAAAATAAGCCAGGCATACAGCACGCAGCCTTTGAATGACGATATCCTCTATGCCTTTTCAAATACCGTTAAACAATTCGGGATCTCCCGGCGTTATTTCGATGAATTGATCAACGGGATGAACCTTGACCTGCATAAATGCCGCTACGAATCTTTCGAAGAATTATACGCCTATTGTTACAAAGTCGCGGGGGTCGTCGGGTTAGCCATGCTGAAGATATTCGGGGCTTCCGGCACAGAAACAGAACGGCATGCGGTAGAACTGGGGATCGCGATGCAGTTAACCAATATACTCAGGGACATTGCTGAGGATTACAAGCGCGGCAGGATATATATTCCTCAAATAGAACTTCAAATGTTCAAAGTAACCGAGTCCGATATAGCGCAGGCGTCCCTTAATGCCGAATTTAGCGCGCTCATGAAGTATCAGATCCAACGCGCGCGCGCGTTTTACCTCAACGCCGCCAAAGGGATCAAATCGATCAAAGACCTGCGTTCCAGGATCGTGGTGCTTATCATGAAGGAAATATACTCAAAAATCTTGGATTCTATCGAAGAAAACAAGTATAATGTGTTCAGCCGGCGCGCCCACGTTAAATTGAGCGCTAAATTAATAACCGCGTTAGCTATTCTACTTAAGAAAGAAACCTATGAAAATTAAACTCGCTAAATCAGCCGGTTTTTGCTTTGGAGTAAAACGGGCACTGAGTATCGCCCTTAAGACCACCCGATCGTCCTTCCCGGTCCATATGCTCGGAGATATCGTCCATAATGAAGACGTCGTAAAAGAAATAAACGCTTCCGGCATCAAAAAGATCACCAAGCTCAGGGATGGAAAAGGAAAGATGCTCCTGGTCCGGGCGCACGGCTCCTGTAATACTATCCTTAAGTCAGCGCTCAAACGAGGCTATACCATTGTCGATGCTACCTGCCCTATGGTAAAAGAGATCCACCGGATCGTAAAACAAGCTGAAAACCTTGGACGGCGTGTCATCATAATCGGAGACAAGCATCATGACGAAGTCCACGGGATAACCGGACAACTCAAACAAAAAGCTCTCATAATCGACAACCCCGGGCGCCTCCCCGCTTCCCTATCGAAAATAAGGTCCGCCACGGTCGTCGTTCAATCAACTCAAAACCTGGAAAAAGCATTGTCTATCGTCGAAAAACTAAAAGAAAAGATCTTTGACCTGGAATTCTGCAATACTATCTGCAAGCCGACAAAGATCAAACAGGAAGAGATAAAACACATCCCGCTGAACAACGATTGCGTGATAGTCATCGGCTCCAGGAAAAGCGCCAACACTAAACGCCTTTATGAAATATCAAGATCGCTTAACCCAAAGACCTACTGGGTACAATCTCAAGAAAACCTGAAAAAAAGCTGGTTCAAAGGCATGCGCAGTGCCGGGGTTACCGCGGGGGCCTCAACGCCTGATGCGACCACAAACAAGATCATTGCCGCCATAAAGAAATTATCGCGCTCGCGCTGAAATTCCTTATTTCCTTTTCTCAATTAAATCAGCGACGATGCGGGAACCGGCTATCACAACCGGCAGCCCCCCGCCCGGCTGCGTGCTTGCCCCGACATAATAAAGCCCATCGATACTGCGGTCGTAGTTCCCCGGCCGGAAGAACGCGCTCTGCGTCAGATTATGCGCCAACCCGAAAGTAGCGCCGTATTTAATATTATACCTATCAATGAAATCTCCGGGGTAGAAGCGGTGTTCAACTTCAATTAAATCTTCGATATTACATCCAGCTGCCTGGTTTATCTTCTTAAACACAGTTTTCCTTAAGGCCTCTTCCTGTTCCTTGAAATTATCGTTTGGCCGGCGCAGGTTAGCTACCGGGACCAGGATATACACAAGGTCTTTCCCGAACGGAGCTAATGAAAAGTCCGTCACTGTCGGCACATGCACGTAAAAAGACGGGTCTTCGGGGACAAGATCATTTTTGAATATCTCATCAAGGTTTTTCGGAAGGTTTTTAGAAAAGAACAGATTATGGTGATGCAACCCGTGTACCATGTCTTTAAGCCCCAGGTACATAAGGTATACGGAACATGAATACTTATATTCGGGGATACGCCGTTCCAGCAGGCTTGACTGCGCGTAAGAATAGTCCGCATTGACCACGACAGAATCAAATACTTCCTGGCGGTCATCAAATTCTAATATGATGTTTTTCCCGGACTTTTTTATGCTCTGGACTTGCGTTGAATATTGAAAACTAACATTGAATTTCCTGGCTAAACGCTCCAAAGCCAGCGGCACCTGGTACATCCCTCCCATAGGATGCGATATATGCTGGATGTGGTCCGCATACGTAATGATACTGTAGAACGCGGGGGCCTGAAACGGGGAGACTCCGATAAACATAGCCTCAAAAGTAAAAGCGTAACAAAGCTTCTCATCGGAAAAATAACGTTTCGCTAACTGCCAATAGCTCTGAAAAGCTTTTATTTTGCCTGCCAAAAGCCAATAACGAGGGTCAAGCAGGTCTTTGAGCCCCAGGCAGCGGTAAAGAAGCGGCCGGACGCAAGCATCGAGTTCTTTCAGGTCTTTGAGGAAACTCAGATACTTTACCGAACTTCCCTTTTCTATCCTTTCCAACTCATGTGAGGTCTTTTCACGGTCCTTATAAACCGTCAAAGAATCTCCGTCAGGATAAAAGATCTTATAATTGGTATTAAGGACTTTGAGATCGAGGTAATCGGACATTTTCTCGCCGCAATACGTGAATACCTCTTCAAAGAAATCCGGCATCAGGATGAACGACGGCCCGGTATCAAAGGTAAAGCCTTTGTCAACGATGCAATGCGCCCTGCCGCCGCATTCAGGGAGCTTTTCAAAAACAACGGCCTCATGGCCTCGGCTGCCTAAGCGGGCAGCGGCAGCTAACCCTCCTACTCCAGCACCTATGATCGCGACTTTTTTACCCATACACTTCTTAATAGTTTAAAAATTAGCTTCTCAAAAATTACGGAAGAGACCCCCTGGTTTTCCTTAAATTATATTCTACATACCCCGCAAGGACTTCCTGGACTTTAGTAGGAGGAGGAACAACAAAATAGTGAGACATAATGGCATGCGCGATCTCATGGCCAAGCATACCTATGGTCAGGTCAGCCAGCGATATATAAATAGTGTTTTTCTCATGGACATACACTGACGGGTCACGAAAATCAACCCCGTATGACTGCCTGAAGAAGGCATTTAATGCGTCCTTATCGGCAACGATACGGATGCTGCCATGAAAAGTATACATATGAATATCAAGGATATCGGAGACCTCGCTATATAACGCGTCAAGGGTGCTGGCGAGCATACTACTGGCATCGGCTGTTTTGCCGCCAAACGAATCATCATGCAGAAGATAATTAAAATTGACCTTCGTCAACACACGGGAAAGGTTCAGGGAACGGGCAGCATATAACGAAAAGTATTTTCCTTCAACGATAAGGGACCCTTCTTCCTGGGCGGAAGAAAAACGGGCACAGGCAAGGATCAAAACCGAAAAGATTATGGCTGATACTTTTCTTTTCATTAAACTTTAAAATACCCCAGGATGTCGATTATTTCGTCCAATCTGCTTACAAAATCTTCCTTCTCATCTCCGCTGATAGTATAATTCCTTGTTTCCTGGTATTTTTTAAGCGAAGCGCTTTTTTCCTTTTGATCCTTATGTTTTTCACGCAGCGTATCGCACATCCCCCCCAGGTTCTCAGCCAGGTCTTTAAGCTGGTCTTTATTACGTATGGTAAAACTACTGGTCAGATCGCCGTTCTTGAGTAATTCTATTTCCTTATTAAGGCGGTACAACGGCCCGGAGATCTTATGCGAAGCAAACAGGGTCATAACGATAACGACAAGCGAAGAAAAAACCGTAACGATCAATAAGGTCGCTATCATTTGAGGCAGTATAAAATCCGCCGTCGGCTTTACCATTACTTTCGTATTTTCGATAGCGACTGTAGTCGAGCCCCGGGAGAGGTAAAACAATAACCCCCCGATCGCCAAAGACGAAACAAGGACAACCAGGCAAAAACGCGTAATGAACTTTGTCTGGAATTCTTTATCGATAAAATATTTCCTTCTTTTATTCCGGGCATCCATCGCGGTATCCTCCAGGTTATTTATTCTCTTTTATACCCAAAAGCTCATGATCGGCCGTAATAACATTCTTTTTATGCAGGGATTCAGTCCAATTTTGTAAAGCTTTCTTTTCCTGAAGCTTGAACAAAACCCATTTTATCTGGTCATAAACCTCCGCAAGCTCTTTACCGCTGAATTCTTTTTCCTTATTCTGCTCATAATAATTCTTGATCATCTTATCATCAACCCTGGCTCCTACGGAGAGCTCGTTGATCTTACGAGAAAGGGCAAGTTTTAACAAAGACTGCTCCCAAAACAACTGCACACTGCGCAAGAATTGCGGGTCTTTATCCAGCCCCAGCGATTCAGCTTCCTGTAAAATAAGTTTCCGGGATATAAAGAATTCCAGGAATTCTTTCCTCTTATCCTGGCCGCTCGC
>CAZPNW010000112.1:0-9679 GCA_964588175.1 uncultured Planctomycetales bacterium
TTTCGATCTCGTGAGGAAAGAAAATGACATCCTGTCCCTTTTCGGTTCTTCGATAACGGGTGAAAAATGAACGGCCGGCGGAAAATTGATAAGACCGAAAAAAATGATCTGTTAAATGATCCAAGGATGTTGACGTTCATCCTTTATTACAGCCAGAATTACATGGGCATGCTGCAGGCCGTCCATGGATTCATTGAACAATTGCCGCGCCATACTCTGTGGGATATTATTTTTCAACCCTTCACGTATGGCCGCATATATGGCCTTTCTTTTCTCCTGGGGGGTCAACCGGCTTGCGTATATCCCGGCAATTTCTTCCCATATGCCCATCCGGGACAAAGTCATCTCCCATTTCGGGTCATCGAACATATGGTAGATCCGATAATACCCCAAGAGATGATCGATACGCAGCACAGAAGAAAACTGTAAAAAGAAATTGAGCCTTGATAAAAGAAGGTCCTTGGCCGCGGGACGGTTAAAATCAAGCAGAGGGAATTGCCAATGCTGTGGGATATCAAGCCGGTGAGGAGGCGCTCCCTGGGTAAAATACCGCTGATAGGTAGCGGGGTCCATAATGAACGCCTCCGGGTTACACCAGACATCCGCGTAGCCGAAGGCAAAAGGCTGATCGAGCATAATATCTACTTTCTTATCCCCCTCATAAGCGTATCTATTTACGAAAAACAGCTGTTCGGTCAGGATCCATTGCAGGAATGATTCAAACATGATCTCATCCGCATGCGCCTTTTTCAAATACGCGATAACCTCCGGCTTACGTAACACAACATCAGGATCACTCCATTCCCGGAAATCATAGCTCCCGAACTGCTTTGATAAAATAAAATACAAAATATGGTCGCTCAACCAGGCGCTGTTGTCGGAGAGATACTTTGCGAAAGAAACGGAGACCGCGTCAGAATCACCTTCTCGATGATGATCCTTAAAATATTCGAAGACTGGTTTAAATACGCGGTACTTTAACGCCCGGGTTTCATCATTTCTTGATTTATCATGAGCCTGTTTTCGTAAAAGTTTAATATCATCGCTTAATCCTTCAAGCATCGCGGCCCTCTCAGGAAGCGGGATATTCAGGTAATCCAGCATAGTATTAATGCCGATATATACCGGGTCCAAATAATAGGTGCTGGCGATATGATACGGACAGTTATCACCGAGGGGGAAATTTAAAGGAAGCAGCTGCAGCGGCGAAAGATTCATGCCTTTGCAGAAATCAACGACTTTTAACAGGACATCAATATCTCCCGTGCCCCAATCATGTTTACTTCTCCAATAAGCAAGCGGGGCAAAAACACCTAAAGAGCGGATACCCAGGAAAGGACGGGAAGCCGTATCGATATGATATAGGTCATTTTCTGTCCCTTTTGCTTCTATGGGGCTGCTGCCTTTTCCGTGGGAACGATACTGTTGTAATACATCTATGATCCCTTCAACCGGGATAAGCTCCATCCCTATACCCGGGCGCACGCTCATTTCATACTTGAATTCATAAGCAGCCTTGGCCAAGACGAACCCGTAAATGACTTTTTTAGCCTCAGAGCGTGTATAGCGGGAAGAGAACAAGATCCCGGCCATTTCTTCTTTTTCTACCGCGTCTAAATATGCGTCGATCCAGGCGTCAACCAATTGCAACGTTAAGATATTGACGTCTTGAACTAATGGATCATCCTTCTTATCCAGGAAGTCAACCGACGCTTTATATTTTGCTTCAACATTTATCTCCTGGCCGATCTCTTCGCCTTTAATATAACCGGCTTTGATCGCATAGATCAGGTGTTTGATATATCCAAACGACCTTATTGCTCCTGCCACATCCTGCAGCGGATTTCTTTTTTCCCAACGCTCATGCGGGCTTGCCAACGGCTCTCCTTCCAGATCAATGATAATATATTCACCTGTTGAACTGCGCAGGATCTGGCTGAAATGAAAATCGCCATGAATGCGCCCCTTGGCCAAGGTTTGCGCTTCAACGATTTCGCTTAAAGCAGCATCAAAACTGTTTTCGCAACTCTGCAGCCGTGATTTCACCGAATCAATTGTATCCGAACCTTCTTTTTCCCGGAGCAAACGACTTGCTTCTTTTAAATAGGTACTTCCACCGGAAACCCAACATTGCCTATCCGCCTGAGCCGATACTGTGGGGATATATTTATCATCCTGGACACGCGCCAAAGCAATATGGAATGATGCCAGAGTTTGAGCCATTTTTTGCAGTTGTGTTATTGTAGACTGTTTCACTATTTCATTTTGCACCGGCGCATGATTTCCGATCACCTGATCGTAACAACCCCATACAACGCCTCCCCCATCACCTTGATTCTCAATCCTCTGCATACATATACCTAAAGGCATTCCTAACTCACCACCCTTATGATAAACAACTGTCCCGAGTAACCGCGGAATAGCAGAATAACCCTGTTGAGTAAGCACAGATAAAAGCTCTGCTTCCGGATTAATACCAGCTACTTTATATGTCTTATATAATAATTTGATACCCTGTCTTCCAAGAAGAGGGATTAACACATTTGAAGAAGGCAGTCCTAACGTATCAGTTTTCTCAATTTCAACTTCTTCAATGCCTGAGACGGGACCAAAATGCCTGAATTCAACGACATTATCATTGCGCGTCAAAATACTGGCTCCCCTGGCCATACACTCAAACAAAGCCTGATAATAACTATCCGTATATTCCGCCAATACCAGGCAAAGATCATTTATTTTATTTACATATTTCCCGCCTAATTGCTTTATAAAATCATTATCGCTGATGCTGTTTTTACATCTCAAGACAAAGAAATCTTTTATTTCCAATGAGTACTGTTTGCTCTTGCCTTTATCGATAAACCATCTTTGCTGCCGTAACCATTCAACCTGCTCAATAATTATTTCAGGGACAGTATTGATAAGGCGCCTTTCTTCACTGCCGCTGATTGCCTTATACGGGTCAAAAGAGACATGGAGAGGGACAAAATAATTCCTCGAAACAGTTTCATCTCCTGTTTGATACCCTGCAACAATGATAAACCCAAAGATCAATCCATCTACCGGTGCGGAAATCGGGGAAGATGAAATAAATACGGCCGCTGCGGAGATCCGGTCCCCACCAACCACGCCCCGTTGGAAAATGACAGTTGCTTCCCACCAGCCACGGAAGGTAAAGCATAACTGTAATAATGATATTTTCCAACGGGGCACGGAAGGTGAAGCCCCCCATACTAAAGCCAGGGGAACTTTTCTTCCTGCGTCAAAGGGCGGAATCCTCCGAAGCAGAACATGTTCTCCTCCTCCATTTCCTGATCGAGGTCCGCGATTTTCTGCGTAGGAGGATAAACCAAATCGTTTAGACCGCAACGGCCGCGATGTTACCGTACTAATAGCTGAACTCCCTGTTTGCTGGATAGAATCGGTTTCCGCCAGGAATATATCACCGGTTTGGGCTTTTCCTTGTGCAGAGAGGGAAAACAACCGTGACGATCTTAAAGCGAAGCTCTGCCCATACGCCGGGACCACTTTCTTTAAGTTCATGCCGAATAAAACCAATAAGCTTTTCATATTCCCCGGTTTATTCTCAAGCGCGGAAAGAGCGAGCTCCAAAATTCCCGGATACTTACGCGACCGATTGATGACCAGACAATAGGTATTATTGCCTATACCTCCGACGACTTCGCCGTACTCCTCCATCGAAATACTTTGCCAGGAAGATATCAAGCCATATTTTTGCGGAGGCATACGCAATAAAAGTTCGCCGCGCCTCAAACCCTGCATATGCCCGGCGACAACTTCAATATCGGCCACATTATTCTTGGCGTAATGCTTGCCGGCGCTTTCACGGCTTAATTTATATACCCAGTGCGGACGGTCGAATTTTTGCTTTGCCGCCCAGTCTTCTTCCGAGAAGATCTGCACCTCGCAAGGCACCCCTTCAATATTTATAAATACAACATACTCATTCCATTGGGCTTTGATGCCCGTAAATTCTTTATTATGATGTTTATATTCAGGATTTTCTTCAGAGAGGTCCTGTAAAGTGTAATTATTCAATAAATAGCTGAGGATGTGGTAAACATCATGCTTACGCCTGCTGACGATGGTGATCCCGAAAACATCTTTTAACCTCTTTAAATCCTTATTATATTCTGGCTTCGTCATTGCCTTTTTCCAGCAGGTATAAGCGTCTTTTACGCGGCAAAGTACTGTATCGACATAAATGCCGCTTTCAGCTAACCGGCCACTCATTTCAACTGATCTTTCGTTTAGATAATGCTGAGCTTCCTCAAAGCCCCTTCCTCCCATAATTTCCCTGACCGCAGAAACAATATCAGCGCAAATTTCCGTATAAGAAAAAACGACTTCCCTGAACTGCCGGGCTAAGCCTTCCAGCCTTAAAAATTCAGCTAAAGGAGCGTAAATACAATACACTTCATTTGCCCAGGAGATCCTCTCGTCAACTGTTTCCAAGTGCCTTCCGGAAGCAAGCTTATCCGCGAGAACTAACACTATTCCATGAACACCGGCCAGCATTAAAACCATACAGATATATTTTTCCAGGGTATCATCGCCTTTTACAACCCGTAAAGCAGGCAAAGAATTAAACCGCTGCATCAATAAGACATATTCTTTGATCGTTTTATCGCTTATATATCTCTTCTTTAAAGACTGGCTTAAGGAAGGGGCTTCCCTGGTGGGATTAATATGCGTCAATAACGCGAAAAGCGCTTGGGGTTTAAAGGAAAAATGATCTATGAATTCAACGTATATCTTTAAAACATCCAGGACATGTGTTAATACGCCTAAACCATTCTCAAAATAGGCTGACGTGTACCGAGGTACGCTGATAAGAGAATAAACCTCAATTACTGCCTCAATATCAGCGGCTGATAAACGGGAATAAGGGATTTTAGAACGCAGGTTGATGATTGAGGAAAGAAACCGAAGCGTAAACTCATCCTGGTCTACCCAAGAAACCGCCAGAGCGCCTGAGAACTGCTTATTCTCTATCCCAAGAAACAACTGAATAAGATGCCTGGCAAAGCTCACCAATTGCGTTTTTTTCGAAAGCTCAAAATAGGCAGGATGAATAATAACAACCCGGGAAGGAATATCTAAAGCAATACATTTTCCGCCGGTAGATACCAAAGAGGTAGTGATCTCCAAGGCCCACTCAGGAGGCGCGCGCAAACTAAGAGGGGCAAATTTCTCTAAGCTATCCTTAATAACATGGTAATGTCTTTCATTATAAAAACCGGCCGGCGCGCCAATATCAAAACCTTTTAACTGCCTTTTGAGCAAGACTTTGTTCTTACCGTAAACAGCTTCGAATTCTTCCTGCGCCTTTTCCGAAACCTTAAGAGGAGAGGAACTCGGAATATCAGATCCCTTTTTAAGAGGATCATTAATTTTTACCACGGGACTGCTGGAGCCGTAAGCATTTGCCTCTACTTTATTCCTGCCGCTTTCTTTAGCTTCATATAACGCTACATCCGCCCTCTCAATGATATCCTTATGGCTGTCATCCATCTTTTGAAGATCGAACTCGCTTACCCCGACACTGACGGTAACCCTGATTTCCGCGCCATTATGCTCAAACACATGTTCTTCTATCAAGCGCCGGATCTTTTCCGCTTTCAAGACGGCATCCGCTAATTTACATGACAAAGCCAGGCAAAATTCTTCTCCGCCGTAACGGAATAATGAATCATTGGTCCTAATTGAATCCTGGATCAAGCCAGACACACCGGCCAGGATAACATCTCCTGTTGTATGGCCATAGGTATCATTGACTCTCTTAAAGAAATCTATATCGAACATCAGGATAGAAAGGTCATCCTTGCCTCTTCTGACGCGAGCGGTCCACTTCGGCAGCTCTTCTTCGAGGTACCTGCGGTTATACGCTCCGGTTAAAGGGTCCCGTATCGCCAATTCCCGCGCCTGGGCCTTTTCTATCAAAGCCTTGCCTAACTGCTGCCTTAAATATTGGCTCATCCAAAGAGAATTAAGATATTCGCTCACCAGTAAATAGGGCAATATACTGACAACAAAAAGATACAGGGAAGCAATTAATACGCCGTATGGCAAAGCAATGATCATTGTGAATGCTCCCAGAGCCATAACATAAACATAGCCGCCCAAAGTATAAGATAAAAAGCTTCCTATTCTATCAACTGCGGGTAAAAGTATCTTGTGAGGTGCCGCGGATACGGATACCCTGCCCAGGATAACAGAAGCGATTGTATTGTTTATTTTATGCAGGATCAAAAGAGGAGCCAAGAATGTTATCAGGACACGATACAGCAGCTTCTCCCCGGAAGCAGCAATGATCGCCGGATGGAGAACAATATTTTGAGCAGCATCTAAGAAGCAAATACTCCCTGTATCAGCATCTCCCCCTTTATTATAAGCTTTAATTGCCTCCTCCAAACTGCCCACGGCATAGGCTTGCATGGATACAAATACCGCGAGCAGGAGCGTTGTTATAAAAATAAAAGGCAAATTAACAAGCTCAAACTTATAGAGGCCGCATAAAGTACCCAACCCAAGGCTCACAAACGACCAGAAACGGGCGTATTGCTTGAGTTTCGCCGAAGTAATTAAGGAAGAGGATATTTCTATACTATTATGATCAAGGGCGCTGCTTGCAGAAACAGGATAATCCCGGTTAGGCGCTTTCCAAAGACTGTCCTTCAAAATATATGGGGATCTCTTTAAGCTGTCCCTGAAGAACTTCCCTGATCTGCTCGGCGCATTCATAGGTAAGTTCATTCCAACCGCCCGGAGACTTTCCCCACGCGTATCCCAAAGGCGAGAGGATGAACTCAAATACTGCTTGTCCGTCGGGAACGCAGGAATAGACGACCACATCGCGGGAAGATAAGACCCTGACCTGTAAGACCTGTAACTGGCTGAATTGATATTGACTAAGCATCCCAAACCTCCTTGATTATTATGGGTTGCGGAGTAATGGCCCCCCACCAGCCACGGAAGAGGTAAGCCAATAATAAACCTCCGCAACCCATCTATGTTTGTAAACGTTTTC
Source organism: uncultured Planctomycetales bacterium (assembly GCA_964588175.1). Taxonomy (GTDB): domain Bacteria; phylum Omnitrophota; class Gorgyraeia; order Gygaellales; family Profunditerraquicolaceae; genus JBAZTA01. The sequence goes on from CAZPNW010000112.1 coordinate 7,052, forward strand.
TTTTCAGTATAAAAATTTTTCGAGATCGGCGAACCGGATGCCCTCGCCTGCTGGCCCTGCCTGACCGACGCCTGCGCGGGAACAACAAGGCTGCCATACGGGATGACATCATATTCCTGCAACAAGACCGCCGTAGATTTGCCTGCCAGCAAAGAATTTATTTTCGCGTCATAATCTTCTGACTTGTCTAATTCCGCTTTCGTGACAATATCCACGATAACGATCATCCGTTGGTCGCAATTGATCCTGAAGAATATGCGCCAGTTATTAGAATCGATACGGGCATGGTACAGGCCAAAAGCGCTGTTATCGATCTTCAATGAACTTTTCGACCATTTGGTCCCCAACTGCTTTTTAAGCTGTTCGGCTAGGTCATTAAGCAATTGCTCCTGTTTCCATTGGCCGTTGTTCCCACTGTTACGCTTGGCCAGATACACATGGAACGTATTTTCCGCTAGAGCGGCAGTTTGAAGCTTTTCCCATGCCTGAAAGACTATTGCGAAGATACCCGGCTCAAAGCTGGTAAAGCGCTCCATGATCGCTTTGACAATATGCTTATTGGCAGGATAAAGCCACATATCTTGAGCCAGGAGCCTTGCCAGGCGCACTAAAGGCAATTCTCCGCAAACAGCGGCAAGCAGTTCGGCCATACTTTCCTGATTCGCCTGTATATAAGACAACGTCACCTGAGAGGTAAGGTCTGCTACCAGGGCTTTTGCCTGTTTCGCCGAGATCTTCATCCCGGTTTTTTGTTGCGCGGAGCCTCTACCCGGCACCCGGCAAACAGAGGTTTTTGTTTTCGGGGCAGCGCAAACACCGCTCACAGCTTCAGACAAGGCATCAGCCACTGCGGGATTCAAGGCCTTCTGAGAAACAGGATCGTTTAAGAACTGAATTTTCCGCTGAAGCTTTTCAATTTCACCATTAATAATAAAGATATTGCCTTGTAACTGCTTTACCCCGGCTGCCAAAGCTTTTTCTTGCGCCTGTGCTTGCCGGATATCCTTCATAAGCGCATCGCGCTGTTTTACTAAATTCTTCCAAAGGCGTTCTTTGAGCCTTACCTCTCTCTGCTCTGAAGAAGCCCAGAAGAAACGCAGGATCTTTTTCCAAAGAGGAAGCCTTTCAGAATAAAGTTTGACCTTTTCTTTGAGATCAGCCGCCTTTGCCCTGATCCTGTCGGCTTCGCCTGATTTTGTCCTATGATCCGCTCTTAAAGCAAGGATGCCCGCGCGGATACTTTCCAACGCTTCATCCCTCAGGGTTACAACTGCTTGGATTTCATCTCTTTCTTTTTCAAGTTCGCCGATCCTGGCACGAAGAGCCTCTTCAGTTAAGGGAGACGATGAGCTACTGCACTTTCGCTTTATTAATTCCTCAATACTAGAAACTGCGCTAACCGGAATACCGAACCACGGTTCAACAGGATCGACGATCTCTACATATGCCGGAGGGATATGATACCCGATATAATCAGAGCTCATATCACCGATCTCTCCTGGGCCAAAATGCCTGGTTTCCCCCATCGTAGGCGCATTCACGGGGACGCGCAGATAAAATGATTCCGGCCTGCTCCGGGAAATACCGAAATAATAACTAAGATTATCGATAGTATCCAGAATGAACGAATCGTGGAAAAAGATATGATCAGCTCTTTCATCCACGGCTTCATCGGTATAGTCCACATCAAGGCCGTGTTTTCGGATACTCTGGAACCTGTCGATCTTCGCGCGGTGGCTGGCATAATCACCGAGAAGATATTTATGCTGCGCTACCCATTGTAAATACGCGGCTATCCCATAACCGGACTTTGTCCTGTGTTCCGGCTGCCGCAATGCAGTAGTTAACTGATACAAAGCGATATTATGCACATCTTTGAGCCTGTCAAGATTCTGGTTAAGCAATCTTATCTTTTGGACCGATGTGCGGGCATAACTATACGCGCTCTTACCTATAAATATACCGGGATGGCGTTTCAGGTACGCAAAAGCATATAATCTTCTTCTCGCCGCCTCGATCTTAACGGGGTCGCTGCCTGCCAAAATATCATGAACGCTTAAATAAGCGGCCCGATGAATAACCTCATAGATCGAATCAATAGCCCAGCGGTCCCAGCTTTCCGCGAAAAGAAGTTTTTTGTAAAGCTCATATATATCAAACTGGGCTCCTGTTATTTCTCTCATTAACGCCTTGGTCATTTCCTGAATAGCATGCTCTCCCTCCAGGGAATCAGGCGACTTAAATGAGCCGAGTAAATGCTCCGTATCATTTCTCTTGTCACCATAAGGCAACTCACAGGCATACCAGGGAGCAGGAAGTACCGTTTGTACGGTGAATATATTATCCTGCGTGATCCCTGAACTACTTGCCTTAAACTCTGCCTCACGCGTAAAGATCGTCAAAGCAGGTATCCTTCTGGTCTCAGACTTGTTGATCACCACAGCTCCGACAACGCCTAACGCCGAGGAAGCTTTTTTGACGATAAAGATATGGGCAAAATCTTTGTCACCGCCGCGGCCGATACCCACCACCGCGCTGTTCTTGGTGTAAGATTCCCCCTGGTTCAATACATCTTCCAACACATACGCCTGGCCCCAGCCGATCCCCAGCTCCTGCACCGGCACCGTC
>CAZPNW010000113.1:0-14542 GCA_964588175.1 uncultured Planctomycetales bacterium
TATAAGCATCATCAAACTCTTTGGCCGAGACACTGATCTTGCCTATTGTTATCGCCGGTTCTTCCTTCTGGGAGCATCCGGTAAAAATTAAAGCCAAAAAGACCATAAACACCGCGATTTTTCGCATACCTTCCTCCTCGTTATACCAACACCTATTAAGGGAATTATACTCTTATTATCCTAAAACTCAAATTGTTTTTAGATGCCCGCTTTCGCGGGCATGACAGGAACTACAAAAAAAGACCCGGTCTTGACATGTAACGCTAAGTTACAAGAAAGACCGGGTCTTGACGAAACTCTATATACCTTTACTCTTTTATTTCACTCCGAAATACGGCGCCGGAGATTTTTTAAGCTTGATATTATTCTCAATAAAATCATACGCCCCGGCATCCAGATTAATACCGTCGAATGCCGCGTAATCAGCCGGTGTTAAGGGATGATATGAGAAGAAACTAAACGGCGTTGCCGGTTCGTTTGAAACATACCTGAACAAACTTAAGGTCTCATATTCCGGCTTAAAATTATTGATCAACGGGGCCACCAATTGTGAAACCGGAGGATTAGGCGGATTTGGCGGAGGCACCGGGCCGGGAGGAACGATCGAGTAATTCAAGGTCAACGCTGCCTCGGGAGTAAACCCTTCCCTGACAGCCGAATGGCTCCCCTCAAAAGCCTGTATCACTACTTCCAACGGATTATCAAACGTTAACCCGGCGCCAAGATCGACCGGCCAAATTTGCGCCGGATCGCCGTTGACCGCATCAGGCGCGAACAACGGCCCGTAAAACTCGGAATCCGCGTCCTGGTATAAAACATAATTCGCAGGCACCAGATCAAACCCGGGAGCTGGATCTACTCCTGTTATCGCGGTTGTCCCGGGCCGCACAATACCCTTGATCCCTCCGCTCATATTGGCATCTTTACTTACAGGCGTACCCACACCGATAGTCCCGTTCGGCGTTGAGAAATACGAATACCCGCCTGCCCAAACATTGGCACTATTTTCCAAGGGATATCCGAACATTACCGGCGACAAATAATCTTCTACTTCTTCGTCGTTATCAGGCGAATCCATCAGGAAGCCGGCAATAATACCGGAAATGTAGTCCGGATCAATATCCTCATCACAAAGATCACCTGCCAACTTTGAAATAAGATCGCCGTAAGATCCAACAACTTCCCGGTTCATCATCGGCGACCAGCCATGCCCCGCGTAGATCGAACCGTTAGCACTCTCTAAAAATACGCCTCCCCGAGGGGTAACGATCGAATTGACTATCATATCGCCTTGGCTGGTAATATGGACGATACCGTCATTAGCCGCGACAGACGCGCCGATCCCCATTTGGCCTAACAGTTCCGGTTCCCCGAAATCTTCAAAGACCGATATCGGTAAATATAATCCCAGCTCTATCATCTTGGAAGACTGATTGAGATAAACATTACCGGTATCAAACGAATAAGCGCTCACAATATCAACATCGGTATTGATCGGCGCGCCTAAGAGGCCGATATCATTACGGGCTAACAGCCCTAAATAATGGCCGCTCACCGTTCCCGCGTCAAATATTGAACTGGTACCCTCACCCATCCCTAAGGCGGCCGCGATCACAGCGTCAGCACCGATATTCCCCAGGGTGATATCCGCGTTTAAAGAACCCAGCAAGACCAGGCTTCCGTAATTATAAAGGGAGTCGAACGCGATATATTGCGTCGGATCGTCTGTCCCGTACATATACTCATTGAACTCGTTAGCCAAAAATCCCAGGCCGTCAAGATCGCCGCTGGCGAAAACATTACCGGCAAAAAGGTTATTACGCGCGAATAATCCCACGCCGCCGAAACCGTAGTTCCCATACGCGTACACATTACCATTAACGGTTATATCATTATTTGCCGACCCTAATACCGCGGCCAACCCGTCAACGCTTTCAGCATAGGCATTACTTAACTCATCAATATTAATATTATTTTCTGCCATGAGCTCTACCAGCGAAAGGCCATAACCATCCACCAAACTCCGCACATTACTATTTAAAATATCTATATCGCCGGTGATCGATTCTATCATTATTTTTGCCGTGCCATCAGTATCGACTTTAGCTTCAAGCGTGCTGCCGCCGGAAACAGATACCGCGCCGGCAGAAAGAGCGATCTCGGCTGTTTCTTCGCCTGAGGCGATATGAGCCTTAACTGAACTCTCATCGCTGATATTTATACTGTTTTCCTCATCTGCTTCCATAGTGACGCGTGCCTCGCCATCACCGATCACTTCAGCTATCAGGTTGCTTGAGGAGATATCAATACCGTTACCGGAAAGATCTACCGCTGCCAATCCGCCGTCCCTGACATAAGCGGCCATGCCCGTTCCTTCAATATTCATCTGTCCACCGGAAGTAAATTCATATCCGCAATAATCCGCATTCCCAAAAACAGAAGTCATGAATTCGCTGTCAAGTATATCAAGAGTACCGGAAGCCTCGATTGTAACAGAAGCCGTCCCGTCACCAAGATGCACATTAGCGCCTAATACGCTATTATCGATATCGACATCCCGCGCGTCGATATCGACTGAAGTTGAATCGCATTCACCATTAGAAAGAACATCGGCGCCGACAACGCTATTCTCCAAGATAGAAACTAAGCCGTCAGCTAAAAAGCTGACATGGGCGCTACCCGTCTTACCTACTTCCGCATTCACAAAACTGTTTTGTATAAGAATATCCTCAGGAGCATCTTCATAATCACCCAACGTATCAAAGGATATACTTGCGTCCCCGGCACCATGCGCCAATGCCGCAACCGAGCTATCCTGAACGCGTATTGCGCCTGGTGCTTCAATAGTAACAGAAGCATCACCGTCATCGCTGACTTCAGCGGCTACTACGCTATTATAAACAGTAACTTCTGAGCCGGAAGAATGCCCCAGGATATTGATAGAAACATCTTGAGAAGATTCCGCAATTGATTCAATAAGCGCGCCCTCAACCGAAACATTAAAGCCTTCCAGGTCAATATCTCCGCCCTGAGTGGTAATATCTGCGGCCACGGTCAGATCGCCACTGCCGTTATTATCATTATCTGCGTTTATTTCAATATCGCCGTCGTCAGTAACATTGATCCACCCGATCACATCTATATTTTCATCGTCATACCAGCTCTGGTCTCCGCTAAAACTCCCGATAGGATTGATAACCGTATCACCGTCATGCATATTATAGGTACCTTTAGACGTATTGATCGTACCGGAGAAATCAGCGCCTTTTGAATTAAGAGTCACACTGCCGCCCACCGCGCTTAAAGTCCCGGCGACATTAACTCTATTATCAGCTTCAAATATGATCTGTCCGTTGTTCGCTCCTAACGCATTAGCTTCAATGATGCCTTCGTTATTGATAGCTTTACTAAAAACGCCGTCTAAGGTCTTTGCTGTTAAGATAACTTTACCGCCATCCGCCGCAAGCGTACCGGTATTCTTTACCGCGGCGTCTTTGTTATCAAAGTTAGCGATGGTCGATTCATCTACGACAACCGAGATCTGTCCTGCAGGGTCAAGCTTTAAAGTCGTAGCGTTTCCGGATGCCAAAGCGATACTTCCCAATTCAGCTTCAATGATCCCGGAGTTTTCTACCGCTGAACCCAACAAAGAAACAAAACCGCCGGGTGAGCTGATATAGCCCTGATTTACCACTGAACCGCCCGGCCCGACAAAGGTATACCTGCCGGCTAAAAAGTCAGCATTGGAGATATTCAAAGTTGAAGCGACTAAACCCGCGGTATCCACCTTACTGCCCTGGCCGAATAAAACACCGTTAGGATTGACCAGGAAAATACGGCCGTTGGCGGTAAGCGTCCCTAATATAGATGAAGGATCCACGCCAACCACCCGGTTCAAAGCTATACTGGAAGATGACGGCTGGTTAAAATGCACTGCTTCCGGCTGGGCAATGGAAAAACTGTTATAATTGGCGACCATCTTATCCGTACTTTGATTAATATTCAAAGTATTCGCCTGAGAGCGGTCAAAAGCAGCCGCCCCGTCAACAACAACTTCTCCTTCAGGAAGGCAAAAGCCGTGGATCGGCATACAGGTTAAAGAAATAATGCTCACTACGGCAAAGAGCCTGAAAATTTTTGCAGACATAATTCTGCCCCCTTTATTAATACTGCTGTTTGTAAAATTAATTTTATCGTTCGACATTATTAATTATTTTATAAAGTTGTTAATTGTTTATCTTCAAAGAGTTTAAGCCCTGTAAGAATTGAAAACGTTTTCAAAATTTACGCTAAAGTATAGCATACGCTACCTAAAAATACAAGTTCAACCGGTTAAAATTTGGCAGTGACTTCTACCCACGTATGGGCATGATCTCCATCGGCAGGTGTTTTTTTGCCTAACGGATAGCCCAATTCCACCCTACAGGTGAGATTATCTTTAAGGGTAAACCTCCATCCGAATCCCCAGCCACGAATGGTTTCATTCTTCTTTTCTCCTGCCTGGGGAGTCTCTAACCGCGCGGTCGCCCAATCATAGAACAACACAAGGCGGTTGGCATCGTACATCGCAACCTCAGAAAATGGGACCTTGAGGTCCTTAGGGATAAAATATATAGGAAAAGAAAGTTCCGGCGAAGAATAAAACCCTCTATCTCCGGAGAATTCCGCAGGGCCATATCCGCGTACACTGATCGGGCCGCCGATCTGAAATTGTTCTGAAGCCACCAGCGCGTTATTGGTAAATTGCCCGCTATTCTTCCAAAGCAATGTCGTAGAATACGGCAGAGCCTGAAGCCTGAAAGCATTAAAATTAAACTTTGTAAATTTGCCGCCTGCGCCGGCGCGGGAAGCGCCCGGGTCTTTATCATCCATACCGCCCATAAAATCAGGCAACCCCTGCCCAATTTCCGGAGTGATGATCGTTCTGCCCCAGGCATCCGTAATATCGGCATCTAATCCCAGCTTTAGCAGCCGAACCATATCCTTAGAAGTCTGCTCACCGGAAAGATAGTTCTTAATATTTTTATAATCAAATCCGGAAGTAAGGCGTAAATCCAGATTATCCTTGCGGATAAGCTGATTATTCAAAAATATCCCGTAAACCTGCGCTTTACCTTTAGCATCCAGGTCTTTGAATTCTTTTCCTAACCTTGTTCTGCTATTTACGACATAAGCGCCTATTTCAAAATCATCCTGAATAAAAACACTGTATCTTCCCTGCTGTAAATGCATACGGTTTCCTTCAGCCTCTGAGATTTTAACATAAAGCTTATCATCAAAACCAAGCAGGTTATTATTCTCAAGGAACAACGAATACCTGTTTCTCTCTAAATAGCGTGAAGCATAGTTATCATAGGTAATACCCGCGTGTAACGGCAGGCGGTCGGTCACATCAATGACCACATCGGTAGTGCCCGGAGCCTTACCGGGAACGATCACTGCTTTGGCTTTCCGGTCAGGATGCTCATTAATATACACTAATGAACGCTGTAAAGCTGAATAATCAAAATAACCATCATGGCTGACATTGATCTTTTTTTCTAAAACAGAAGTTTTGAAATATTTATTCCCCTTGACCTCCATTGTACCGAGCTTTCCTTCAACAACACGCACGATCAAACTGCCGCTTTTAACAGTCTGTGGGGGGATATACGCGCGGGAAGTAACGTAACCTTTTTTGCGGTATTCATCAGTGATCAGGTCAGCGACCTTTTGCATGGACCTAAAACTTAACGCTTTACCTTCATAGCCAGCGGTGATCTGCTTGAGCGTTGCCGCGTCAAGCAAGGTAGCTCCTTCAACCGTGATCGTATTCACCGCTACTGTAGGGCCGGAATCTTCGGGAATGACCTCTTTTTCCGTAGCCTGCACGCCGCTCGCTTTCTGAGCTTCTATTTTCTTTTCAAGGTCACGTTTTTTCTCGATATCTTTCTCTTGCCTGGTCAACCCGCCAGCTGTCTGAGAAGAAGGTGTCTGACAAAAACCGTTACCGGAAAATATAAAAAAACTGAGGAAAACCAGATTTAATACAATAAATTGCGCCCTTCTGCCCATGGTGATTTCCTTTCTTTAAAAAAGGTTTGCGAAAATGTTTGAAAGAAACGATAAAGCCCTTGATTTGAATTGAGTTGCGAAGTTATAATAGTATAGCGTACATTTTAAACAAATCAACAAAAAAGTAAAGCTTCTTTTTCCACTTTTTATAGACTTTGTTCCACCGTAAAAAAATCATCATTTTTTCAAAAATATAACTTGACAATCTAACAATTATTATTATACTTATATATAAGTTCTAATCCTTCTAAAAAATTAAACTTAATTAAAGGAGATTTAAATGAAAACAAAGAAAATGGCGATTCTGGTTTTTTCTCTTGTTTCCCTGCTTTTTGTGACGGGAAATGCTTTTGCTGCGTTTGAGTTGAACAACTATGCCTCACTCTGGATGACCAATGCCAATGGCGTTGTTCCTTCCGTGTCTCAGGCTACATTTAACTGGAACGAACAACCATGGCTGTACATACAATTCAATGGTGATTATGCTTCAGACTATAAAATTGGCGGCAGTTCCACCTCCACTATGTGGACATGGGACGGCACACCTTCTGACAAATCATACGCGAAATTCTATCTGGGAAAAAACAATGACCTTTGGATCGGCTTCTCACAATCTTACTGGGAAAATACCATGAGGCAAGCCGGCGATTGGACCGTAAGCGCTATGTCATTATTACAGGATAAAACCGCGGGCGGGCAATTAAAAGAATATGGCGGAATCGTTAACTTCCATGTCAATCCGGTTCCTGAACCGGTCAGCATGATCTTATTCTTAACCGGCGCGGCAACATTAGCAGCAAGAACGCGCATGAAAAAAATATAACTTAAAGACTTCAAGATTTTAAAGCGGAGGATAACATCCTCCGCTTTTTTATTGCCCTGTTAAGACCCGGTCTTGCCGCAGAAAACCGCACAAAAAAAGACCTGGTCTTAAAATGTAACTTTTAGTTACAGAAAAGACCAGGTCTTAACAAGTAGTTTTCGGCTACAGCCAAGACCTGGTCTTAAAATGAGAGCGCACAAAAAAAGACCCGGTCTTAACAGGTAACTTTTAGTTACAGCCAAGACCGGGTCTTGAATAATTACTCTATTTACTTCTTACGTAACTTCCTCATTCCTGCCAATGATGCCCCACCTACAAGAAACAGCAAACTACTCACCGGCTCCGGTGCCGCGGTAACACGCAAATACGGCCGCGCATCCTGAGTTAACGATTCAGAGCTGTAAAACCGCGCGAATAGCTCATTGCTTTGTCCATCTTTATTATTTTCAAAAGCTAAACCATAATTTTGCCCATTTACCCAGGAATTTACACAACTCTCCAAACCAGTCCACTCTCTCCAAACATTATTACCTTCAGTTAAATTGATCGAACTTATACTTTCTGCTTCATAGAGCGGTTTTGCATTCCAAGAGAGCGCCCCCTCACTCCAACCTGACACCACTTTGTGCAATTGAATTTGATCTCCCGGAGAATAATTATACTGGTATTGATTCAAGAAAAGTGTCGCGGAAGTAAGCTGGAGCCCTTTTAAGAGTCCCAAGTCAGCATCACTAAATCGCAAATACGCTTCAGCCAGGCCAGACCTGTCTTTTACTGACAAATAGGTACTGTTCCCATAATTCTCATCCGGATTACTCTCATTGACCCAGGCGTCCTGCTCTACTATAAAGGTAAACTCCTGATCAGCAAAACTATTTCTCTGCCCGCACAACATTAAACCAAGCACTAATAACAACAAAACAACCACCTTTTTCCCCATATTCACCTCCATTGTTAGTAAACGATTACACGCAATACATACCCCCTCACTAACAATAGACGTTTGAGAACGCCAAATCTAACGAAAATAATTAAAAAAAACGGGGACATGTACGTTTTTTGTACGTGTCCCCGTTTTTAAAACAACAAGACCTGGTCTTGAAATGTAACTTTTAGTTACAAAAAAGACCAGGTCTTGAAAAATTACTCTATTTTACTTCTTACGCAACTTCCTTATTCCTGCTAATGAAGCTCCGCCCACGAGAAATAACAGGCCGCTGACAGGCTCAGGAGTTACCGTAAGCCGTCCACCGGTAATACTGCCGCCATCTAACAATTTTTGGTCAGATGCACCAGTTGCGTAAACCGACCAGAGATAACTTCCGCCATTTAATCCCGCATCACCGGCAAGATTCAAGGCATACTGCGTCCCGTCAAATGCTATCGCGCCAGTACCATCATTTGTGGAAAATTCTTTAACCCGGGCGGATATATCTACATACTTTGTCCCGGAAGCATCATCGATCAAATTCTTATCTCCCTGCCAAACAAATACTACATACTCAGTGGCTCCGCTCACAGGATTCCATTGTAATGTAGGATTAAGCGTATTATCATTAGCAATAGTAACTGACGCCGGGAGCATTGTATTACCATAAAAATAATTCGAACCGACATAAACGTTATTCTCAAAAAATTTAGCGTAAGTCATATGATAGGCATCTATATCAAAATCCTGCCCCTCCAACTGAAATGATGCCCAGCTTTGCGGTACTGCAAGAATAGTTCCAAACTGATTGTCAGCAGGCCTGTAATCTCCGCGTAATCCGGAGTCTTCTAAAATATATGGGCCTAAAAAATCAGACTGGCTTATCTCACCCTCTTGAAAGACATCCCGCGTAATCGTTGCAGTAAAACCATTACCGGTCTGGCTTGAATAATTTATCCCAAACGCATAGTTAGCGCTTGATAAGTCTTGCCAGAACGTATCAAAATTTACGGTACCAAATTGCCCTGGATCCGGTACAGTCGCCTGAGCGATCATCGGAAGCAGAAAGGAAATGAATAAAAACAGCGAAAAACTTAATACGGATTTTTTTAACATAATTTTCTCCTGAATATTTTATTATTAAAGACTTTTACAAACTTGTTTTAAGTTTACCACGTATCCTTAAAAAGTCAATTATTTTTTTTGCGTAAATAAACAACCTCAGATGCCCGCCTAGAGCCGAGTAAGCACGCGGGCATGACAATGGTCCTGCCTCGCTTACTTACTATCACCCCACGTCATTCCCGCCTTGCTTACTTACTGTTTATGCGGGAATCTAAAAATCTTTGTTAGATTTAGCTTTTTCAAACGTCTATTGTTAATGAGGAGGGAAAATAGGCCAGGGTAAAGGTAAAGATATTTGTTTAGTAGTTAGGTTACGTTGTTAGTAAAAGAAAGGATCCCATGGAAAAGAAAATAGTAAGTTTTACCGATTTAATCGTATATCAAAACACTTATAAATCTGCAATAATTGTAATGACAAAGATTATCACTAACCTGCCAGAATCCGAGAAATATGATTTAAAAGACCAACTAGCTAGAGCGGCAAAAGCCATTCCAAGATTAATTGCTGAAGGTTATGCCAAGAGGCAACAAAAATTTGGTTTTCAAAAATACCTTGCTGATGCAATGGCAGAATGTAATGAAACAATTGTATCTTTAAGTCAATGTAGAGATATTTATCCCAATTATTTAAATATTGTTTTATGCGAAGAATTAATTAAATCTTATGATATAGCTGGACGGCAGATTTACAAGTTATCAGAATCATGGAGCAAGTTCAAAAGGCAACACCTTAACTCATCAACTTAATAAAACCCTAACCATGACCCAACAACCAAACTAAAATCTTTACCTTAACCCAAACCCAGTTTGTATTTTATACCATCTCATGCTATAATTACCTCTATGGCAAATCTATCCCACTACATAATCTGGTCGCTGGTGACAATACTCTACGCCCCTGCTTTTTTCTCGCTTTACAAGGAGCGTTGGAACGCCCTCGACTATACCCACGCTTATTTCATATTACCTGTTTCACTTTGGCTGGTATGGCGCAAGCGCGAGCAGATCAAAAACCTTTTAAAACACTATAAACCCAGCAAAACATCTATCAGCCTTTCCCTGATCATTACCGGCATCATCATGTTCATTTTCGGCTGGAAGTTCGATTATTTATTCATTACCACCCTCTCGCTTATTCCGGTTTTGTCAGGTTTAGTACTCTATCTTTACGGCATGAAAGTCACCCGCCTGCTTTTTTTCCCCATCCACTATCTCTTATTACTTGTACCGCCTCCTTTGGGCATCCTTGATTCGATCACCCTGCCGATGCGTTACGGGATCTCCGTTGTCACGAGCTTTATTTTACGCTCTTTTCATTTTCCGGTTATACGTGAAGGTTTACTTTTATCGATCGGCGGTCATGAGATCTTCATGGGCCAACCCTGCAGCGGATTCCGCTCGCTGATCACCATGGCATCTTTAGGCCTGGTGTATGTCTACCTCAGTAACGCAAAACGGACCAATAAGATTATCCTCTTAATATCAATAGTTCCCCTGGCACTCATCGGCAACCTTATGCGGGTCTTAAGCCTCTGCCTGGTCACTTTTTATTTTGGAGAAAAGGCCGGACAGGGATTTTTTCACGATGCCAGCGGAATAATCGTATTTATTATCATGACCCTGGGGCTTATGGGGATAGACTCATTCCTGCGCATGAGCGCGGCAACTGCGGAGGAATCACTTTCATGAACCGACAAAAGCCATTCGTCATAATTATAATACTCGCCTTGGCAATTATCGTCAGCTTTGCCCTGCCCAAAGCAAAATATAAGAGCCTTAATATTTTGGATCAAATACGCATCCCCGAAACCGCGGCTGACTGGAGCAGTAAAGATATCTCTAAAGAGTTTAACACCGATGATGAACGCTATAATTTTTTAAGCGACATCTTCGCGCGCATTTATACGGATAAAAACGATAACAACCTGCTTTTCCTTGTCTTGGACGCGGGAAACTTCCACAATCCTAAAGTATGTTTTAGCGCTTCCGGATATAAAGTAAAAGAACTCACCGACACAGAACTCAAGGTCGCCGGCAGAAGCTTTAAAGCGATCTCACTGTATACCCAAAGAGGCAATGAAGGGATAGTTTTATTATATTGGCTGTGTATCGACAAGAAGATCACCAGTTGGACAGGGCAAAAACTGAAAGAACTTTGGGCATCTGTTTTCCAAACAAAAAAAGCCGGCCTCATGATCCGGCTTGAGATCCCTGCTCAAGAAAAAAGTACTGAGGCTGCCTTGGCATTCGGCAAAAAATTCCTTAACGACCTTTCTTCCAACCTCTCCCCCGACCAACTTGACTACCTCTTCGGCAAATAAGACCCGGTCTTAACTGTTAGTTTTCAATTACAGCCAAGACCGGGTCTTGAAATAAAACTCTGTGTCATTGCGAACCCCGAAGGGGTGAAGCAATCTTTTTGGATGCCCGATTAATACCTTCGGGCATGACAATTTGTACTTAAACCTTTCGACTTAATTAGAAAACCAATTTTATAAGAATACCAAAAGTCAATAAAAAGCGGAATTAGCCAATTGCTCTTTATTTTATTTGCTCTATAATAATTCCATAGAAATACTAGAGTATCAATATTAACTAATATTCTCGACGACAATACCAGGCATTCAAGGACGAATGCCTCATATATAACATAAAAGTCAGAGAAGACTTTAGTACCAACAACTAATCTTTTCTAAACAAGGAGGTTGCAATGAGCAAGAGGAAAATACTGCTTCTTCTCTTCACGCTGTTGTCGGCATCTGCCCTTTTCTTTATGGCGAGCCGGAGTTACGCGCAACAACAAACAAACGATCAAACAAACACGGCACCAAAAGGGGTAGATAAAGCAAAACTGCAAGAAGCACGTAATCTTAAACATGACAGAGTCACTCAAGACATGAAGAGACGGATGGACCTGATCAAAAAAAGAAAAGATGCCTCAAAAAATTACCGGGCCGCCCGCGCCGCCGCTCTCTCGAAGAAACTCGCGGCTGAAAACAAAACTCAAGGGGGTGCAAAATGAAACGAACCCTCTTTCTTTCTAAATGGCTCAATTTGATCTTGATCGCAGTCATGAGCGTCTGCGGTTTTTGTCAAGGCTCTGTATTTGCTCAAATGCCAATGCCGGTTGAAGTCCCTCATTATTTCGGGCCGTACCCCAACTACGCCAACAGCCCGATGCCCAAAGGCTCGATCACCAGCATTACACTTACCGACGGAGGAAGCGACTATGTAGCTCCCGTCGTTGATATATCAGACGCTTACGGGACAGGAACAGGCGCTACTGCTACCGCGGCAATTACAGCAGGTGTCGTAACTTCTATCACACTTACTAACGGAGGAAGCGGCTATACCGCCCCCATCATTACCATTGCAGATACTGCTGGAACAGGCGCTTTTGCTACGGCTTCTATCGGCGGTGCTCCCGGCTCACTATCAGGAGGCATCAGGAAATTCATCAACTCATTACCGAAGCTCGGCGAAGCCGGCATAAATAACCTTGGCCAATATATCCCTACCGGCATCGCGGATACAACAAGCTATCCGGCTACGGCTACAGCTCCCGCTTCAGACTATTATGAGATAGCGCTCGTCCAATATAAAGAAAAAATGCATACTGACCTCCCTGCTACTTTATTACGCGGGTATGTCCAGTTAGAAACAGCTGCGAACGCCGGCGTGAGCAAACATATCGCGCTGACGAATCCCGACGGCTCTCCTATTTTGAAAGCAAACGGGACACAGGCTTATGGAGTAGATATACCGCATTACCTCGGGCCTATCATTGTCGCGACGAAAGACAAACCCGTTCGTATCAAATTCAGCAACCTTCTTCCTATCGGCGCAGGCGGTGACCTCTTTTTGCCTGTAGACACCACAGTCATGGGCGCAGGTATGGGGCCTCTGGATATGCCTGGTATGCCGGGAATGAAAGAAATGTACACGCAAAACAGGGCTACACTCCATTTACACGGAGGATTAGTCCCCTGGATCAGCGACGGAACACCTCACCAATGGACTACTCCTGCCGGTGAAAACACCCAGTATCCCAAAGGAGTCAGCGTACGTAATGTCCCGGATATGCCTGAACCGGGAGACGGATCATTGACCTTCTATTATAATAACCAGCAGAGCGCTCGGCTCATGTTCTACCACGACCATGCCTATGGCATCACGCGCCTTAATGTTTACGCGGGCGAAGCTGCCGGTTATGTTATCACAGACCAGACCGAACAAGACCTGATCAACGGCACCAATAATTCCGGAACTAATCCAGGGTTACAACAATTGCTTCCTGATATAGGAATTCCCCTGGTCATTCAGGACAGAACATTTGTGGATGCCGATACGATCATGATGCAGGACCCGAACTGGCGATGGGGCTCAATGCCCGGCATGCCAATGACAGGCGACCTGTGGGTGCCTTCTGTTTACGTGCCTGCGCAAAACCCGTATGACTTAAGCGGAACAAACGCTTTTGGCAGATGGCAATACGGCCCCTGGTTCTGGCCGCCTACTACAAACATTTCCCATCCTCCGATGGATAATCCTTATTATCAACCGGATCCCGCGTTACCTAACTACGCGCCGTGGGAACCGCCAAAGGTCCCTGACATGCCTAATCCATCAATGGGCATGGAAGCTTTTATGGATACCCCTTTAGTTAACGGTACTGTTTACCCTTATATAGAGGTAGAACCTAGAGCTTATCGCTTCCGTATCCTTAACGCAGCGGATGACCGTTTTTTCAACCTGCACATGTATGTGGCTGATGCAACAATAACCACTTCAGACGGCAGAACAAACACAGAAGTCAAGATGGTTCCCGCTGTCAGGACCGCGGGATTTCCCTCAACATGGTCAACTGACGGCAGAGAAGGCGGAGTGCCTGACCCTGCTACAGCCGGCCCATCATGGATACAGATCGGCAATGAAGGCGGATTTTTGCCGGCACCGGTGGTAATACCTAATCAACCTATCAACTGGAACACAAACGCGACAGCATTTAATTTCGGCAACGTTACAGACCACTCACTGCTTATTGGCTGCGCTGAGCGGGCTGACGTTATTGTCGACTTCTCTCAATACCCAGGACAAACCATAATCCTCTACAACGACGCGCCGGCAGCCTTCCCTGCTCTGGACCCGCGCTATGACTACTATACGGGTAATCCGGACCAAATTGATGCTGGAGGCACTCCTTCGACACAACCTGGCTTCGGCCCGAATACTCGCACGGTCATGCAGATCAGGGTAGCGAATACAACACCTGCCCCTGCTTATGACCTCAATGCGCTTAAAACAGCTTTTAATAAAACCCCGGACAAAAGGGGCGTTTTTGAAGCATCGCAGGACCAGATAATCGTGCCGCAGGCGCCTTACAACAACACCTACAACGCGACATTCCCCGGCAACTGGACTGCTTACGCGCAGATATTTGACACCTCCAAAACATTCACCCCTATCGGCACAACTTCGCCGGTAACAATCCAATTCCAGCCAAAGGCGATACAGGACGAAATGGGTGAAGCATACGACACCGAGTATGGGCGTATGAGCGGAATGTTAGGGTTAGAGCGGCCTAATACCGTTTCAGGAAATCAAAACTTCAT